>CBFCZO010000045.1:0-22475 GCA_965602675.1 uncultured bacterium | reverse complement strand
TCACCGCCGTAACGTCCCCCCCTCCCATCGGTCCGACTACCGCGGTTTTCGATATTCCTCAATTATTTTGCCGTTTTTTGCACTTTAGCAATTATGTATAGGTGAAAGGCAGATAATGGAGTAAATGAGCCTTTCAGCCCGGGGGGGGAGTAAGCCTGCATGATTGGCAACTGTCCGGAGCGACATATCGTTGGCGCAGACATACCGGCCCGTAGGGCCGGACGAGAAACAGAGGGTGCTTCTTGATTAAAGTGCTGCACATCGATGACTGCGAGAACGACTTGGAATTGACCAAGGCCGCGTTAACCAGTCTGAGTCCCGACATCGAGATCGAATGGGCATTTTCCGCCTCCGAAGGTCTCTCCAAGCTGCGCTGCAATAATTTCGACTGCGTGATCAGCGACCTGCGCATGCCCGAGATGGACGGCCTCGAGCTCCTCCGCGTTGTGCGGAGTAAGTTCAGCCGCATTCCCTTCATCATGTTAACAGGTGAAGGGGACCGCAATGTCGCCTTAGAAGCAATGCGCACCGGCGCCGACGAGTATTACGACAAGGAAGGCGCGCTGGAGCACTTCAGACAGCTTCTCAGCAGTATCTTCAAACACTCCAAACCCAAGACCTTCAACATCGTCTAGAGCCCATTTCGATTACTCTCTGTCAGGATTCTCTTCCCTCAATACACGTGCATCGACCTCCCTCGGCGGCTGCCCACTACCTAATTGCCCCCGTCAACAGGGCATGGCATACTTCCCTCTCAGCCTTTGGGGGAAGCGATTATGGAAGACACCGTCAAACTGCTCAGCGATTATTTTCCCGAGTTCGATCTGATACAGGACGAGGTACTTCGCCGCAAGACCGCCGCCGCCTGGAAGCGCGCCATGGAACTCGGCGGCCTCCAGACGCGCGACGATCTCGATCGACTGCCCTTCACCCTCCTGCTCGACACCGGCGCAAACTTCATGCAGAAGACCCAGGGCATGGTCAAGCTGGCCGTTGCCGCCGCCAATATACTCAAAGAGACCTACGGCGACCTGCTCCCGCTCAACCTCGACCACATTATCGCCGGCGCCATCCTGCTCGACGTCGGCAAACTGGTCGAGATCGTGCCCGACGGCCGGGGCGGCTGGCGCAAGAGCGATACCGCACGGGTGGTCCGCCACCCAGTCCTCGGCGCGATGCTCTGCTGGGAGCACGGCATACCCGTCGAGATCTGCAACATGGTCGCCTTCCACAGCTCCGAGGGCGATAAGCACCCCCGCACGCCCGAAGGCTGGGTCTTGCACCACATCGACTTCGTCATGTTCGATCCCTTCAAGTGGGTCCTGGGCAAATAAGAAAAGCACGGCGACGGTAAACAAGCGGCCTCGCCCGCCGCTTCACCTCTTTCCGCGCTTCAGCAGCGATTTCAGCTTCGGCACGAAGCCCTTGTAGAGCTTGTCGAGGGCCGGCCGTGAGCTGATCGCAGCGCGCAGCGAGCGTCTCACCCGCGCGAACCACGACATCTCACCCCTGTAGAAATTGTAGAAGAAGAGGATAAATTCGCGCTGAACTTTCCGCGGCGGGAACTCCTTAAGCGCCAACGCCGGCCGCTTTCTCTCCCTGTCGGGGCGGATCGCCTTGCGCTTCATCAATCCCTTCTCCTCGCAGGTCCGGTGGAGCTCCGTGCCCGGATAGGGATAAAAAATCGAAAGGCGGGCATCGGTCGGGCGGCAGCAGCGCGCCACCTCGATCGTCTTGCGCCACTCCCCGGGCGTCTCGGTAGGCAGGCCGATCATCATGTAGAGGTGGACGTCGATCGAGCGCTCACGCACCTCTCGGCAGAATTCGATGATCGCCTCGTTGGAATAGTGCGGCCGCTTCAGCACATCCCGCCGCAAGCGCTCGGAGCCCGACTCCAGCCCGATGTTGATGTAACGGAAGTTCGCCCGCTGCAGCGTGTCGAGCAACTCCTTGTTGGTCACGACGTTCTTCATCGGCGCCAGGTTGGTCCCGAATTCAATTGGCTCCGCCAGCGAATCGTTGAATTCGGCCAATGACGAGAGCAGGTCGAATGTGTAGTCCATGTCGATCGCCAGGGTGTCCGCCTCGAGGTAGATCTCTTTCACCCCGCCGAACTCGGAGACGATCTCCTCGATCTCGTCGATGATCCTGCCCGGCGAGCGGAAGCGGATGTAGCGCCCCGGAGCCATGCGCCTGAGGGCGTGGTTGGTGCAGTAGGTGCAGTTGTTGGGGCAGCCGCGGCCGACCACGACGTACTGCGGGCCGTCGCAGTCGGCGATCCAACGCCTCCATATGCGCCGCTCGATCGTCGGCAGACTGTCGAGATCCTTGATGAAAGGGGCGGGCTCGTTCCGCTCGATTTCGCTGCCGTCGCCGTCCTTCAGCCAGAGGTTGTTGATTCCCGACGGCCGCCTGCCCGCGGCCAACTGCCGCGCGAGCTCCTTCACCGCGTGGTCGCCTTCGCCGATGCAGAGCGCATCGATTGCATGATTCGATATCACTTCTTCGGGATTCAGCGAGGCGTGCACTCCGCCCAGGACCGTGAATATCGACGGATCGATCCGCTTGATCGCGGCCGCCGCCTCGCGCATTGCCGGATACTGGCTCGAGACTGCCGTGAGGCAAAACAACTGCGGACGCTGCTCTGAGATTGCCGCCTCGAGAAACTCCTCCGTCCTCGACGCCGGGGTCAGGACCATCAAACCGACCTCATGACCCTCCTCCCGAAGGCTGGACGCTATCGCCGAGATGCCTATCGGTATCTGTTGAGGATCTATGAGAGGTTTTTCGGCGGAGTAATAATCTGAAAGCGAGTATAAACAGGTGGCTCTCATCACATTCTCCAGTGTCGATGTATTATACAAATTATGTATTACAAAAAGAAGAATTTAATGGTTAGAGAATCAATTGTAGGGAGATTCGAACTCTGCTAGATTACTGCCGGAAAAGGGGATGCGATTATGGGCATGACATTCACAGAAAAGATACTCGCGGCGCACGCCGGCAAGAGCAACGCCAGGGCGGGTGAGATACTCACGATCAAGCCCGACTTCGTCATGAGCCACGACAACACCGGCCCGATCTACAACACCTTCAAGAAGATCGGCGCCGAGAAGGTAGTCCACCCGGAGCGCTGCGTCATCGTCCTCGATCATGCCGTCCCGCCATCCGACGAAAAACACGCCGCCAACCACGCCGCCGCGCGCGAGTTCGTCGAGCGCTTCGGCGTCGCCCACTTCTACGAGATGGGGCGGGGGATTTGCCACCAGGTTCTGCCCGAGGAGGGCTTCGCCGTGCCCGGCGGCCTCGTGCTCGGCTCCGACAGCCACACATGCACCTACGGCGCCTTCGGCTGCTTCTCTTCAGGCATCGGACGCACCGAGGTTGCAGCCATCTGGGCCACCGGCGAGCTCTGGCTCAAGGTGCCGCAGACACTGCGCTACGAGCTCTCAGGCAGCTTCCCCAGGGGCGTCTACAGCAAGGACCTGATGCTGAGGATCATCGGCGACGGCGGCGCCGACGGCGGCCTCTACAAGGCGCTCGAGTTCGGCGGCCCGCTGGCCGACGCGATGAGCATCGCCTCCCGCATGGTGATGACCAACATGGCGGTCGAGTTCGGCGCCAAGAACGGCTACTTCTACGCCGACGACAAGACGATGGCCGCCATCGAGGGAGTGGCCAAGATCGAGCCGAAGATCGTCCGCAGCGATCCCAACGCCGAATACGCGGGCGTCTTCGAATACGACGTCACCGCGCTGGAGCCCCAGGTGGCCAGGCCGCACTCGGTCGACAACGTCTCGCCGGTGTCCCAGGTCGCGGGCGAGCGCATCGATATCGCCTTCCTCGGCTCCTGCACCAACACCCGCCTGGAGGACCTCGAGATCGCCGCTTCGATCATCAAGGGCCGCAAGCTGGCCCCCGGCGTCAGGATGCAGGTCCACTGCGCCAGCAGGCCGATCTTCCTCCAGGCTCTGCGCAGCGGCATCATCGAGACCTTCGCCGAGGCCGGCGCTATCATCATGAACACCGGCTGCGGACCGTGCATGGGCGCCCACCAGGGCATCCCCTGCGACGGCGAAAAGGTCATCAGCTCCTCCAACCGCAACTTCCGCGGCCGCATGGGCAACCGCAATGCCGAAATTTACCTCGCCAGCCCGGCGACGGTCGCAGCCTCCGCGCTGGCCGGCCACATCGCCGATCCGCGCGACTTCCTAAGCTGAGAGGCGACGCCATGGAGAAAAAAATAACCGGACGCGTCTTCAAGTACGGCGACGACATCAACACCGACGTCATCTTCCCCGGCAAGTACACCTACACGATCACCGAACCGGCGGAGATGGCCGAGCATGCCCTCGAAGACCTCGACCCTCAGTTCGTCAAGCAGGTGAAACCCGGCGATGTCATCGTAGCCGGCAAAAACTTCGGATGCGGCTCCAGCCGCGAGCAGGCCGCAGTCTGCCTCGTAGCCAAAGGGCTCGGCGGCGTCATCGCACGCACATTCGGGCGTATCTACTTCCGCAACGCCCTCAACCAGGGGCTGTTGATCGCCGAGTGCCCCGGAGCCGTCGACGCACTCCAACCCGGCGACCGGGTGACAATCGATCTGGAAAAAGGCGAGATTCTCACGCCGCGCGGAACCTTCAATTTTCCGCCGCCACCGCAGGAAGTCATGCAGATCATCGAAGCCGGCGGCCTCGTCCCATACGTGCGCCGCAGGCTCGGCATCACCAAATAACCGCTGCGGACTGATCGCCGCCGCAACGCACGCACCGGCAATGTGCGAATGCGGCTCAATCCGTTTGACCCACCGCAGGTTGCATCTTATAATCGGACTCACACAATATCTGGAAAAACCACTGAGGTAGAAAAATGCCGAATGCCTTCAGATACCTCGCAGCAGGTCTACTCGCCGTAGCCGGCCTGCTCTCCGCTTGCGCAACCGCCCAGAAGCAGGAGATCACCTCTGCGGAATACATAGATCATGTCAGGTTCCTTGCCTCCGACGCCCTCCAAGGTCGCGGCAACGGCACGCCGTCAATGGAGCAGGCGGCGCGTTACATCAGGGCTGAATTTCAGCGGGCGGGCCTTATTCCCACCGGCGACGCCAACTACTATCAGTATCTCACCATCACCGTCGGCAGCCGCTTCGAGCCCGATAACCTGTTTACCATCAGTTCCGGGGAATCCGAAACCGAATTCTCGCTGGGCGAGCAATACGTCCCGGTCAGCTTCGGGGGCGCCTCGTCGGACAATCTCCCGCTCGTCTTCGCCGGTTACGGCATCACCGCGCCCGAGGCGGATTATGACGATTACGAGGGAATCGACGTCAAGGGCAAGGTCGCCTTGATCATGGCCCTCGAGCCTCAACGCGACGACGTCGACAGCCCCTTCGACGGTACCGCCGACACCCAGCACGCGCAGATTCAGACAAAGGTGCTCAACGCGCGCAAACACGGCGCAGCAGCTCTGATCATCGTCCGCGGACCCCTGCACCACCGTGAGCTCGAGGCCGCCGGAGTCGATGAGCTCCCGGAGTTGACGGAATCCTACAGCGTCGCCGAAATGGGGATACATGCCGTGATGGCGGCTCTTGCCCCCGTCGATACCGCTCTGCAGAGCGCAGGCGTCAATCTGCGCGAACTACAGCAAAGCATCGATGCGGATCTGCATCCGCGCTCCAAAATCATCGAGGGTGCCAGCATCGCGCTCAATGTCGACGTCAAGCCGGTGCGGCGCCGCGTGGCCAATGTCTTGGGTTTGATTAAGGGCTCCGATCCCAAAGTTGCGGATGAAATCATCGTCGTCGGGGCGCACTACGACCACATCGGCCTGGGTCACACAAACTCCATGTCGCCCGACCTCGCCGGAAGCATTCACAACGGAGCCGACGACAACGCCTCCGGCGTGGCAGGCCTGATCGAAATTGCGGAAATGATGAGCCTCAGCCTCAGGGAGCCGCGCAGGACCATCTGTTTCGTCGCCTTCGCTGCCGAGGAAATGGGATTGCTGGGTTCGACCTACTTCGTCAACAACCCGCCGTTCCCGCGTGAGAAGATTGTCGCCATGTTTAACATGGACATGATCGGCAGGCTTCGCAACGACAGCCTGCTGGTCGGAGGCGCAGGCACCGCGCAGGAGTTCCCCGAACTGCTCGAGAAAGCGAACCGGCCCTACGGCCTCAAGCTGATTCTCGACAAGAGCGGCCTCGGGGCGGGAGACCACGCCGCCTTCACCCTCAAGAAAATCCCCGTCTTGTTTTTCTTCAGCGGTGTTCATGCCGACTACCATCGCCCCAGCGACGACTGGGACAAGATCAACTCCCGTGGCGGAGCGACCATCGCCCGCTTCGTCGCCGACAACATTCGCGCGGTCGACGGCCTCAAAAACCGCCCGGCGTTCGTAGAAGTCAAGGATCCAGAACCCCCGCGGGGGCAGCGTCGCCGCGGGCCGCGACCCTGGTTCGGCTCCGTCCCCGATTTCTCCTTCCAGGGCGACGGCTATCGCTTCCAGTCGGTTATGACGGGCAGCCCGGCTGCGATAGCAGGGCTCCAGGCAGGGGATATCCTCGTGCAATTCGGTGATAAAGAGATCAAGAATATCCACGACTACACCACCGCCCTCGGCTCCTTACAGCCGGGGGACGAGGTGAACGTAATCGTCCTGCGCGGAGAAGTGCGGATCGAGGCGAAAATCCTCCTGGTCAAGCGGCGTTGATCACCTCCCGCTGTTGAGCAGCAAGTCGCTTGCCTCGCCGAAGACGATCTTATTCTGCCCGCGGATGATCCACTTGTTCGTCCTTATGTCGAACACCGCCAGATCGACTGCCCCGTCGCCGTCGTAGTCTCCAGGAACCGGAGTCGCTCCCGCCTTGCCGAACTTCACGTTGAAAACTCCCCTCACACGCCAGCGGTTGTTGCCGGGTCGGAAGATTGCTATGTCGGTCCTCCCGTCTCCGTTGTAATCCGCTGGCACCGGCACATCGGTTGAGCGGCCCCAGCTGATATTCGGCTGGTTGCGGATCACCCAGCGGGCCGCTGACGGCCGGAACACCGCCAGATCGGTTTTCCCGTCGCCGTCGTAATCCCCGGGCACGGGGATGTCACCCTCGCGCCCGAGTCTGATGCTCGACTGGCCCCTGATGTACCACTTGCCTTCCGAAGGGCGGAAGTACGCGATATCCGTCACCCCGTCGCCGTCATAATCGCCGGGAACGGGGATGTCGCCTTCTTCTCCGAATTTTTTGATCGTGAACTGATTCCTGACGGTCCAACGCCCGTTGCGCGGCCGGTAAACAGCCAGGTCGGTCCGCCCGTCGCCGTCGTAGTCCCCAGGTACCGGAATGTCGCCCACCTGTCCGAACCGCCTGCGGAAGATATCGTGGATGTCCCAGTAGCGGGAGGAGGGATTGAACGTCGCCGGATCGCTGTCGCCGTCGCCGTCGTAGTCCGAGCCGTCGCTGCGCTTGGTGTTGATCGGCCCATAGAGCCAGGTCTCTCGTAGCGGAACCGTGTCGAACGATCCCTCCCCGCCGAAGATCAGCGTCAGGTTGCGGATACTGTCGTACGCCATCTGGTGGAACATCACCTGCGCCCCGCCGCGCAACTCCCGCCATTGCGCCCCGTCCCATTCCCAAGCGTCGCTCAAAATGTTGATGCCGTCGTGCCCGCCGTGCAGCACCGCCCTCTTCGTCGAGCAGTCCCATACCAACTGAAAGCCGCTGCGTGGCGGGGGGCCGGCGTTCGCGGCGAGCGTCCAGTCGCTGCCGTCCCATTCCCAGGTCTCGAAACCGTTGAACAGCACAGCCCGCTCGCGCACCCCGTCGAATACCATCGCTAATCCGTTGCGCCGCGACGGGCCGACATCGCTCTTCTTGGTCCACAGGCTGCCCGTCCACTCCCAAGTGTCGGTGAGCACCGCGCCGGGTCCTATTCCGCCCAGGCCGTCGAGCCCGCCGTAAACCACCGTCACCTCACGCTTGCTGTCGTAGGTCATCACGTGGCCGTATCGCGCCGCGGGTCCAAGCAGCGTCTTCAGTGCCCATCTGCGACCGTCCCATTCCCAAGTGTCGTTAAGCGGATCGCTCGTGCCCCGGCCGCCGAACAAAACCACCCGCTTGCGCTTGCCGTCATAAGCCATGGCGTGATCCCGGCGCGGATCAGGCGCCTCGCCCTCCAAACGTTCCCAGCCGTCTCGCCCCCATATCCATGTGTCGCCCAGCGCTACGTCGGCGTGCGCGTTCCCGCCGAAAAGCATCACCACGCCTCGATTGGTGTCGAAAACCATCGCGTGTTTCCGCCGCCGCGGAGGCTCGACGTAACTCAACCGCTGCCACTCCGCCTCGTTCCAAAGCCACGTATCGCTGAGGTAGCTGCTGCCGTCGCTGCCGCCGATCGATATCGCCTCGTCGCGGTTCGAGTCATAGCACACCACGTGCCCCGAGATCGCCGCGGGATCGCCTCCAGCGTTCTCATGCACAAGCGTCCAGGCGCTCCCGCTCCATTCCCATAAATTACCCGCGCTGCTCAACAGCAAGCGCCCCGTCTGCCCGAAGTGGAACATCGCGTATCCCGGGCCCGCGGCAGGCGCAGTGTCCGCGGGCGATGTCGATTCGCCGCCCGCCGCCTGCGTCCAGGCCGTGCCGTCCCACTCCCAGGTGTCCGCCAACTCGTTTGTGCCGTCTTCGCCCCCGTAGAGAATGACCTTGTCACGGGTAGGATCGTAAGCCGCCGCGTGGCCCCAGCGGGACGACGGGCTTTCCGTAAGCGTAAGCTCCGTCCAGGCCGTGCCGTCCCACGTCCACGTATCTCCAAGCGGGCCGCCGTCGTCCCTGCCGCCGAACAACACCGCCACGCCCCGCGCAGTGTCGAAAACCATCGAGTGGCCGCTGCGGGGCGAGGGCCCCGTGGGTGTGCTGCTGGTCCAAACCTCTCCGTTCCACGCCCACATGTCGTTCAGGTAATCGGGATCGCTCCTGCCGCCGAAAACCAGAACCTGCTTACGAACGCTGTCGTAGCACGAAGCGTGGCCCGCACGGACCGTCGGCTGCGAGCCTGCATATTCGATCCATTCCTTGCCGTCCCATATCCACGTGTCGCTGATGAAAGCCTCCCCGTCCCAGCCGCAGGTCAGCACTATCTCATTGCGCTCGCCGTCGAACGCCGCAGCCGAGTCGATCCGCCCCGATATCGCATCTTGCGACAGCCAACGGAAATACTTCTCCTGCGCGGCTGCTGAAGGCTGGATCAGGAAGGCGAGACCGATTATCGCAACGCTTCTTAGGAAAGTTCTGAAAGGATTCCCCACTGATATCCCATCCATCGCTGCCTCCGTTTTATGCGCCTGCCGCGGAGGTGGCCGGCAACGGCCTTCGATGACGGCGATTCTTCGTGCGGCCGGAGTTGCTCTTGATTTGCGGTATATTTTAGGGCTGATTTTTGTAGAAGTCAATAAATGGAATAAATATGGGTTATATTATAACTGTATTTATAATTAATAGGCAGTGATTAAATGCTGCTCAAGTTCACAAGCTTACGAACGCTCCAGCACTACCATCTTGAAAACCATGGCAATCATCAGCAGAACCAGCGCAGCCGGCGTCGTCCACGCCAGCCTCGCCGCAAAGCCCATTCCCAGGAAATGAATCGTAAGAACCGCCAGCCCTGCGAAGGCCGCAAAGCAGGCGCGCTGCAGCGAACGCACCGGCCATATCACCGCCGCCGCCGTGCCCAGCAGCACCACCAGCACAACCAACGCCGCCCACACCAGCGGATCAGGAAACAGCCAGTATCCCGCCTTGGGGAAGCGAACCGTCGCTTTCGTGATCACCTGCCCGAGTTCCATATCTGCCGGCCCGGCCGACTCGATTGTTATCACGCCCCCGCCGGTTAGCGCGCCGCGGTAGAGCAGGAACCGCTTCGTCCCGACGCGGCTGGCGGGCAGAAATCCCTCGGCCGCTTCCATGTTGCCCGCGCGGATTATCAGCCTCGCTCCCGCCGCCGCCGCACCGTGCTCCAGCTCGATCAGCACCGGACCGCTGTAGGAACCGATGGGCAGGCGATATTCCACCCTCTTCCCCTCGTTGCCGGGTTCGGCAAACTGGTCGGCATCCACCGGCAGCTTCGCCTGGAACGATAGAATCAGCCCCACCGCCAGAGCAGCCGCGACCGCCCACGAAAAGGGATCGCGCATGAACGCAACCATGCGCTTGACTATGTCGACCGCCCGCGTGCCGCTCATTGCCCGCTCACCTTCATCCTCTTGTTGAAAGTGGGCCAGCCGCCCTCCTCAAACCAGAAAACTTCCTCCCGCTCCAGGCTCGCGCCGCGGACTATATCTATCGTGATGTCATAGTATTTCGCCTGCGACGGCGCGGCTATCTTCATCTCCACAGCAACGATCTCCCCGGGCCCCACAGGCCCCGGCAGCAGCGTGCGCTCTCCCCAGAACATCTCGCGGTTGAACTGGCCGCCAGGGTGCTTCCAGTGATACGACAGGAAGAACGGCTCGCCGTCGTCGGGCCAGGCCGACTTCCCGTTGTTGAGAATCTCCACCGGCACGCTGATCTCCCCCCCCGCCGTCATCTCCTCCGGAAGCTCGATTTTCCAGACCACGAAACTGTAGTCGATTCCGCTCGCCTCGGCCTCGCGCACATTGACATCTTCCACCCTCGACGGGCAGGATGTTGCCAGCAACGCAGTGGCCGCCAGCGCTGTCAAAATCTTGTATGATGGCTTCAATCGGCGGATCATCGTATCGGCCCCCCCGGCGCATATTAGTGGCGGGAAGTTGGCGACGCAAGCGGGTGGTTATGGACAAGGATGCAATAGAAGCATTCGAGAACAGGCTGCACGAACTCCTCGAGGACAATCTCAGCGGCTCCCGCCTGATCGCCATCCGCTCGGCCGCGCTGATGGAAGAAGCAGCGGCAAACACGGTCTTCTCACGCACCGCGCTGATCAAGCTGCTCAAGGATGCCTGCCGCAGCCTCGAGCGCATCCACGGCAGCATGCGCGTCGTCACCTCCCTCTGTGACGATGTCGTGCTCATCCTCGACACTGCCCCGCCGGAGGAAGAGCTCCGCCGCAAGCTGGAGGAGCTGTTCAACCGCTGGAACGATCTCTACCGCGACCGCATCGGCCGCCGCCTCCTCGCCAACGCTCTCCCCCTGCTGGAGAATTACAGGGTGCTGATCAGCCACAGCCACAGCTCGACCGTCCTCGCTGTCCTCACAGAGTTGGCGCAAAAAAAACAGGATCTGCGCGTGATTCAGTCGATCTCCTCGCCAAACAACGAGGGACTGGTGATGGCGCGGATGATGGCCGACGCCGGTATCGATGTCGACCTGATCGCCGATACCGGACTGATCGAGGCTGTTTCGAAAGCGGATGCCGTCGTCATCGGTGCCGACGTGGTCGGCCTCGACGGCGTGGTCAACAAATCCGGCACGCACGGCTTGGCCTTGGCTGCGCAAAGGTTCGGCAAGCCCGCCTACGTCGTCTTCGACACCAACAAGCTGCTACCGCCGGGCAAGGCGGTACAGATCGGGGAACGCGATCCGGCGGAGCTGGCAAACATCAGTCACGAAAAAATACGCGTGCGCAACGTCTATTTCGAGACCACGCCCCTCGATCTCTTCACGCAGTTCGTAACCGACGAAGGAGTTTTCGATCCCGAACAAATCACAATGGTGATCGAAAACCTCCGGGATTAGCGTCGCGATTACGGAATTATCTTCCCCAGAAGCTCACCCATTCGAAAACGGGATTTGAATTCCTCGTATGTTGCCGTCCGCAGCTGTTCTATCTTTTCGGGATGCTCGAGGAAGTGGCGGCAGCTCTCGGCAAGCTTCTCATACGGAACCGAAGTGAGCGGCACGCCCTCATAGGGATTGTCGGCGGATTCCTCGCTCACCAAGAAGCTTCTGTTGTTGAGTAGGAACGAAACGCGCACCTGCTCCAGTATCGCCGTCTCGTAATAGTGCATGTTGAGCACGATCCTCGAGCGCGCTATGTATTCGTCGCGCTCCTTGCCGTAGATCGCCGACAGATTGGCGATGCGGGCGCCGGGGATCTTGCCGAGGCGGTCGAGAATCTCCTGACGGCGCTCGTTGATGCTGCCGTAAAACAGCACATCGATATCCTTCTCCGCCGCTTGATCTATGATCTCCAGGTCCTCGTGATAGCCGACGGGCAGGAATTTCGCCTCGATACCCTTCTCCGCCAGGAAACCGATGTTCTCGAGCGAGTAGTCCCAGACGTCGAGCGCGCCTTCGAGAATTCTCCGCGCGTTTTCCGAATACCAGCCGCCCTCCGCTCCCAACTGCTCGAGCTGGTAGGGGATGTAACGGTAGGCCGACAGAGAATCGTCATGCTTCAGCAGGTGGTAGCCGATGATGATGTTTATCCGCTCCGGATCGAGCTGATTGGCCTTGATCACGCAGTCGTGCCCGAGCGATGTCAGCGCTGAGCGCAGCAGAAAAAGTAATTCGCGGAAGATCAGGGAACCCTGGTAGCCCTCCGGAATCATCAGACAAACTTGGTATCTCCCGCTCATCTCGGCTTGCAGGATAGGGTGGCTACTCACCCGTGTCCAGCACAGCAAAAGACAGGTTTATCATGAATATTACCGCTCCTGCACCTGTCCTCGACCGATGTTTACCGGGATCGGAAAACGTGCGGGCGAAGTAATCAGTGCAGCACAAACAGCGGGCGCCGGGATGGAAAGCGGCACGCCCGTTAGTCCATTACCAACCGGCAGCTTATTATGGAATGCTGAAATCGAAGTCCGGGTTGATGACGTCCGTTTTGGCCTTTCCCGACCGTGAATCAGGCGGGAGAAATTTCGCCGCCAAATCGAGAACATAAGGTCGAAACGCGAATAAGTGTTGATATATTTGAATTTATTGGAATTTTTTAGCTTGATTAAAACTGCAATACGCGTAAAATAACAGCTGAGGCAACCGTTTTGGGCGTACAGGGGAATGCAACAGTGTAAAGCAACTGGCGCCCGCGGGTGAGGGTTTTTCCGAAGATTCCGTTTGAAACCACGCTATTCACATGTTCAATGTGCGGGCTGCTTCTCTCAGGGCCCTGAGGAATCGCGGAGAAACCGGCAAGGATTAATCCTTTTCATTTAGACAGGAGACAGCAATGAAAAAGGAAACTACGCGTCGCGAATTGTTCAAGATCGCGACGGTCGCCGGCGCATCCGCGATTGGCGCCGGCATCACCGGCTATGCTCTCGGCGCGCCAGTCAGGGCTGAGGAAGCAACATGGCCTTGGCCTCTGGACAAGAAAATCAAACCCAAGGCAGCGGCCCAGAAAGCATACGAAAACTACTACGTGCGCGGCTGTATGTACGGCACCCTCGTGGGCATCGCCAAGGACGTGGCCGACAAGCTCGGCGCGCCCTACAGCCAGTTCCCCTGGGAGATGTCGCACTACGGCGCCGGCGGCGTGGAGCTCTGGGGCTCGACTTGCGGCACACTCAACGGCGGCGCGTTGGCTCTTGCCCTTTTCGTGGGCGACACCGCCCTGCGCCGCAAAATGTGCAACCAGCTCTTCAATTGGTACGAATCGACCAAGCTGCCGACATGGTCGCCGAAAAAACCCCTGAGGGACGTTCCAAAAAAACTGCCGAAGTCCGAATCCAATTCACCTCTTTGCCACACGTCGGTCTTGCGCTGGTGCGAAAGCTCCGGTTACGACGCATTCACCCCCGAGCGCGCCGACCGCTGCGGCCGCCTCTGCGGTTCCGTGGCTACCTTCGTCGTCAACATGCTCAACGAAGCGCTGATCAAGGGCAAGCTCAAGAGCAGAGATGAGCTGAGCACCGTCGCCACCGGCTGCCTCGCCTGCCACGGCTCGGGCGACGCCGGTCTTAACGAGCCCAACATCCTCAGCCGAATGGATTGCGAGCCCTGCCACGACGCAGAAACCGACAAGACAACCTACCCGCACCCCTAATCGGCATTACAAAGCGCACAAAGCCCGCCGGCTCCCTGCCGGTGGGCTTTTCTCTGTCTTAAACAATCCTGCAGGGCCGCGGCCTACAGCATCCAGGCGTAGCCGATCTTCATGAAGAACGTGCGGTTGACCTGGGTCAGGCCGATGTCGATGTAACCACGATAGTTGTCGCTGTAGCCCAGGAACAGCACCGTCCTGGGATTGATCTTGTAGGAAAACAACAACTGCGTGAACAGCCGCCTGGAGATCGGATAGATTTCTTCGTCGTCCTCCTCCTCCGCGATGTAGAGCGTCAGATCGCGGCGGATGTCGACATATTGGAAAATCGCGCGGAAGAACATCCTTGGGCTGAACTGATAAACAGCGCGCGTCTGCATCACGTTGGTGAAATAGAGGCGGCCCTCGTCCACGCTCATGCGATTGATGTCGTACTCGAGGTTCAGGAAGAAGTGCCGGCCGATGTTGATCGATACCTCCGGCGAGAACGACACCCTGAAGCCTTCGCGCACGTTGCTGTAATCGATCTGATCACCCGCGGAGGCCCTCAGGCTCACCCGCATCTCACTGAAGGGGCGCGCACCCAACCTGATCGAGTGGCTGTTCCGCACGGCTGAAAGCTCTTCGTAAACCGTGCGGCTGCGCTGGTAATTGTAGAACAACGACGACTGCATCGCCCCCTCCAGCATCAGCATCGCGCGGAACTCTCGCTCCAGCAAGCCGCCATCCACAACATTGTCCATCTGCGTGTAATTGCCCTCGACAAACATCATCTGAATCAGGTCGTCACTGTCGCCGTACCACGTCCGCCCGATCTCAGCGGAATATCTCTGGAAACCGACGCGCGGTATGAAACCCAGGTCCGCCCTGAAGCCGTCTCCCATGCGCGAATGCTCCAGCAAGATATTCCAGTCGCGCGTATCGTGTTCGTAACGCAACTGGTGCGCCCAGTCGCTGAACGCATCCAGAGGTTGCTCTTGCTCTAAGGCAATCTCCCGCTCGTACTGCGTGCTCGAGCCCAGGGCCTGGAAGGTGACCGTGTCTGTGGAGCTCAAACGCAGATTGCTGTCGAAACCGAAAAGACGGTTGTAGTAGTCGCCGCCCTCGCGGTCGGTCAACAACAAACCGATTGTCGAGCTGTTCATCACGTCGCGCCGGTAGCGGAAGACCGAAGATGTCGTCCCCGTCTCGTACAATTCCGATGACGATCCGTCAGCCCCGGGAAAAACCAAGTTAGTCACATCGTCGCGCGTGACGTAGACGCCCAGCGCGTTCGCGCCCTCCTTGCCGGTGATCTTCATTCCCCAGCCCGGGTTGGCTATCGAGCGCGTGTAGACCGCGTTCATCTGTGTACTGAAAAAATCCGCCCCTTCTAGAAAAAACGGGCGCTTCTCGTCGTAGCGGATAGCAAACGTCCGATTTATATCCAGTTGGTAGGCGTCGGCTTCGACCTGCGAGAAATCGGGATTCACCGCCACGTTGAAGATCATATTCGGCGTGATCCCCCAGCGTGTCGTCAGTCCCGCCTCCAGCTTCGATTCCGCCTCAACCATCTCGCCGCTGTCGGGAAAATCCTCCCATTCATCGGCCTTGAAACCGGTTATCGTAGGATTGAATTCAATGTTCCTGCCGGGCGTGATCCCTACAAATCCCGTTATTTTAGCCGCCTGGCAGACCTCGCAATTCATGCTGCGGTCGTCGGGAACGTTGCGGATGTTGTGGCTCACGCTCCTTGGGTAAGCGCGCGTGACGATAAAGCCCCACTCCTGCTTGTCCCCGTTGGCGCGCGGAAAGCTCAGCGCGTTGAAAGGTATCGCCATCTCCACCGCGAAGCCCCACTCGGTGATACGCCCGGCGGAATTCCAGATCGCATCCCAAGAGCTGTCGCTGCCCCTGTGTCCGCCGCCGCGGCGAACGGCGTCGTTTCGCATCGCGTCACGCTGGATACCCAGAGGATTGCACTCGAACTCGAATGCCCGCAATTCGTCATTGAACGTATCGAGCATGATGCCGACGTTGTCGTCGGCAAAGATCGAATCGCGATCGGAGTAGTGCGCCCGGATGGCTACCGGTTCGGGATCGTATGCCTTGAAAGCAACGAATAAATAGCCTTTGTCGTGGATCAGAAAAGCTACCGTCTTTACCGGAGGTTCGACGTTCTCACCCGGCGATGTCTCATATTTCAACTCAACCACAAGAGCGTTTTCCCAGGCCGCATCGTCGATCACTCCGTCGATATCGATCGATTCGTCCGTCTCAGGGATAAGCAAAGCGCTGCTGTCATCTCCTGGTTTGTCCCCGCCGTACGTAACAGTGCCGGTCACCATCAGGATCATGGCCAGTAACGGCGTGAATATAGCTGTATTTACTTTCATGACACTGGGCTTCCGCTCCCCCGTTATCAGGTATGATCTTATTTATGTCCTACCCGAAACCTGCACACTACCACCAATTAGACACAGCTGATTATATAAGAGTTAAATTCTCTGAAAAGCCCTTTGGTCACAATCCGCTTGTCGGAAGCCGGGAATCAACCGCTCGATTTGGCATGGAGTCCCACGTGTTTCGACATAAATCAATAGCGCACCGGGCGGCGTCCGCTGTCCGGTGCGCGGTCGATTCCAGCGCGAACTGCTTAAGGTTGCTCCTCTTCTATCTTCTTCGCCGGGAATTCATTACCACCCTGCCGCAGCACCAAGCCGGCCACCTTGCCGTTTTCGTCTTTCGTGAAGCTGATCTGAGCGTCCATCACCTTCAGGAAAAATTCGTCCTCCGCCTCGGCGAATAGCTCGACTCTGGGCTGGCCGGTCGCTTGCGCGAAGATGCTTCCGCCGTCGATTGTAATCGTGACACTCAGTTGCGGATTGAGTTCATACTTCCCGACGTATTTCTCGAGCGTTTCCAGGGGAAGTTCTATCGCAGTCCGCGTCACGGGCACCTCGAAGTTCACACCCTGAATCAGCCTCTCGAAAACAACCACATCTCCCAGAGGCTTCTTGCCCCGCGGCTCAGGCCAACTCTCGGGAACTCCGATGGGAGTGATGCAGATCCGCTCGAAGTTGTCGGGAATCCCGAACACCTCCTTCTCGACCTCGAATGGAATCGCGTCGGTGATGAACACCGTGCCGTAGCCGAGCGCCCGCGCCGCGATCAGCAAGTAGCCCGCAGCCAGCGAGCCGTCATAAACGTTATACGAAGGGTAGCGGCTGTTCTTGTCCACCAGCACCGTCACGTAAACCGGAGCGGAGAGGTAATCTGCCATCCTGGCGGCGATTTGCTCGCGCCGTTGCTCCAACTGGGCTTCGTCCAGGTCGCCCGATTCCCGGATCCGCTCTATATTGCGCTCCACGATTGCCTTGCCAAGCTCCTCCAGCTTCGCGCGGTTCTTCGTAACCAGGAATTTCCACGGCTGCTGGTTTCCCGACGTAGGAGCGCTGTGGGCGATCTCCAGCATCTTCATCAGGTGCTCGTCGGGAACCGCATCGGGCTTGAACCTCCGGATCGAGCGGCGCTTCTTGAAGATATCGAAAAGGTACTCCTGCTCAGCCGTGAACGAAACCTCCTGCGCCTTCTCTTCCGTCGGCAACGTGGTCAGCTTGAGGTTCGCGAACGTTCCGCTGGATTTGTTACCGACCCACAGCCCCAGCGAACCCGCGCTCACACCGCCGAACATCTCGTCCACCACCAGGCAGGGCTGCTCGGCATCGTTGACGTAAACCTCGGCCTTCCTCCCATCTACGATCACCTTCACGTGGAACCATTCCTGCGGCTCGAGATCGGCGCCGGATTCATATTTCTCCGGGAACTTCTCGCGCAGGTGATACCAGGTGTAGCCGGGATTTGAGATGTACTGGATCGTGTGGCTGCGGCGCACTGGGTCCGCGACACGCGAATTCTGCGGGCGGAAATAGACGGTCTCGTAAATGTGGTCCGATCGGACCCGAAATGCCAACCCCGTGAAAGAAGGCACGGCGGCGATGTCCAGCTCGATTATGTCGTTCTGGAACCGGAATTCCTTCAGCCAGGCGATCCGCTCGCCGTCGCCCTCCTTCAGCCGCAATGCCGACTTGCCCTTGTAGTCCACAACCTCGAATCCGCTGTGAGGCATGTTCCATTTTGCGGTGTCCTTCACGGCGAAATGTATCTCATCGGCCTCGACGGCCGGAACAGAGGAAGGGAGCGCAAGGGCAGCCAGAAAACCCAAAATCAGCGCAGAATTGGTAAACATACTAATCCCCCTGATGCAGGTTATCTCTTGTGCGGGCGCTCCGTCCTTCGCGTTCGGAGGCGCCGGCGGCTATTTCAATTCATATGCGGTCAACCCAAAGCTCTGCAGCGAAGGCACGATCAGCAGACCCTTCTCGGGCACATACTCGATGTCCGCCGTGTAGTAATCCTTGGCTGTCCTGTCAACGATCTTTGTCATCTCCCCGGATGGAGTGATGCGGAATATTCTGCCCTCGTAGTGCGACACCAGGTAGTTGCCGTCCTTGTCAACCTGGATGCCGTCGATCAGCCCCGGCCGCATGTCGGCGATCACGGTGATTTCCTTCGTCGCCAAATCCACGGCCTTGAGGCGGCCGTCGCCGTTGTTGCCCACGATCAGCCTGCCGTCGTGGCAGGCAAGGCCGTTGGGTTGACCGATCCCTTCGCCCTGCAGCCAGACAGAGAACTCCCCGCCGGCGTTGCTGTAGATCACGCCCGCGAAGGAATCGCTCACGTAGATCGTCCCGTCAGCGGCGATGGCGATGTCGTTGGCGAACCTCACTTGCGGCAAGGCGTAGCGCTTTATGATTTTGCCCGTGGCGATGTCGATCTCCACAACGCCCATGCGGTCGACCGCGAACAGCTTGTCGCCGCTTGCAGCCAGCCCCGTGGGCCGCACAAGGCCCTTGGCCCAGTGAAGCTCTTCTATCTTGCCGTCCAGCGCGATCTTCGAGACGAACTGCGTGCCCGCCGCCCCGTAGGTGTCGTAATTGGTGACGTAGATGGCATCCGTAGCCGGATCGTACGCGGCCGATTCCGGCATCTTCAGCCCGAGCGGGATGTCCCACAACTCGCGCATGCCCTCGGCTAGGTAAACGGCGTTGCCGTCCTGGCAGATGAAGCCCCAGCCGCCGAAGACCTCCGCTATCACCAGCAGCAACTCGTTTTCCCCCTTCTTCAAAGGCAGGTAGACCGCGTCGTTGAGGCCGACGATGCCTTGGAAGAGCGGGTCGCGCGAAGTGAAGGCGCTGTTGCCGTAGAACATTGCCTTGCCGTCGAGGAACACGCTCGCCTCGTCGCTGTAGCCGAACTTCAGCAACATGGTCTTCTCGGCGTCCGACTCAATCGTCGTCCTGGCGTAGATGAACACCGGCTCCGCGCCGGGCTTCCTTACATACCTGCTTACATTGACCAAACCGGTGGCATCGCTCTCCGCTTTCTGCCATTCGACCTTGCTCAGGATCTCCGTATCCGGGTAAACCTGCCGGTCTGTCACGGAAATTCCGAACGGCTGCGAGATCTCCCAGTCAGTGATCAAGCCCGGCGGTGTGTATACCCTCGGCGGCTTGCCCAGATCGATCGAGTTGTCCTCCCGGCATCTGAAATTGGCTATGTGTGCCAATTCGTTTGCCTGGTTGAAAATGCTGATCTTGCCCTTGCTGACGCCGTGCTTCAAATCGTGGATCACCAGCGCGGGAGTCTCCGACTCTCCCAGGTAGACGCGCCCCTGCGTTCCCGAGACCTCCAGCTTGACGTGCAGCCACTCGTTGTGCGGAATTTCCACCGCCGCCGTAAAACCGTCTCCGCTGTAGAGCTGCCACGCCGACATGCCGTTGATCACCGGCGTGTACTGCAGCGCGTCGGCCAGCCTGCTCTTGTGCGGCCGGAGATAAAAGACCTCCTGGTTGCCTTGCGATTGCACCCTGAAGTTCACACCGGCGAAGGTGCGCAGGCCCTTGAACGCCACGTCGAATTCGATCACGCCGTTTTCGAACTCGACATCATTCAGCACTGCCGGACCGACGAGGCATGTCTTGTCCATATACTCGACAACATTGCTCCCGGGTGGCATTGTCCAGTGTTCCGCATCGAACGGGATGACTTCGTCCTCCGCGAAAATAACCTGGCTTGGCACTGTGCTCAGCGCCAATAAAACGGAGATTACAACTATTGATCTGGATACTCTTCTGATCATCGCTCTTCACCCTCGCACATATATATTAGGGAACTGCAAAAGGGAGAGATAGTCCTGTTTGAGCTATGCCGGCCTCGCCGCCTCGAAATCAAAAAGTTCGAGTCGCGCAGCGCAGGAATTTCCTCTGAGCGAAAAGGCCCGCTGGTTCGAGTCCGGATTTGGTTACCCCCTCCGCCGGTTCCCAACTGTTGCGGAAAGCCCGTTTATTAATACGCTTGGAGCTTAACACAGGTTCGTAACAATAAGGTCATCCTCAATGTGAAAACTGCCCTGCACGCTAATTTTGAATACAGTGTTGCGCTTCTCTTGCTAAATTGACATATTCCATCAGGTGCACTCGAAACCCGTTTCTGAGGGGCATGCCGGATACTGGATACAAATCGAGGAGGTTGGCGGTGAAAAATTCCTGGCTCTTGCTCGTTGCGGCGGTTTTGTTAAATCTGGCCTTCTGTCCTGCGGTCCCGGCCGAGGACGATGCCAAAACGGAAGCTGAAAAGGTGGTCGCGGAACTCTACAGCCTTGTCACCATGGAACCCGGCATGCTTCCCGACTGGGATGCCGTCAGGCCTCTCTTCCTCGATGAGGCGGTCGTCGTCCTCAGGTCGAGCAGGACCGCGATGACGGTCTTCGACCTCGAGGGCTGGATTCAGGACTTCAAGGACGCCATCGATAAGTGGGACATGAGCACCCGCGGCTTCGAGGAAAAACTGCTCCGCATGAAAACCCTCGTCTTCGGCGACATCGCTCACTGCTTCGCCGTCTACCGAGCCGGCTTCATGTCCGATGAAAACCTGCCGACCAACGTCGGCGTCGACAGCATCCAGTTGATCAGGCGCGAAGGCAAATGGCTCATCGTTTCCATCGTCAATGAAGTCGAGCTCCCCGGCGTGCCGCTGCCCGATGAGCTCAAGTAGTTTTCCGGCATCTCCGATCTGACTTGACACCGGAAAGGTTGGTTCTTCCGCCTCTCGCACAACCGCGCCGCGGGCGAACAGCCGATTCGATCGTTTACTTTGTGTAACAGTGCTTACGTCGCCCGCAGGGCGCACTGCAGTCTAATTCTGTTCGAAAACATGAGGTGCTGGATTCCGCACTATCTTCCTCCCTTCGACCAGGGACATGTGCGATCCGTAAGGGGATGAACAATGAACCACTTGCGTCTTTCTCTTTTACTACTCGCGGGACTATCGATTCTGGCGACCGGCCCGCTGTTCGCCGACGACAACGACGGAATCGAGACCGGAAACAGGATTCTTCTGCTTTATGCGCAACTCTATGGCCCGAGCAGCTTCAATGTTACGGATTACCTCGAACTCAACGGTTGGCAGGTAACAACTGCAGGAGTGGAGAAAACTGTCAGGCCGTGTGCTTCCTTCGGGCGCTTTGTAGGCATGACGGCTATCGAAGTGGACGTGCTCGTTTCCGAAATCACCGATGTTTCCAGCTTCCACTGCGTTGCAGTGATGCCCTCATCCAGGATTTTCTACGGGCGCCGCGCCTTCGACGACTTCCTCCAGAGTAAGGATGTTCTGAGATTGCTCAAACAGGCCGGCGAGTTGGGAATACCGATTTATGCTTCCTGCAGCGGTGTTCGGGTGCTGGCCGCGGCGGACGTCATTGATGGGCGCAAAGTCTGCGGCGAGCTCGATTATCAGTTCGAATACGAGTCCGCCGGCGCGCGGTTCCTGGGCAACAGGATCCCTCCGGTCGTCGACGGCAACATCATTACCGCAACGAGAGGCAGCTATTTCAAGCAGCACATATTCGAGGCGATTGCCGCCGCGGCTGAGGAGTATCGCAAGGGGCTGACCAAAAGCGCGAGCCCGCCGCGTTTCAGGACGGCCGTCTCCGATGTCGACCTCGGGAGCGACGCGATCTGGGCCAAAGCTATCGGCGGCGCCCCCTCCGAAGGTTGCCGCTCCGTCCGGCCGGCAACCGATGGTGGATTCATCCTTGCCGGTTACACCTACTCGCCCGCCTCGGGCGGCACCGATCTCCTCGTCGTTAAAACCGATGCCGATGGGCGCCTCCAGTGGCTGAGACCGGTCCGCGGAGCAGGTACCGAGTACGGCAACGCCGTTATCGAGACGAAAGACGGAGGCTTCGCCGTCGTCGGCTTCACCACATCCGTCGGCGCGGGCGGACGCGACGTATATCTGGTCAGGCTGGATAACACCGGCAATCCAGTCTGGGAGAAAACCTATGGCGGCACAGGCTCCGACATCGGCACCGCAGTCATCGAGCTTCCCTCTGGAGATTTCGTAATCAGCGGCTACACCGACTCCTCAGGTGCCGGCCAATATGACGCTTACCTGCTGAAGCTCGACTCCACC
>CBFCZO010000044.1:0-22491 GCA_965602675.1 uncultured bacterium | reverse complement strand
GCCCTCAAACATCCCCGCGAGAAACTATTACATCCTTGCCTACGTCGACGCGGAGAATGAAAACAGCGATCCTCACACCGATAACAACCTGGCGGTCGGCGCGAACAAAGTTGGCGTGCGGTGAGGCCTCAAGACCGGCCCTCACAACCCGCGCACCCATAGTGATGGTCTCCGTGTGGTCGGGTTCCGGGAGTCTGTGTTATGATTTCCCCGCTGGTATCCCTCATCGATTCGTTACTCTTAATTTAGAGATGACATGATCAGAATCCTGCACATCGAGAACGATTCCGCCTACCACGATTTCATCATGTCACATCTGCTGGGCATCGATGAAGACATCGAATTCGCTCTCGCCGAATCGTTCGGGGACGCCGTCGCGGCTTTGGCTTCCGCAGAGTTCGACTGCGTCCTGACAAATGATCGCTTCGAGGAGCTTTCAAGCACCGATGCAGTTGAACGGTTGCGCAGCAAAGGGATAACCCTGCCGGTTCTCGTGCTGACCGATTACGAGGGCAACGAAGATTCTCAATCGGGTAGGGAAGCGTCGGTTGACGATCTGGCCGCCAGAGTGGCCTACGAAAAGTTCAATGTCATTTACAGGAGTATCAACGTCCTCTCCTTCATCAATTGCCGACTCAAAGCACCCCGCAGTAAAGACGCTTTTGCGAATGACCTTCAGGCCGATGATATCGTCAGTCTCAAAAGATGTTTGTCAGCCCTGACCAAAAGGGAAACGGAAATTCTGGACCTGCTCGCCGGCGGAAACTCCAACAAGGAAATCGGAGCGGAATTGGGCATAAGCTATTTCACCGCTGTCAATCATGTCCGCAACCTCTACAAGAAACTCGATATTCACAGCAGAGCCGAAGCGATTCATTTTACCCTGCGGGCAAAGGCGCTCGAGATTTTCCCCAATGGCTTACAACAGGAAGACGGTGTGAACAGCTGAGCGGGCCGGGATTATCGTGATATCAGCCCCTCGAGTTCCGCTTTGAGGGCTTCAAATCCCGGAACCGATTCCAGCTCCCTCAACTTCGGGTTCATTCTGAGCATCATCAATACGTAATTGATTCCACCTTTGACTCCCTGCGATTCTTTTTTGCTGATCAACTCCTTGAGCCTTGCCAGTGCTTTGTTATGCTCTTTTAGAAAGATATGGTACTCGATCAACGTCCATGCCGCCATTTGAGTGGAGAAATGCTCTACGTAGCGGCCTAACGCAGCCTTATAACCTTCTTGGCTGTAACTCCTGCTGATCGCCGCGAGGATACCTTCCTTGTTTTCAGTATCGATTGTTTCTTCGAGATAGCTGTATAGGGCTGCAAACGCCTCGTCTTCTCTTCCCGTGAGTGCCAGGTAGTAGTGATACGATTCCGCAAGTACGTCGTCGGGATACAGGTCGAGCAACCTTCTCAATTGTTCCACCGCGGCGGAGTACTCGCCCAGCATATGATGGACCATGAACATACAGTTGTTGGTCATGCGCGATAGCGGATCGATATCGAGAGCAATGCGAGCCGACTGCCGGGCCGCCGTCATGTCTCCCATCAACAGCGAAAGACCGGAATACATCACGTGCCCCAAAGCGAAGCTCGGTCGGAGCTCAATAGCCTTTTCAAATTCTTTTAATGCCCGCTCCGGGTCGAATTCTCGATCTATATACAGCATGCCTCGTGCGCAGTGGGGCTCAGCCAGGGTTGGATCAATGCTGAGGGCTTTTTCTATATAGCCCTCGGCTCTTGCGAACGCCTCATCTATAGGAATGCCGTAAAGACTCTTTGTCACCGTGTACCCCATCGCCATGTGGCTGTAGGCAAGCGCAAAGTTCGGATCGATCTCCACTGCCTTGGAGAAGTATTCCATCGATTTCTGCATGTTTTCCGCTTTTACCTTGAGCTGCAGATAACGGCCGCGCTTGAAATAGTCATCTGCCTTGAGGCTCCATGTACTCCTTCGGGTCACCAGTTCCTTCTCCGCCAGGCCCATCTCCAGCTTCAACGCCTCGAGCACCGACATCGAGATCTCGTCTTGTATCTCGAACAGGTTGTGCAACCCGCTCGCATACGTGTTCGACCAGATGTGAAACCCGTCACCGGCGTCGACAAGCTGCACCGTGATCCTCAGCTGATCGTCCGACCTCCTCACGCTGCCAGTCAGCAAACGCGATACATTTAGCCTCTCACCGGTTTCGAGCACCGAAAGGTTTTGCGACGACAGCATCGATGCCGATATCCAGCCGCAAACCTTCAATTCTTCTAGATTTACCAGCCGGTTGAGTATCTCCTCCGCAATGCCGTCGCAGAAATATTGCTGGTCGCCCTCGGGGCTCAGGTCCGTGAACGGCAGCACGGCCAGCCGCACCGGCGCAATCGCCACAGCCCTTTCCGCCCCCCCCTGAATGGATAAATCCTGTGGAAACAGAATTAGAAACGCTACAACGGTAGCAACCGACAACAGCAGGCCGGCTGCGGCGATTACCACGATCGTCTTCAACGAAACGCGTTTGCCCCCCGTCAAGGAATCCGCGCCGCCCCCTCTACAGGGCCTCGCCGACACCTCGACTTCTTTCTCACCGTCGCCGTTCAGGTATCGGTTGATACTGACTATCTCCGCATTCGGGCCGATCTCCCGGCTTATCTGCGAAAACGCGTCGCGCGATGATTTCGATCTGAACTTACTCTCAGTCATTTTCGCTCCCGCGGGTGGCGCGCCTTATCTGCTCGCGGCGCTCGACGTGGTGAGTGGCTCTCTCGTTGAAACAAGCCTTGTTACATTATATGCATAGTTTTTACCGCCGCATATGGCAAGTTCTAGCTATTCGCCCGGCGCCGGGCGCCAGTGAAAATGATTATCTTTCGCTATTGCTCACTCCTCACCTTCGCATCATCTTTCTTGGTGTGTTTTACCGGGCATACTTGATACGTAAAGGCATGGGGTGAATCCAGGAATTAGAACTACGAGAATCGTGGTGCTGTTTATCGCTCTCTTGGTCGTGGTGGGATGGATGTTGTCGACAATCAAAGCGGAGGACGACGACTCCTTCTGCCCCATGGCTGCCTTGGCGGGCAAATGGGAGCTCAAGGACGATACACGCCACGAGTATTTTATCTTCGAATGGAACAAGGATAAGAAATACCTGGAAATGACAATCGAAATTCTAGTCGGCCCGCAGAACCGCTCGCCGTCCAGGGGACTGGTCTGCTACGACGCAAAAACCGAAAAGCTCTACCTCTTCATGTACTCCGATGACGGCAAATTCCATATCGGCAGGGAAGTCAAGCGCCTGGGCAAGGATGTCTATTTGGAACTCACCTTGTTCAACAATCCCAACGGCGACAAGCTATACGTGTGTTATTCCTTCTCAGAAAATCTGTTCGTGGTCAAGGCTTCGCTCGAACTCGATAACTGGGTCGATCTGGGCAGCATCGAGCTCAGGCGCATCGAATAATCCTCTTATTAACCCGGCGGCGGGCCGTATCTGCATCCTGAACGGATTCCTTATCTGCATGGTTTTAGCTGCGGCCTATGGCAAGTACTAGCTATTCGCCTCAGGCGCAACGTGACCGAAAAAATGGTTATCTTTCGCTATTGCTCATTCCTCCCGCTCGCTTCATCTTTCGTAGGTGTGTTTAATCTATTTGAATCTATGCGAGGAGGGAAAGGATGGATCCGATTGTTAGGATGGTGAGAACCGCCGCGCTGTCGTTGGTGATGTTGATGGCTGCAGGGTGGTTATTATCGGCTCTTGCCGAGGAGGACGACGACTCCTTCTGCCCCATGGCTGCCCTGGCGGGTAATTGGGAGATCAAGACCGGAGAAGCGCACGAGCTAGTCACTTTCAAATGGAACAAAGATAAAAAATACCTGGAAATGACCAGCAAATGTCTGGCCGACCCACAGAACCCACAGGAGAGTAAGGGACCCGTCTGCTATGACGCAAAAAACGGAAAGCTGTACTATTTATGGTGCTTCGATGACGGCCGATTCCTGTTCGCCAGGGAAGTTAAGCGGCAGGGTAAGGATGTCTATCTGGAAATCAACATGTTCAACTTTCCTAACCAAGACAGGGTGTACATGCGTCTCTCCTTTTCTGATGATCTGATCCTGACCACGCTTTCGCTCGAACTCGATAACTGGGTCGATATGGGCAGCGTCGAGCTCAGGCGCATCGAATAATCATCTTATTATCCCGGCGGCGGGCTGTTTCTGCAATCCAGAGCGGGTTCCTTCCCCTTTTCCTCGTGGAACATTCCGCCGCTGGCTAATTACTCCATTCAAGATTCCGCCCCGGTGGCACAATCGCTTGAATACGTTTATTAAGTTATAATAGTATAAATTTATTCCACATCCAATACATTATATTATTACTATAAGCTCTAGTAAGAGAGTGCTTTTTTACCCATCTTCAGACTTATAGCTCCTTCCTATAATTGCCGTCTACCTATTCAAACGCTTGATATGACTACTTTTTTATCTGAATATATAAAATTGAATACAATCCATATTTCCGGTATTCAATTCAAAATGTTGAATAGTATTGAGTGTGAAATTTGGCTGTGTGTGTTTGCTTTTAATATGTTTTTATGCCTAACATATTATAAGTTGATTTTCTGTTCTCGTAAACTGCTGAAATGCAAGGAATTGTTGTCGGAACAAGTTTCTCCCCTCGCTCGATACCGAGGCGCGATACCCGTCGCCGAAATCCCAATGCAGGCGGGCATCTTTCTTGCACCTTACCCTCTTGGCTGTATCTGGGTCACCTAACCTTTTAGTCAATAAGGAGTGATCGGGTAGATCAGCCGAAAAGAGCAACCAAGCGTGATCGAGAGATCATTGCTGAGGGAAAACACAATTAACAACCGAGGGAAGAAATGAAAAAAGCTATCCCGCTAATCCTGATTCTGCTTGTGGCTACGGTAGCCTACGCCCAGAACAAGGGCCGCATCGTGGGCACCGTCACCACTGTTGATGGAGCTGCGATTGAAGGAGCGAAAGTAACACTCACCTCCGACGCCATGCTCGGCCACACGCAGGAAACTCTCACCAACGACAAGGGTTATTTCCGCTTCACTCTCTTGCCGGTGGGAACCTATGACATCAAGTTCGAGAAGAACGAGTACAAGGCGGTCGAACAGACGGGTTTCGAGTTGGGATTCGACGCAACCATCGTTGTCAACAGGGCGATGGAAATCGGTGCCTTCGAGGAAGTCATCGTCATCTCCGGCGAGGCTCCGCTGGTCGACAAGACCTCCTCCGGTATCAGCGACAAGCTCGACACCGAATTCCTCCAGAACGTGCCCAACACCCGCAACATCTGGAACCTGCCGAACCTCACCGCCGGCTTCACCAACAATTCCGCCTTCGGCGGCGTCGCGGAAGCCAGTCAGTCCTACAGCACCGACGGCGTTAACGTCTCCGACCCTGCCACCGGCACCGTCTTCGCCGCCTCCGGCCTGGGGCCCGAAGTGGTCGAGCAGATGGACGTCTCCATGTTCGGCAGCCCCGCTGAGTACGGCGCTTTCACCGGCGCGGCGCTCAACGTCGTCACCAAGAGCGGCGGCAACGACTTCCACGGCGAAGTCAACCTCTTCTACCAGAGCACAGAGTGGGTCAGCGACAACACCACCGAGTACGCCGATGCCGGCATCTCCGCTCCCACCGCCACAAAGCTCACCGATCCCAACGTCGTCGTCGGCGGGCCGATCATGAAGGATAGGGTTTGGTTCTTCGCAAGCTACAACTACAAGAAGTACGAGACCGAACGCGAGCTGATCGACAAGGTCATCACCCAGGTGGAAAATCCCAAGCTGCCCTTCGTCAAGCTCTCCGCCAAACTCGACGACCGCAACCTCACCACCTTCAGCTGGATCAACTACAAGAGAGAGCGCTCCCACCGCGCCTACGTCGGCGGATGGCGAGCAAACTACGAAAGCAGCCTCTGGGAACAGGTCAGCGACAGCAACACCTACCTGCTCAACCACAGCTTCATCCTCAGCAACGACATCGTCCTCGAGGGGCGCTACGCCGGCTTCCGCGGCGGCTTCGACCTCGTCCCCAAGAGCGGCACGGGTATCGACAACCCCCTCATGTATGACGTCGCACTCGGCCAGCATCTGCCCGGCAGCAGCGCAAACCGTTCCGACCTCTACACCCGCAACCGCGACAACATGCTTGTCACCGCCAACTACTTCAACGATGACCTCCACGGCAGCCACAGCATGAAGTTCGGTGTCGAATACGAGCGCAGCCTCGGCGGACGCTACATCACCCTCGAAGGCTTCCAGTACTACTACGACGGCCTGACCTACGTCTGGTACGACGACGGCGAGTGGGAAGGCTACACCGTCGTCAAGCGCCTCGCCGCATTCGCGCAGGACAGCTGGAGTGTCAACGACAGGCTGACGCTGAACCTCGGCGTCCGCTACGACTCCAGCGGCGTCTACGCCGATGATCCCGACATCGCCATCATCGGCAGCGACTCCGCAGTCCGCTACAATGACCCGGCCTTCCGCCTCGGCGCTGCCTACGACCTCTTCGGCGACGGCACCACCGTCGTCCGCGGCTTCTACGGCCGATACTACGAGGGCGTCGTCACCGGAAACACCGAAGCCCTCATCACCCAGCAGCCGGCCGAGAAGGAATACTACGGCCAGGCACTCCTCGGCACCGACGCCCCCGAGTGGACTCTCTGGTCCGTCAGCGGCGGCACCGGCAACTTCTTCGCCGATCCCGACCAGAGCAACCAGTACACCGAGGGCTTCATGATCGGGATCGAACGCGAGATCACGTCCAACCTCTCGGGATCAGTCAACTTCATCTGGAAGAAAGACAAGAACATCATCGGCGTCGTCACGCCCGACGCGACCTGGGACACCGAGCAGGCCAACTACAGCGGACCCAACGGCTCCTACTCCGGCGTCTACTACCCCAACTTCAATCCCGGGGCTGCCCAGCTCTACACCAACCCCAACACCGGACAAACGGGCGTCCTCGAAGAGCCTTACCGCAAGTACTACGGCCTCGTCTTCGAGGTAACAAAGCGGATGAGCGACAACTGGAGCCTCAGGGCCAACTACACCTACTCGCGCAACACCGGTAACCTCGGCCAGGACTACGGCATCATCCAGGGCTTCGACTCATACAGCGATCCCAACTCCTGGATCAACTCCACTGGCCGCCTCGGCCTCGAGAGGCCCCACGTCCTCAAGGTAACCGGTACCTATATTGCGCCGTTCGAGATCTTCGTCACCCCGGCGATGACGTGGTTCAGCGGTGCGCCCTGGGCGCCGGAAGTCACCATCGGCGACGCCACCTTCCTGGTAGAGCCCGTTGACGGCAGCAGGCGCTACGACAACCAGCTCAACGTCGACTTCAGGTTGGAGAAAGCCTTCACACTGGCAGGCAAATACCGCCTCGGAGTTGTCTTCGACGTCTTCAACCTCCTCAACGACGACGCAGTCACATCCTACCTCTCCACCGACGTCACCAGCACAAACTACATGGTTCCCAGCGCCATCGTCGACGCGCGCTACTACCAGCTCGGACTCCGCTTCAACTTCTGATCTGACACTGCTGTAGAACCAAAACGCTGCTAGCTAAAAGCCCCCGGAAACCTCCGGGGGCTTTTCCCAAACTAGACATGGGCGCAGCTTAATGTTATGGCGGCCCGATCGGCCGCGCTGGAGGGCACTCCGGGCAAGCGCGTACAGCGCTGCTGATCAGTTCTCATGAATACTCTCTCGTTTCGTCTCTTTTGTCTTGACTCTGGGGCGTTATGAACTAAAATGCGAACAATTCTCAAATTGGAGTGGGAAAATGCAGTATCAGAGAGCCGATTCGATAGCAAAGAAAGCCCTATCGGTTCTCCTGGCTGCGGCCTATCTGACCATCTTCATCGTCCACGACGTCGTATTCGAAGAACCGCCGGTTTTCGCCGTTCCAAACGAGGCGAGCGAAAACCTGATCTCAAGCGCCGTCTGCGACGATGAGAGCTTCGCCTCCGCAACCGAACACCATTGTCCCTTCTGCTCCGGCTTTGTCGACACCTATGCCGAGCCCTTCATGGGCACGATGGATAGGTCGTGGTTAGGAGTATCAACACCCGATTCTTATTCTGAAGCACTCCCCACCCGGCATTCCTGCCGCCCCCGAGACCCTCCAGGCATCCCCGCCTGATTGGCATCCCGCTTCAAAGCGCCGGCTCCGGGCCTTGAAGGCCTGATCTTGTTCGATTTCAACGGCCACTAGAATGTGCAGCTTACTCCGCTGCCAGCCGCGACCGATAACCGCTGAGCCCGGCGTCTTCAGCTGATCCCTTATCACGCCATACAGACTTGGATTGCTTGGAGAACCACGATGAGTACATTCAGGAAGTTATCCGTTGCAGTGATACTGTGCCTGCTTGTCGTCCCGCCTGTCTGTGCGGAATCCGACCTTGAACACGTCCGCCTTAAGCAACCGATCTTTCTCGCCGGCTACGTCGTCTCGCCCGAGGGCATCCGCGTGCCCGCCGCGGCGGTCCGCATTCTCGAGACGGGGCAGAGCACCCTCTCCGACAAGAACGGGCACTTCAGTTTCAACGAAATCTGGTTCGCAAAGGTGACGTTCCAATTCAGCAGCAAGAGCTACGAGCAGGCCTCCACCGGCCTCATCGAACTGACCGGCCGGACGGGGCCGCTCGAGTTGAAGTTCGAAAATCTCAGATCCTTCGCCGAGACAATAGTGATCACCGCCACGCGCGAAGAACGCCTCCTCAAAGACTTGCCCGTGCGCACCGAAGTCATCACCGCCGATTTCATCGAAAAGAGAGCGGCCGTTACCCTGGCTGAAGCAATCGACGCCACCTCGGGCCTGCGCGTGGAGAACAAGTGCCAGAACTGCGGATTCAACTCGCTCAGAATCAACGGCCTCGACGGCAACTACTCGCACGTGCTGCTCAACGGACTGCCCGCTTTCTCCTCTCTGGCCAGCGTCTACGGTCTCGAGCAAATTCCAACGGTCATGGTCGACAGGATCGAAGTGATCAAGGGGGGCGCCAGCGCACTCTATGGCCCAAGCGCCGTCGGAGGAGTCGTCAATGTCATAACCAAGCGCCCCGCAAACTCGTCACTGGCGTTGGAGACTGTTTACAGCAACATGGACGGTGAAAACGGGGGCGGCTTTCGCGGCTACGGCTCCTGGGCTTCCCGCAGCAGCCGAACGGCACTCTTTGCTTATGGTAACCTTGTGCACGCCGGAGCTTACGACCGCAACGGCGACGGCTTCTCCAATATCGCCTACAAGTCCCTCAACGCCGGCGGAGCCCGGCTCTTTCAGAGGACGTTGAACGATACGGCGGAGTTGGAGATCGGCCTGGATCTTACCTATGAGGATCGCAAAGGCGGCGAGAACAAATTCGACGGCGAGCCCCACGAGACCTCGCTTGCCGAGTGGATTGAAAGCACCCGCACGTCAGTCAGCGCAAAGTGGCACCACTTTCTGGGAGGAGGTGCAAATTACACTATCCACATCATCCACGCCTACACCGACCGCGACACCTATTACGGCGGCGGCTACGACCCCGACGCATACGGCACCACCTCCAACCCCAACACCAACATCGCCGCTTACTATTCCCACAGCGTCGCCCGGCACAACCTCCAGTACGGCCTCCAGTACGAGCGCGACAGGATCACCGACGAGCACCCGGGCTTCAACTGGGTCACCCACGGCGAGTTCGAGAACTACGGCGCCTACGTGCAGGACGACTTCAAGCTCAACAACCGCCTCTCCCTGCTCCTGGGCGGGAGAGTCGACAACCATTCCCTTCTCAGCGAACTGGTCTTCTCGCCCCGCCTCTCGGCAATGATTTCGGCGAGCGAAAACTTCCGCGTCCGCGCAACCTTCTCACAGGGCTTCAAGGCGCCGACGGTCTTCGACGAGGATCTTCACATCGAGCTCTCGGGCGGGGAGCCGCGCTACCAGCTCTACGATCCAAACCTCAAAGAGGAGAGAGCCTCGTCCTTCAGCCTCAGCGCCGAATACTCGGCTGACTACTCCGCCGACAGCGCTCTGCGGCTCGAAGGCAATTTCTTCTACACCACTATCAACGACACCTTCGTCAACGAGTTGGTCAGCGGCGAGGACGATCCGGTCAGGCTCTTCATGCGCATCAACGGAGGATCGTCGAAAGTTTACGGTCTCGAGATCAATGCCGACCTCGAGTTGCCCGGGGGCTTTGATCTGCAGACCGGTTGGACATTCCAGCGCAGCCGCTTCGACGAGCCCGAGCCGGAATTCGGCAGCCTAAGCTTCTTCACCGCACCGGAGTTCTACGGCTACGCCATGGGCACCTACTACCACAGCCGATTCACCGCCTCGCTCGGGCTGGAAGTCAACGGAAGCATGTGGGTGCCCCATTATGCCGGTTGGATCGAGGAAGACCGCCTCGAGCAGGTTGATCCCTACTACACGCTTAACGCAAAGCTCGACATCCCGCTGATTCGCCGCACCTACGGACTCAACCTCATGGTAAACATCTACAACATCAACGATTACTTCCAGGAAGACCTCGACATCGGGCCCGAACGCGACGCCGGCTGGATCTACGGCCCCAGGCGGCCGCGAACCGTATCGTTAGGGCTCAAGTTTAATTTGTAAAACGGATTGGTTGCCCTAAATCTGATCGGGTGAGCGGTCTCCAATCTTGCCGCTCCACGCCATCTTTAGCGGTCTCCGGCGTGGGGCGGCATCACCCGGTTTTCCGCACACCTACTCAGCACAAAAGTGGCGAATACCGGATAATTCAATTATTTGTTTCCAGGATCAACGCGCAAACTTGAAAAGGGGACTGGCGAATAAAGGCACCTGCCGATCAAGCTTCCTTTTAATACGATTCTTCCTTTCCCGCTGCCTGCTCGCGAGCAATAATACGGTGGACTCAATTACCGGTAGGAGGATGAGCGATGAAAACCGTCCTGCACGAGCCGGCCGAAAAACTGCATGACCTGTCAGTGGATTTTTTTCAAGGAGAGTAAACAGTGAAGATTCCGCAAGTCAGCGAGGATGCCAAGTATATTTATGATCTGGTAAAAGCGCCGATTCAAACCGAGTTATTGATGGCCGGCCTCAAGCTCGGTGTCTTCGACCATTTGAGTGATTTTGTGGATGCGGGGCAGGTGGCAGGCGCCGCGGGAACTCATCCAGGCAACACGGCGTTGCTGCTCGACCACTTGGCTATGATCGATCTTGTCGAAAAAAGAAACGGCTTGTATCGAAACAAACCGATAGCCGAGACATTCCTCGTCAGCAGCAACCCGGCATACCTCGGCTCCCTCTGCAAATCCACCGTTCAGCACTACCAGCCTGTGACGGCTCGCCTGGAGGAAATAATAGTCCAGGGACCGCCCGACTCAGTATCGCATGAGGAGGCGATGGGCTCTCCCGAGTTCTGGTCTGAACACATCAAGGCCCTCGTTGGCTGGGCCTATTCCGGCATCGCCCTCAAGTCAGCTGACATCATTGCCCGGATCCCCGAATTCCCGCGCCTCAAAACAATGCTCGACCTCGGCGGAGGACCGGGCATCTTCGCCGTCGCGTTCGTCGCCGCTCACGAGGACATGAAAGCCGTCGTCTTCGACAGGCCCGTGGTGGTGAAAGCGGCACAGCAGTGTATCGCTGATCACGGCATGCAGGATCGCATCTCCACCATGGCCGGCGATTACCTCACCGATGACATCGGCGGCGGTTACGACCTGGTCTGGGCCAGCTCAACGCTCAATTGTGCTCACGGCTGTCTCGATGAGCTTGTCGCAAAGATCCATGGGGCGTTGAATCCCGGCGGATTGTTTGCCAGCCTGGCCGACGGCCTCACCGATGAGCGCACCAAGCCCGACGCTATGCTGGCGCACATCGCTATGTGCCTGACCGGGCATGATGTCCGCTTCGAACAGGGCGAGATCGCCGACGCGATGTTGCGGGTCGGTTTCAAGTCGGTAAGGAGCAGGACGATTGAAGCGATCGCGGGACCGATGGAACTGGACATCGGCAGAAAGGCAAAGAACTGAAATCGCAAAACCGGTTAGCGGGCATTTTCGCGGCCGGTGCCCGGTTTCCGTGATTAAACAACTCCCCAACATTTGTATGAATAAATCCTTGACCGGCTCACCTCGGTTTCACTACAATTTGTCGCTGGAGAAAAGCATGAATAACCTGTTCACAAATTCCTGGTGGTGGCACTCGTCCGACAAAGGAGGGGAGCGTCCGCCCGGATAAAGACTGAGCAGGATAAGGAATCGATGGCCGTGGAGACGCACTCCACGGCCTTTTTATTGCTCTGGGCAGCGACAAAGGAGCGCGGCTGATGGTCGGCACGATACATTGCATGAGGCTCATGGCGGACCGCCTGTCTCCGGTTCTGGCCTTCGAGAGGCTGGCCGCGGACGGCGACACTGCCTTCCTGCTGGAATCCGTCGAGAAGGGGGAATCGATGGGAAGGTACTCGTTCATCGGGGCCGACCCCGACGATTCCTTCTGCGGCACCCTGGAGCAACTACGAGCCTGGCTCCCCGAACCGGTTCCGGTCGAGGAAGGGCTCCCGGCTTTCACCGGCGGGGCGGTGGGGTTCTTTGCCTATGACCTGGCGCGGGAACTGGAGTCGCTGCCGGATCTTGGGAAAGAAAGAGAGCCTTCGCATCCCGCCGGCGAGGTTTTGGTTGATTATTACTCGACCGTCGTCGCTTTCGATCACGTCCGCCAGCAGATACTCATCCTTTCCCGCGACAGCCCGGAGGCTCTGCACGAAGTCGAGCGCAAGCTATCGCAGCCGGGACGCAGCGCGCCGCCTTCGGCGTTTCCGCAAGCGGTGGGCGGGAAGTACCGCTCAAATCTAACCGAGGAGGAATTCGTCGCTGCCGTGCTCAGATCCAAGGAATACATCGCGCAGGGTGATGTTTTCCAGGTGGTTCTCTCGCAGCGCTTCGACACCGATTTCGACGGCGATCCCTTCCTGGTCTACCGGGCCCTGAGGCACATCAATCCCTCTCCATACATGTTCTTCTGCCGGCGCGACGACATGGCCGTCGCCGGCTCGTCTCCCGAGATGCTGGTCAAGGTCACGGGGCGTAGCGTGTCCTACCGGCCGATAGCAGGCACCCGGCGCCGCGGCAGCACACCCTCCGAGGACAGCTGCTTCGAGGAGGAACTGCGGAACGACGAGAAGGAACGCGCCGAGCACTTGATGCTCGTCGACCTGGGACGAAACGACGTCGGCCGCGTCTGCTCCCACGGCACCGTCAAGGTCGAACGCTTCATGGCCGTCGAGAAATACTCCCACGTCATGCATCTGGTCAGCGACATCGCCGGCCGACTCCGCCCCGAGCTTGCCCCGATCGACGCACTCGCGGCCTGTTTCCCCGCGGGCACGGTCACGGGCGCACCCAAGATCAGGGCGATGGAGATCATCGAGGAGTTGGAGCCCTGCAGGCGAGGCATCTACGGCGGAGCCATGGGCTACATCGACGTCTCGGGCAACATCGATACCTGCATCACCATCAGGACCATCATCATGCACCGCGGCAGGGCTTACATCCAGGCCGGCGCAGGCATCGTCGCCGATTCCGATCCCTGCCTCGAGAACAAGGAATGCCACAACAAGGCCCGGGCCCTGATCATCGCCATCGAGCTGGCAAAGAGCCTGGAAAGCGGGGGCGCCGATGCCTGCTGAGAACAACAACGAGCAAACTGTGCTCGTCGTCGACAACTACGACAGCTTCACTTTCAACCTGGTGCAGTACCTAGGCGAGCTCGGCTGCCGCCCGGTGGTGCGACGCAACGACAAGGTAACCCTTGAAGAAATCGGCCGGCTTGAGCCCGACCGGATTGTGATCTCCCCGGGACCGGGAGTGCCCTCGCAGGCCGGGCTGACCATCGAGATTATCAGGGCTTTTGCCCAAACTATTCCCATCCTCGGTGTCTGCCTCGGCCACCAGGCAATCGCCGAAGCCTTCGGCGGCCGGGTCGTTAGGGCCCCCAGGCTGCTGCACGGAAAAACCTCGATGATCCGCCACGGCGGCGGCGAGCTCTTCCGCAATGTCGACAATCCCTTTCAAGCCACGCGTTACCACTCCCTCATCGTGCCCAGGGAGAACCTGCCCGATTCGATCGAGGTCACCGCGGAAACCGAGGACGGCCTGATCATGGGGCTCAAGATCAGAGGGCTGCGCGTGTACGGCGTCCAGTTCCACCCCGAATCGATCCTGACGCCGCAAGGCAAACAAATCCTGGAGAATTTCCTATGCTGCGGGCACTGACCGAAAAGCTGATTTCGCGCGAGGATCTTACCGTATCGGAGGCGGCGGAAGGACTGAGAACGGTCTTCGAGGAGGACGTCCCCGATGCCCAGGTCTCGTCCTTTCTCACGGCCTTGAAGGCCAAGGGAGAAACAGTCGATGAGATAGTCGGGTTCGCGCTCGTGATGCGGGATAATGCCGTGCGCATCAAGACCGGGCTCCCGAACCTGGTAGACACCGCCGGCACGGGCGGCGGGCGCGACACCTTCAACGTCTCCACGACCGCAGCCTTTGTCATCGCCGCAGTGGGCATCCCTGTCGCCAAGCACGGCAACCGGGCCGTGACAAGCCGCAGCGGCAGCGCCGATCTGCTCGAGGCCCTCGGGATCAGGATCGACCTGCCCCCCCAAAAGACCTGCGAGTGCATCGAGCAGGTCGGAATTGGATTCATGTTCGCCCCGCTATACCACCCCGCGATGAAACGTGTCGCCTCGATTCGCAGGCAGCTCGGATTTCGCACCGTTTTTAACCTGCTCGGACCGCTCACCAATCCCGCCGGCGCGCACTTTCAGATTGTCGGAGTTTTCTCGCCGGAGCTCACCGAACGCCTCGGGAGGGCACTGGCGCGGCTCGGAGGCCGGAGATCATGGGTCGTGCACAGCCTCGACGGACTGGATGAGATCTCTATTTGTTGCCCGACTCGCGTCACGGAAACCTGTGACGGGGAAGTGAAAAGCTACAATCTCGACTTCTTTTCCTCCTCCTCCTCCTCCTCGAAGTCCGTCTACAAAGCACTGCGGGGGGGGACGGCCGTCGAAAACGCCGAGCTGTGCCTCGGCCTGCTCTCGGGGGTGGTGAGGGGCCCGGCGCGGGAGATAGTGCTCGCCAACGCCGCCGCCGTGCTGCACGTCGCCACCCGGGAGCCCCTCGGCAGATCGCTCGCGCTTGCCGCAGAGGTTATCGACAGCGGCGCCGCCCAAAGAAAACTGAGAGAGCTCAGGGAGTGCTCCCATGCCTGATGAAGCCGGAGGAATTCTCTCCAAGCTGGTGGACGCGGCGTTGGCCGCGACGCGCGAGAGGCAGCGGCATCTGCCCATCGAAAGGGTGCTGGCAGCGATTCCCGAGGCCGCGCCGCTCTCGTTTATGCAAGCCCTTTCGACGCCCGCAATCAACATCATCGCAGAGATAAAATACGCTTCCCCGGGCAAGGGGAGAAATCATTGCTCCTTGCCGCCCGGGATTATCGGCCGGATGTATGCCGGGAACGGGGCCGCGGCGGTCTCGGTGCTCACGGAGCGGCGATATTTCCAGGGCTCCCTGGAGAGTTTGTCGCGCCTGGCCTCCGAGGGGCTGCCGATACCGATTCTGCGCAAGGACTTCATCGTCGACGACTACCAGGTCGCCGAGGCGAGGGCTGCGGGGGCGTCTTCCTACCTGCTGATCGCCGCCCTGCTGGCCGGGCGGGGGCTATCCCGGCTGATCGGTTACGGCAGGCAGTTGCGCATGGAGCCGCTGGTCGAGGTGCACAACCTCCGGGAGATGGAGGCGGCGTTGAAGGCGGGCGCGCGGATAATAGGTGTCAACAACCGCAACCTCGGCGACCTCAGCATTTCTCTCGACACCTCGTTCGCTCTGGCACGGGAAGTGGAAGGCTCCGCGGAGGTGGTCCTTGTCTCAGAATCCGGAATCTCCAGGCGCTCGCAACTGCTGGAGCTTCGCGATGCCGGCTTCCACGGGTTCCTGGTTGGAACGGCGCTGATGGCGGCACCCGACCCGGGTGTAGAGCTGAGCAAGCTGTTGCGGAGGACGCATGTTCATTAAAGTCTGCGGTATCACCAACCTCAGAGACGCCCTGGACGCGGTCCGCTATGGCGCCAACGCTATCGGATTCGTCCGTTATCCACCCAGCCCCCGTTTTGTGAGCTACGAGACCATCGCCACTATCACCGATCGCCTGCCGGCGGGCGTCGCCAGCGTCGGCGTATTCGTCAAGGGCAGCATGGAGGATGTCCGCGAGGAACTCTTCGACATCATCCAGCTTCACGGCTTCGCGCATGAGGCTGAGCTCCCGCCGTTTCGCAAGAGAGTGCTGGTTGCCGCAGGCCCCGGCCGGCTTGGGAGCTTTCCCCGGCACGAGGTTATCGTCGATCAATCCCGGGGCACCGGTAAAAGAGCCGATTGGTCGGCACTCAGGCATGTCGAGAGGGATTATATTCTCTCCGGGGGACTCGGGCCGTCCAATCTCCGGCGGATCCTCACGCTGCTCAATCCGGCGGGGATTGACGTCTGCTCGGGCGTCGAAGCGGAGCCCGGAATCAAGGACCCGCGAAAACTGCGAGTGTTCCTGGAGACCGCGACCGAAGTCGCTGGCAGAAGAGCCGGAGCGACAAACAGCCGTGACATCCCGGACGCCGGCGGGCACTACGGCAGCTTCGGGGGACTCTTCATTCCAGAGACGCTGATGACTCCGCTCGAAGAGCTTCGCGACGCCTTCAACCGCTTCTCCAAGGACGGTGAGTTCCGCAGGGAGTTAGATACGCTGCTGCTGGGCTACTCGGGGCGGCCGACCCCCCTTTATCGCTGTGGGAGGCTGTCAGATGAGTTGGGTTTCGAGTTGTTCCTCAAGCGCGAGGACCTCAACCACACGGGCGCGCACAAGATCAACAACACGCTCGGGCAGGGGCTGCTTGCCCGCAGGATGGGGAAGCGGCGCGTGATCGCGGAGACGGGAGCCGGCCAGCACGGAGTGGCCGCCGCCACGGCCTGCGCCCTGCTGGGCCTCCACTGCGATATCTACATGGGCACCGCAGACCTCCGGCGCCAGGCCTCCAACGCGAGGCGCATGGAGTTGCTCGGCGCCCGCATCTTGCCGGTGGACTCCGGGAGCGGGACCCTGAAGGACGCAGTCAACGCGGCCTTGCGCGACTGGGTGACAAACGTCGACGACACATACTACCTGCTGGGATCGGCGGTCGGACCGCACCCCTATCCGCTGATGGTGAGGGAGTTTCAATCCGTGATTGGGCGGGAAATCAGGGCTCAGATCATGAAGGCGGCGGGCAGGTTGCCGGATCTGTTGGTCGCCTGCGTCGGCGGCGGCAGCAACGCCATCGGCATGTTCCACCCCTTTATCGGGCATCGCGAAGTCCGGCTGGTGGGCGTGGAAGCCGGCGGCTGCGGAGACGGCCCCGGTGAGCATGCCAGCCGCATCGGCGGAGGGCGGCCGGGAGTGCTGCACGGCACGCTCAGCTATCTCCTGCAGGACGAAAACGGCCAGGTCAACGACACCCACAGCGTCTCGGCAGGGCTCGATTACCCGCTCATCGGTCCCGAGCACGCCTGGCTTCACGAAACCGGAAGGGCGCAATATGCAGCCGTGGGAGACGACGACGCGGTCGGCGCCTTCACGAAGCTCTGCCTGCGGGAGGGCATCATTCCGGCGCTGGAGTCGGCACATGCTCTCGCCTATGCATTCGGCCTGAAGTGTAGGATGCCGAAAGATTCGATAGTCGTGGTCAACCTCTCGGGAAGGGGTGATAAGGATGTCGAGATTGTCCAGGGCTTTCGCCCACGGTAATAAATGCTTTATCCCCTACGTTCTGGCCGGCTATCCCGACCTTGCAGCCTCCGAAGAGATTATCTGCGGCCTGGCCGATGGCGGCGCTGACATAGTCGAGATCGGCCTGCCGTTTTCCGATCCCGTGGCCGACGGGCCTGCGATTCAGAAAGCGATGCAGCGGGCCCTGTCGCACCACTACTCGATCGGCGACGTCCTCGGCATGGTGCGCCGGGTGAGGAGCAGGACGGATGCCGCGCTGCTGCTGATGACATACGCCAACCCCGTCTTCAGATACGGGATCCCGCGCTTCGACCGCGAGGGCGCCGGCGCCGGCCTCGACGGCATCCTGGTCTCCGACCTGCCGCCCGAAGAGTACGAGGCGACGGAATGCTTCGAAAGGCTTGATACCGTGTTCCTGGCGGCCCCGACCTCCAGCGGCAAGCGCCTGCGCGCAATCGCGCGCCACTGTTCCGGCTTCGTCTACCTTGTTGCCCGCACGGGCGTCACCGGCAAGCACACCGACGTGGATTCCTCCGTGCCGCAGATGGTCAAAAAACTCAGGAGCATCACGAATATTCCCGTTGCCGTCGGCTTCGGAATCGGGTCGGCCGCCGACGTCGAGGCGGTGTGGAGGCATGCCGACGGCGCTGTCGTCGGCACCGCCATCATCCGCCTGATCGAGGAGCGAATGGATCGCGGTGGCGGCACGGCGGGCGGCGTTGTCGAAGCCGTCAAGCGAACACTCATGCCCGCGAGGGCTTGACACAAGGGGAAGTGTTTGCCATCCTTGCGGCCCGGTGAGGTAATCATGAGCGCAATAGCCAGCTTTTATTACTATTTCGGCAAGATAAAGGGGAGGCTCTGCGCGCTCTAGCTAGGTTCGATTATGGATTCTACAGCCTGCAGGCGACTGCGGGCTTTTTTAATACGCCAAGGAGCTTTGAATGAAAACAGATACGCCGGGACCGGTTGAGCCGCGCGCGGGCACGGAAGCGCTCGGCAAGCTGCGCGAGCAGATAATGGAGGTGGACAGGGAGTTCGTCAGGCTCCTGGCCAGGAGGCAACGGCTCGCGCTCAGGGTCGCCGAAAACAAGATGGGCTCCGGCGTGCCGCTGCGTAACTACTCAGTAGAGAAACGAGTCATCGAGCGTTTTTCCGGCTTGTGCGAGGGATTCGGCCTGAGGGCGCAGTGGGGGGTAGGGCTGGCCAGATTCCTCATCGAAAAGTCGGTTGAATTGCAGAGCCAAGAACTAGACAAGCGCAGGCTCGCCGGGGCGCTCGACATCCTGGTGATCGGGGGGTTCGGGAAGATGGGCTCCTGGTTCTGCAACTTCCTCAACAACCAGGGGCATCGTGTCGTGGTCCACGACAAGTGCTCAGCCGAGGCTTCGCCCTTTGACTCGCTGTCTGGTCTTGATGAGAACGTGCGGGACTTCGATTTCATCATCCTCTCAGTGCCCCTCCAGCGCTCGCCCGACGTGCTGGAGGAACTGCTGCAGATGCGGCCGCGGGGAGTGCTGTTCGATCTGTGCAGCCTGAAGAGGGACCTGCTGCCGGTGATCCGGCGGGGCATCCGGGCGGGACTGCGCCTCACCAGCATCCATCCCCTCTTCGGACCCGATGTGACAACCCTCCACGGAAGGAAAATCATCATCTGCCCATGCGGGGACGAAGAGGCCGACCGCGACGTTCGGGCGCTATTCAGTGAGACTGCGGCTACAATCGTCTCTCTGCCGCCCGAAGACCATGACCGGCTGATGACTCTCACGCTCGGCCTCAGCCACGCGCTTAACTTCGTCTTCGCCGACGCCCTGGTGAACTCCGGCGAGAGCTTTGAGACGCTCGTCGGCGTGGGAAGCTCGACATTCAACTGCCAGATAAGCACCACTCTGAAGCTGGTTCGGGAGAACATGGACCTCTACTTCGAGATTCAGCGCCTGTGCGATCAAGGCGTTATCTTTCGCCTGCTGGAGGAGGCTGTCGAGAAGCTCGGCACGCTGATCGCCGAGAACCGCCGCGGGGAGTTCCTCGATAGCATGTCAACTGCCTGCGATTTCTTTCACGCTCGGCCGCGTGAACCCGGCACCGCGGACGCCCGGGATGCTTCTTGAGCCCTGTTCCAGCGGGAGAGGCTTGTTAACGCCGGCGTCAGAGAACCGGCGATTATCTTCAAAGAGTGGAGATTGGAAGTTGACATTGAGTTCGCGCTCGGCTAAAAGAGAATTCATTCGGAGTAGAATTATGTCGCCCAACAACGCTTATTGGTACTTTTGGGATTGCCGGTGGGGTGTTGGTGTACCTTAAGCGTTGAAGCGAACGACATCGACAAACCGCCGAGGCGATTGCCCGGCGGATTTTTTTTGCATCGGGTTGGATATGAGATTCGTGGTTACACTCCCGGGTTACGCAAAGCCGCTCGACTTCGCCATCGGCGCGGCGCGGGCGGGCGCCCACTACCTCGAAATCCGCGATGACCTGGCAGGCGGGCTTTCCGGCTTTCACGTACCGGACTGCGCGCTGCCGTTGCTGGTCGCACGGCGGAAAAAGCAGTTTCTTACGGGCGCGTGGATCGAGGCGGCGGCTCTTGTGGACCAGGAGGTCGCCCTGCCGCGGCAGAGCCTGGAAATACCGGAGGAGAGGGTCATCCTGTCCCACCACGCCGAATCGCCCATGGACCTCGATGAGGCCGTCGCCTTGTGGCAATCACTCGGCGTGGGGAAAAGGGCGGTAAAGCACGTCGAACCGATGGCGCAGGATTGCGATTCGAGACTCATCTGGCTCCAGGACCGCCTGCTGCAGATCGCGGAGCGGGTGAATGTGCTGGCCGCGGGAGCCGGGGCCGCGTTATTGCGACGCAGGCTGGCCGCGCGCAATCACCTGCATTACTGAGCCATGGCGCCGGAATCGCAATCGGCACCCGGCCAGGCGCTTCTGGCCGAAGAGTTGGCTTTTTTCAGCGAACCGGGCTCGAGCAACTCAGGAGTCGAAAAATGAACACCTTCGGAACGCTTTTTCGAGTTACGACCTTCGGCGAGAGCCACGGACTGGCCCTCGGCTGCGTCGTCGACGGCTGCCCCTCCGAAGTCCCGGTCGACAGGCAAATGCTGCTGGCCCAGCTCGCGCGGCGCCGCCCGGGGCAGAGCGCGCTGACCACGGCCCGGAATGAATGCGACGAGCCGGAAATCCTCTCCGGGATCTTCCAGGACATCACTCTCGGCACGCCGATAGCTTTACTCGTGCGCAACCGCGACGCCCGCAGCGGCGATTACGACGCCGTCTGGAAGCAACCCCGCCCCGGGCACGCCGATGCGGCCTGGAAAGCCAAATTCGGGCACGTCGATTACCGCGGGGGCGGGCGCTCGAGCGGCAGGGAGACAGTGGCCAGGGTAATGGCCGGCTGGGTCGCCGAATCGCTGCTCGCCCGGGTCCTGCCGGAGTTGCGCATCGTCGCCTGGGTCAGCGCAGTGGGCGGATTGTCTATGGGCGAAGCGGCTATGGCGCGGCGCTGGCGGCGGGATGAAGTGGATGCGTTCGACTCCCGCTGCCCCGAGGCGGAGACGGCCGAGCGCATGAGCGAGCTTATTCTCCGCGCCAAGGAAAGCGGCGACAGCTACGGCGGCGTCATCACGGTGCGCGTCGAAGGCCCTCCCGCCGGCCTGGGCGAGCCCGTGTTCCTCAAGCTGCACAGCTACCTGGCGAATGCCTTCGCCTCGATCGGCACCGTCAACGCAGTCCGCTGGAACACCAAACCGCTCGATATCAAGGGCAGCGAATTTCACTCGCCCGGCAACACCTACGGGGGGGTGAACGGCGGCATCAGCAACGGCGAAAACCTCGTGTTCCACATCTCCGGCAAGCCCGTTTCCACCATCGGGGAGGCCGCAGTGAAGGGGCGCCACGATCCCTGCATTCTGCCCCGCGCAGTGCCCGTGGTCGAAAGCATGGCAGCGATAATCTTTGCCGATCTCTTCCTGATTGACAGGGCCGGAAGGATCGAATCATGAGCGAACGGAAACACCCCCCTCAGCCGGGGAATTCGCGAGAGCGCTGGGTGACCGCCGGCGAACTCCGGGAGCTTTGCAGCCGCGACGACGACGCGGTGATCGTCGACCGCAAAGTGGCCCGGCTGCACAGGCTTGAATGCCCTTCGGCGATCCGGTTGACCGCGGGCGAGTCGGCGAAATCCTTCGGCACTCTCAAGCGCTTGTGCCTTGCCGTGAGCGAGCGGCGCCTGGCAGGCGCGCGGCGTGTCGTCGCCGTCGGAGGCGGCACAGTGGGCGACGTCGCGGCCCTCGCCGCACACATGGTTCGGCGCGGAATGCCCCTGGTGCACGTGCCGACGACGCTGCTGGCGGCGGTCGACAGCAGCATCGGCGGGAAGGCGGCAATTAACTCCCCCGGCGGCGGGAAGAACGTCTTCGGCGCATTCCATTTTGCCGGGGAGTGCCTGCTGTGCGAGGAAATATGGACAACCCTGTCCCCACAGCAGCACCGGGACGGCCTGGTGGAAGCATTGAAGATGGCCGTGTGCCTGGATGCCGGGCTGGCAGGCCGCTGGCGAAGTGATCCTCCCGGCACCAGGGAGATGGTAACCGAAGGGCGCCGGCTCAAGGCCGCCGCCCGCCGGACCGAGGATCTGTTTACAGAGCTTGGGCTGCCCGGCAG
>CBFCZO010000043.1:0-22857 GCA_965602675.1 uncultured bacterium | reverse complement strand
CTGCGATATACTCGTTTCTCTGAGTAATTGCCGACTTATTTACTGCAAGGGAGTAATGATGAAAAAGGCCTCTTCTCTCATTTTGCTGTTCGCTTTCCTGGTTCTTGTTTATCCAGCCTCTCCAGCATTGGGAATCAACCTCTCATCGGACGATCGGGAGCTTCAGGAAAAGGTCGATGCGCTGTTCGCCGAGTGGGACCACTGGGACTCGCCGGGGGCTGCGCTCGCCATCGTCAAGGATGGAGCGATCATTTACAAACGCGGCTACGGCTGCGCGCAACTCGAATACAACATCCCGATCACGCCATCGACGATTTTCCACGTGGCGTCGGTCTCGAAAGAGTTCACGGCGTTCGCGATCTCGCTGCTGGAGGAACAGGGCAAGCTGTCGATGGACGACGACATCAACAAGTACCTGCCCGAGGTCCCGGATTTCGGCGAGAAGATAACGATCAGGCACCTTGTCCATCACATCAGCGGCATGCGCGATCAGTGGCAGCTGCTGGCGATTTCCGGCTGGCGGCTGGACGACGTGATCACCAAGGAACACATCCTCAAGTTGGTTCGCAACCAGAAAGACCTGAATTTCAAACCCGGCGAAGAATATCTTTACTGCAACACCGGCTTCACGCTGCTGGCGGAGATTGTCGCACGGATCACCGGAAAAACATTCCGCGAATGGACCGCGGAGAACATCTTTACGCCTCTCGGCATGAGCAACACTCACTTCCACGACGACCACGAGATGGTGGTTCCCAACCGCGCCTATTCTTATTACAAGGACGAGGATGAAGGAATCTTTAAGAATTCCGTTCTCAGCTATGCCAACGTCGGTGCGACGAGCCTATTCACTACCGTCGAGGACCTGGCACGCTGGGCGCTGAATTTCGAGGAGAAGCGTGTCGGCGGCCCGGACGTGATTGAGCGGATGCAGGTTAAAGGGCTTCTCAACAACGGCGAGGAAATCAGCTACGCGCGAGGCCTTGTTGTCAGGGAATACCGCGGCCTTAAAACAGTCGGCCACAGCGGCGGAGACGCCGGATTCAGGACGCACATCCTGATGTTTCCGGACCAACGGTTCTCAGTTATCGTCTTCAGCAACCTGGCCGAGTTCAGCCCCGGAAACCTGGCTCAAAAGGTTGCCGCGATTTACCTCGGTGAGCTGATGACACCTGAAGAGGAGAAAAAGGATGAGGCGACTGAGACGGTAGAAATCGATCCGGCGATTCTCGATTCCTACACCGGCCGTTTTAAACTCAATATCGGTATCATTGCCAGTATCGAAAGAGAAGGCAACGCACTCATTGCCAATGCCGCGGGTGAGCAAAATCTCTCTCTCCTGCCTTTAAGCGAGACAGAATTTCTCATCGAAGATGGAAACAACCGCATCACCTTTGAAGTCAGTGAAGACGGCAAAGCCGATAACATTGTTCTGAAAATTGGAGAAGCCACTATCACAGGAGAAAGGATCGAACTCGCCGAACTGACCGCGGAGGACCTGGGAGAATATGCCGGTGAGTACTACAGCCCTGAATTAAGCACCACCTACACGCTGGAGGTGCGAGACGGCGGTTTTGTCGCCACTCATCACAGGCACAGTGATATCGTGCTGACTCACGCAGCCGAGGATGAGTTCAGCGGCGATACATGGTTCTTCAGCATCCTCAATTTCCAAAGAAACGATTCCGCCAAGATCACGGGCTTTAAGCTCTCCGGAGGCCGCGTCCGCAACATCGTGTTTGAAAAGAGGTGACCGTTTAGGAACGATTAATCGTCCAATGCAGATTCTGATCGCGTGCAATTCTCTCTCGAATCAGAGAGGCGGGGGCTTTGTCGCCGCCCTGGCGCATGAGTTCCGCGAAAACGGGCATTCAGTCTGCATAACCACTGTTTATGCGGGCGAGTCCGCTCTGAGCTTTCAGCTGGAGGGCTTTGAGGTAAACGAAGAATTCGCGGCCCTACCTGGGCGGAACTTCGACCTGGTTCAAGCCCACGACAGCCCCTCGGCCATCCTCGCGCGTCACTACTTCCCTACGATACCTATAATTTTCGTTGTCGATGCATATCAATACGTCAGCGCTTCGCCGCCTTCGATCTACATCGAAATTTCCTCATACGTGTTCCTGTCTGAAGCTGAGAAGAACCGTTGGATCGGTGAATTCGGTATAAATCCACAGAAAACTGTCGTTCTGAGCGAAATCAACGGCGAGAGTCTGAAGAAATGCGCCAAGGAAATCACCGAACAGTCAACAAGGCAAATTACTTTCGAAGACACCCCATCCGCGCCAGCGCGAGAAATTCTCTTCTATCGGAGTATCCTAAAGGAGCACGCCAAGCTGGCCGAGGCGATGGCCGAGCTGCAGGCTGAGCACAGTCGAATCAGGCAGGAGCTCGACAACCTGAAACCAAAATTGACCGCTCTGCACGAGGGCTACAACCGCGAGAAGGAAACCCTCCGCAACCAACGAAAAATCAAGGGATTAAGCACACCCCCTGCAATGACTGCCGATTCGCAAGCCCGCTCGACCGAATTGCCCGATCGAGAGAGCTACAGAGGCGAAAACCTTTTGTTCATACTGGGTCCTCCGCGCTCGGGCACGACCTGGATGCTGTCGTTGCTGAAGGAGCATCCTGACGTAGTCGCTGCGACGGTTGACAACCTTGGTGCCAGGATTAACGAAGCTCAAACGCTCGAGACTGGCATTTTCCTGGAGGATCGTGGCCTCAGCGAAGAACAGATCAGGGATAGGTTCTTTCACTTGTCGTCGTCAAATCCCGGGAAAGTTATCGTCGAAAAAACGCCCATCCATACCCTTTACGTTGATAGGATTCGAAGCATATTCCCGCTTGCAGCGCTGGTGCTGGTTCAGCGCGACGGCCGTGACGTGGTGACTTCGATGCTCAAGGTTGCCAAGGATAAAAGCTCTTGGTGGAAAGGAGCTCCGGGCGAAATCGCCGATGCCTCCGCCCTGTGGCTCCAGTACGCCGAAGCCGCGCGCGCAAACGAACGGGATCACAAGCCAATTAAGGTCAGATACGAGGATCTGTCGTCGGATCCGGTCGGTGAATTGAAGAGAATCCTCGGCTCGCTCGGGATGAGTTCCGCCTTTGTTGGGAACCAGGTCGATGCATCACAAGCCGGCAGGAACATCCCCATCAAGGGTGTCTACCGCAAGGGAAAAACCGGCGGTTGGCACGATCAATTCGGCGAGTGGGATTTAGTTGTTTTCAAGTCTATCGCCGGTCCTATGCTCATCCTCCTCGGATACGAAAAGGACGACTCCTGGGGCCTGTAATCCCCGCAGCAGCCTTCTGAACAGCCGAGATCAATCGGTCCTCCTGAAAACGGCTTTCTTACTTTGTTTCACTTTGCAACCCCACTCTGTTTCGAATGCACAAGCTAGGGAGTGTGATTATGCTCACAATATGGCGTAACACACTGTTTTTCAGACAGTTAGCACACGACAGCAAACGGCATAATTCTTGGAGTCAAGAGCCCGGTTATCGAACTATTCAAAAAAGGTTGGGGCCGGGTAATGAAAACAACTGGATACGCAACACTGATACTCACCATCATCACATTAGTCTCGGCGGTTTCCGTTTTCGCTGAAACTGCAGAAAAAAACTACAGCGGTAAGCTGTATATCATCGAGTTCAGCGGCGAGCCTGACGATGCTCAAATTATGGAGCTTCGCTCACGCGGATTAAAAATCGTCGATCATTACAGTGCCAATAAGTACTGGGTGCGCGCCGATTCGGCTTCGACATTATCAGATATCTCATTTATCAAGAAGACTGCACATCCTGAAATCAGCGACAAGTTAGCTCTCCCCGTCGCGGTTTCAGCTTCCATGGCCAAACCGTCGGACAAGATCACGGCTATGGTTTCGTTTTTCGAAGGCATGTCCTACAGGCAGGCCCGATCGTTAATAGCTTCGATGGGAGGTAACGTCATCGACAAACAGATGTTGTATGGCGACCGGCTTACTGTCGAGCTTCCGGCCGGGTCGCTGGTCGAAGCGGCAATGTCGGATTTGGTCAGAGCGATTGAGAACGGTCCGCGTGAGAAAATCACGTTAAACATGCGTTCCGCACAGGCAGCGAGTGTCGTCGATGCCAGGGTTGATTTTGGGCTTTACGGTAGTGGTATCGTCGGCGGGATATGGGACGGCGGTGCCGTTGGCAGCCACCCCGATCTCGACGGTCGCATAATTCTCGGCGAGAAAGGTAAGGTTTCGGATCACGCTACTCATGTTGCCGGAACCATGGTGGGCAACGGAGCCGCTCGCCCTGCTGCTGAAGGGATGGCCCCGCAAGCAAAGCTGGTTTCATTCAATTTCAAAGGCGATGTGCCCAGCGAGATGGCGGGTGCCATTCGCAGTCACGGAATTTCATTCTCAAACAACTCCTGGTCCTACAGCAACGGCTGGAGTTACCACTACATTCTTAAGCTCTGGATCTGGTGGGGAGATTACTATTTCGGCCATTACAGTTCAGAGTCCGCCGCATACGACAAGCTCGTCTACGACAACGATCTTGTCATCCTGTTTGCAGCCGGTAATGACCGCGGAGAAAAGGGTCCTACTGATTACTCCGTAAAGTATCTTGATGTCACCACGGCCAGGGGCGACGACACTCCTCACCCGCAGGACGGTCCTTACTGCAGCGTAGATGTCACCGGCTCGGCGAAAAACGTGCTTACCATCGGTGCCGTAAAGCAGAACGGCAAAATGTCCTCGTTCAGCTCATGGGGTCCGACCAAGGACGGTCGCATAAAGCCTGAAATATGCGCCGTGGGCACCCAAGTTCTCTCCACGTTACCCGACGGAGGCTACGCTTCGTGGTCCGGAACCAGCATGGCCACCCCCGCGGCTTCGGGTGCGGTCGCCCTGTTGTTCGAGCAATACCGCAACGACCTTGGACATGACCCGTCGGCTGCCGAGATGCGTGCCCTCCTGGCCGCGACAGCAAAGGACATCGGAAAGAAGGGGCCGGATTACAGTTGCGGTTTCGGCATGATGGACGTTTACACGGCGGCGGAGATCGTGGCCGAAAGTGCCGTCAGGGGCATCATTATTCGCGATACTGTTCGTAAAGCCAAAAAATACAGAACTAAATCTTACAGCTTCGAGATTGCCCCCAATACGAAACATCTTAAAGTAGCGCTGGCCTGGATTGATCCGCCTGCCCAGCCCAATGCTCAGAAAGCACTGGTCAACGACCTCGATCTGCGCCTGAGCATGGCTGGCGACAGCGATGTAAGGCTTCCCTGGATCCTGGATCCCTCCAAGCCCAAAGCCCTCGCCTCCAGAGGTAATAACGACGTCGACAATATCGAGCTCGTCGAAGTGGATAATCCCGGCGCCGGCAAGTGGACCATCGAGGTCAATGCGGCACGGTTGAACAAGGGCAACAAACAGAAGTTCGCGCTCGTCGTTTTCACTAATAAGCAAATCACAGGGAAGGTAGCTGAAGTGAAAAGCGCAAACTAACGCAAGGCCCAACCTGTTTCATAGACGTGCCCCGAAGCCTCGCTTTCGGATCCCCTTAACAAAGAGCCTTCGGGGCTTTTTTTATTTGTTGTCAATAAATTCACGCGCTGATATACACTTTACTTGCTGATCGAACTCGGAAAGGAACGACTGCTGATGGCCAGAATCTTCGTCGTCGAAATGGGAGCGCCCGAGGAAGCAAACCTTCGCAAGCATGGCACCTACGGATTCTGGTTCAAGGAAGCAATTCGGAAGATCGCTCCCGAACTGGCTGTTGATACTCTGCCGGTCGATGAGGCCGATGCAGCAACCATGCGAAATGGTGGCGGCGTCATACTTTCAGGGGCCAGATAGGGAGTCTACGACAGCCTTCCCTGGCGACAGAACTTCGACGATGAAATCGTAAAGGTGATAGACGACGGGATTCCTATTCTTGGGGTGTGCTTCGCGCATCAATATTTAACAGAACTGTTGGGCGGCAAGGTCGAACGCAGCCCGTCGGACAGGGAGTTCGGCGGATACCTCATCAATATTAGTGCAGATGGAGAGAAAGATCCTCTTTTCTCCGGCATCAATAACCCCTTTGTAGCGCTGGAATCTCACAACGATGTCGTTGTCCGGCCCGCACCGGGCTCTATTCTTCTTGCCTCGAGCGAGAAGGTCTCGTGTCAGGCTTTCCGGTGGCGGGATAACGTTCGCGGCGTCCAGTTCCATCCGGAAATGACGCCCGAAATACTGGCATCAATAATTGTTCAGGAGCAGGAAGATTCCGAAGAATACACTGACACAACTGGCAGAAACAATGATCCGGGACTGCTCCATGCCGGCCTGGAGATTCTTGCCAACTTCATCAGCATTTGCCTTCACTAAGCATGGCACAAATCCCTTTTTCTGCCGTTCTTCAGAGAATTCGCTCATGACATTGTCGATCCATTGCATGCGGTTTAAAAAAAGGTTGACTTTTACTGCAAGTAGGGTCTATATTGATAATTAATGGTCAATTGATCGTTCGCGTCGTTCCTTGGTCAAACTAGGGATTATTGTTAAGGCGCTATTTTAGTTCTTTGTTAACATTATATTAGACCAGAATTTATACATGGGTGTGTAGGGAGCCTAGCTTGGCGGCTCCTCTTATATCGATATATATTTCGTGATTTAATAACAAGCCGCAGGTTAGCCGCCTTCAAATCAGCTTACCAACCGCATCCCACACAGACCAAGTTTTGGAAATATAGATTCTCATTGTCTCACCCCTAGAACCCCCCTCGCCATTAAACTAAAGGCCTTGCCGAAAACGGCAAGGCCATTTTTTTGTCTTCTGTTTAGTATGGAATTATTTTCTTTGCGCGAGTTGCCTGTCCAGCATGATCAGGGCATGGCCCTTGTCGCCGATCATCTTCAGAGTTTCGATGATCTCCGAGGCATTCTTCTCCTCCTCGACCTGCTCCTCGATGAACCAGTGCAGGAAAACGCGAGTCGCACGGTCCTTCTTCTCCTCGGCGATATCCATCAGGTTGTTTATCATGCCGGTGACTTTTACTTCGTGCTCCAGGGCTTTCTGGAAAACGTCGAGTGGCGATGAGAAATCTACGGGAGGCTGGTCTATCGCTTTGATAATTACCCTGCCGCCGCGATCGTTGATGTATCCGTAGATCTTCATGGCGTGCTCGACTTCTTCCTTGTACTGCTCGCCCATCCAGTGCGCGAAGCCGGGCAGATTCTGATCTTCGAAGTGTGTAGCCATGGAGAGATAGATAAAGGCAGCGTAAAACTCGGCGTTTACCTGATTGTTGAGTGCGTCAAGCATCTTTTTCGATAGCATCTTGTTCTCCTATATCCTGTTCCCACCTGTCGCACCGGACTTCACCGGTTCGCGACATATTAGTAAACAAGAGAGCTTTGAAGGGATGTTATCTTTACTTGGAGAAAAATGAAATCCAACGCTGTCATCCCCAACTGTCAGCCCCACAGTTCCTTATCTCTATTTACATTCTGCCTCCGTTATAAATTCCCGCAGCAGGGTGGTATTGAATTGATTTCGCTGCTCACTGTCGATTTACCCTTTTTAAAATACGCCAAGGTGATTATAAATGTGGGAAACGACCTCTCAGGAGAAGCTTTATGTCGAAAGACAGGCTGGTTGTAATCGGCGGCGACGCCGCCGGCATGAGCGCCGCATCCCAAGCCCGCCGGCAGCGCAGCGACCTGGAGATTATCGCCTTCGAAAGAACTCCTCACACTTCGTACGCCGCCTGCGGCATCCCCTACTATGTCGGAGACCTGATTAAAGCACCCGACCAGCTTGTCGCCCGAGCTCCCGAGGTTTTTCGCGAGAAGCAAAACATCGACGCCCGTGTGAACCACGAGGTGATTGAGATCGATCTCGACACCCGTCGCGTCAAAGTCATTAATCTCGACAATAGCACGGAGAGTTGGGAACCATTCGACAAGCTCCTGATAGCAACCGGGGCCTCCCCTATCGTCCCCGCTGTCCCTGGGAAGGACGCCGCAGGAATATACACGATCAGCTCGCTCGAGAGCGGTCTGAGATGCCGTGAAGCGCTTGACCGCGAGAAGCCTTCGAAGGCCGTGGTCATCGGCGGGGGATATATCGGAGTTGAGATGGCTGAAGCGCTCCTGCTGCGCGGCTGCGAGGTGACCATGATCGAGATGGCCCCGCAGGTGATGCCCACTCTCGACCGGGACATGGCCGAGATCGTTTCACAAAAAATGATCGGTGACGGAGTCGTATTGGCCTTGAATGAGCCTCTCACCGGTTTCGACGTGGACGGCGACGGCCGAGTACGCGCTGTAGTTACATCCGACCGAACGTTTGAGACGGATTTCACCATTCTTTCCATCGGTATCCGCCCTGAATCCGGGCTGGCTGCAGACTGCGGCATCACTCTCGGCGATCGCAATGCCATCCGGATCAACGAACGAATGGAAACCGGTATCGAAGGCGTGTGGTCCGCGGGCGACTGTGCGGAATCGAAACACCTCATCAGCGGCAAGCCTTTCTGGGTCGCTCTTGGCACGGTGGCCAACAAACACGGTCGCGTAGCCGGTATCAACATCGCCGGTGGAGAAGCAGTCTTCCCGGGAGTCGTCGGAACGGCCATAACCAAATTCAACGACCTGGAGATCGCTCGCACCGGCCTGCAACAACGTGAGATTGAAAAGCTCGGTATGGCGTCAGTCAGCGCTGTAATCGACTCGAAAACCAGGGCGCACTACTACCCCGATTCGGCTCTGATTAAGGTAAAACTGCACGCTGAGAAAGGCAGTGGTAAACTTCTCGGCGCCCAGATAACAGGCGGATCTGGTTCCGGCAAGAGAATCGACACTGCAGCCGTAGCGTTGCACGCAGGCATGACCGTCGGGGAAATTGTCGACCTCGATTTGTCTTACGCCCCACCATTTTCTCCCGTCTGGGATCCGGTCCAGATCGCAGCCAGAGTTCTGCTTTCAAATCTTTGATAGGGGTATCAACCATCAAAATGGGCGGCAGATGCCGCCCTTGAGTTTTTCGCTTTTGCGCCGATCTATCTTTATTTGTTCATTGCCTTCGTGTAAGGCAGCAATCCTCCGTGCTGCAGACAGGCGACGTCTTTCTCGCTGAAACTCTCGACGGCGGCGGCTTCCTCGCCGTTCGTCAGGTTATGCACCGTCACTTTGAAGTTGTTGCCGTTTTCCAGAGCCTTGTGCAGTCCGCTTATCTCGACCTCATCACCCAGCTTGAACTTGTCGTAGTCACCGGCGTTTTCGAAGCGCAGCGGCAGCACTCCCCAGTTGATCAGATTCTGCCTGTGAATCCTGGCGAAACTCTTGACGATCACGAAACGCAGTCCCAGATACATCGGAGCGATGGCCGCGTGTTCGCGGCTGGAGCCCTGGCCGTAGTTCTCGGCTCCGATAATGGCATAATGCTCGCCCCATCCCTTTACTCGTCCAACGAACTCTTCATCGAACCGCGAATAAACGTATTCGCTTATAGCCGGGATGTTAGAACGATACTGAAGAACCTCGGATCCGGCCGGCATGATATCGTCAGTGCTTATATTATCGCCGGTCATCAGTCCGATCTTGCCGTTGATCACATCCGGCATCGGCTCCTTGACCGGGACGGGCTTGATGTTCGGTCCCTTTACAACCTCAACCTCCCCTGGATCTTCTGCGGGCGGGACAACCATGTTGTCATCGACCAGCATCCTCGCCGGCATGTCCAGTAGCTCCGCGGTCAGGTCGGAGCCGCGAGGATCGAACATCTCTCCCTTTAGCGCCATGGCCGTTGCCACAAACGGGTTGCAGAGATAGACCTTGGCTGACTTCGTGCCGCTGCGACCGAAGAAATTGCGGTTGAACGACCGCACGCTCACATGCTCGTCTCCCGGTGCGGCTCCCATCCCGATGCACGGGCCGCAGGCGCTCTCCAGTATTCTTGCTCCGGCGCCGATCATGTCACTTATTGCGCCGCTTTCTGCGATCATCGTGTAGACCTGTTTCGAGCCCGGACTGATCGTCATCGAAAGGCGTGGATGGATCGTGCGCCCTTTAAGTATGGATGCCACCGACATCATCACCTGGTAAGAGGAGTTGGTGCACGAGCCGACGCACACCTGATCGACAGCAAGGCCCGCCAAGTCTTTGATCTTTACAACCTTGTCGGGTTGGTGCGGCTGCGCGATCAACGGCTCGAGTTCGTCGAGGTTTATCTCTTCCAGTTCGTCATACTCGGCGTCCGGATCGGGTTGCAGATCGCGCCAAACATCCTCCCTTCCCTGGGACTTGAGGTATTCGAGCGCTAGCTCATCCGAGGGGAAGAGGCTCGTTGTCGCGCCAAGCTCGGCACCCATGTTGGTTATCGTCGCACGCTCGGTCACATTAAGGTTCTTCGCACCCGGCCCGTGGTACTCGACTATGAAGCCTGTGCCGCCCTTCACTGTGCGCCTCCGCAGCATCTCTAAAATCACGTCCATCGCTGCGACCCATGGGCGGTCAAGATCGCCGGTCAGCCTGACGCCTAGCACTTTCGGGAATTTCATCTCGTAAGGGCTGCCTGCCAACACAACGGCTGCATCAAGACCGCCGACTCCGATCGCTATCGCACCTATGCCCCCCGCCGTCGGCGTGTGGCTGTCAGTGCCCAACTGCATCGCGCCCGGCTTGGCAAACCGCTCCAGGTGGACCTGGTGGCATATGCCGTTCCCCGGCCTGCTGAAGTACGCCCCGTACTTGTGCGCTGCCGTTTGCAGGAATTTGTGATCGTCCGCGTTCCTGAATGTCACCTGGAGCATGTTGTGGTCGACATAGCTGACAGCGGTCTCTACCTTGACCCGCGGGACACCGATGGCCTCGAATTGCAGCCAGGCCATGGTTCCCGTGGCATCCTGAGTCAGCACCTGATCGATCTTGATCTTGATCTCCTCGCCAGCCTTCGGCACGCCTTCGATAAGGTGCTTATCGATAATTTTCTGAACTAAATTCTTACCCATTATTCCCCTCGCCATTCTGCTTAGTGATGATGATGCTACGCCTTGACCAAAATAACTCTCATCGCCGGAATGATCAAGATATTGCCGGGAGTCTTCACGTTATTCCATATTGCTTCTACCCGCGGCCGATTCAATTCCGGTGACATAATGTTGACCGGGATGATCTCTTGTTTTAGCAGAACCGTCTCAACCGGTCTGCCCCCGCGTTAAACTTATGGAATTATCTCAACATTTTTATTATAATAGCCCAGGGGAGGGAGTGGAAAAAAGTATTACGTATCATTAAATATCCTAAATCCACTCGCTTAGACCGAGAAATATGAAAAGGTGCCTGTCTCTCTTCATCTTCTTTGCTGTTGTACTGGCTCTCAAGGTTATTGCCTCATCTACGGCACACGCACAGCGATTGAATTTCACCACTTACGGTTCCAAGGAAGGTCTTCCGCAGAGCCAGGTTCTTGCGATTTATCAAGACAGCCTCGGATATTTATGGTTCGGCACGTACGCGGGAGCCAGCCGCTATGACGGCGTTGAATTCATGACGCTTGATGTCTCTGGTGGAATGATCAGCAACAGTGTCAGCGATATAGCCGAGGACGCCGAGGGATTACTCTATTTCTCTACACGGGGAGGCGGTATATCCGTCTACGATGGCTACAGTATAAATAATATTACCTCCAAAGATAATTTACTCAGCAATCACGTCAACGACCTGTTAATCGAGGGGAAAACTATCTACGCGGCTGTCGATGGAGGTCTCTCGATAATCGAGGACGGCACAGCCACCAGTTTCCCTTTTGGCGACGACGACGACGCCTGTTTTGCGAACAAGTTATATCGCACCAGCGATGGCGAGCTGTTGGTCGCAACGGATACCGGTCTCTATCGATTCACCAAGTACCAATACATCCCTGTGCCCTTCGAAAACCAGCCTAAAGATCCGAATACCAACGATATTTTAGAGGATGCCCGGGGAAACACATGGGTATGCACATCTAGCTTCTTGTACAGGCTGGAGGACGGCCGCTTGACGGAGGCAGAGACCCATCCGGTTGCGGACATTGCTGTTTTTTTATGCTCGGCATGCAGCCAGACGGGCGACATTTACTTTGGCACGAACGATGGCATTGTTCTTCTGCACGAAGCCGAATTCTCAAAACTCAGCGGCAGACAAGGATTAGTAAACGATACAGTCGACAGCATCCTGGTCGACAGGGAAGGCAACGCGTGGTTCGGCACGGAAAACGGCATCAGTAAACTCAGTTCGGGACCATTTGCTTATTACGACCGAGCCACCGGACTTGCCGGCGACAGCGTGCTGACGATATTCGAAGACAGCCAAGACAGGAAATGGCTGAGTTGCGAGGGTGAAGGCCTGACAATAGTTGACGGTGACGAATTCACTCACATCACGATGAAAGACGGCTTGCCGGATCAATATGTAAATGCCATCGCAGAAATCGACAGGGATAGGTATCTGCTCGGGACGCTCAACCATCTTTGCCTGCTTGAGGGCGGGAAGTTCAAGATTCTTGAGGATTCGTTTGGCATATCCTGCTTTTTCAGAGACAGAGAAGAGCGAATTTGGATGGGCACCTTTGCAGGGCCGTCGTACTGGGAAAACGATGAGTTGCACGAATTCGATGAGGATTCTCCGCTAGGAAAAGCGGACATCGTCTGCATCGATCAGGATATCGAGGGTCGAATCTGGTTCGGCACAACACACGGATGTATTGTTCTTGAAGGCGACGAGATTATGCAGTTCGGGCGGGAAGATGGTTTTTCGGATCTCGAAGTCTGGTCGATAGACGTCGGCGACGACGGAGCAGTATGGCTGGGTACCAACGGCGATGGAGCATTCTATTTTCAGGATGGCAAGTTCTTCAATCTCAAAGTATTTGACGGCCTGACGAACAACTTTATATGGCAGGTATTGGTTGACTCGAGAGGCGGTGTCTGGTTCGGCTCGAATTTCGGAATTGATTATTATGACGGGAAAACGTTCAGGCATTTCTCGACCGGTGATGGCCTCGCTGCCAATGAAGGTATTGCCAACGCCTGCTTGGAGGATTCAAACGGCACCCTGTGGTTTTGCTCCAGCGAAGGAGTCAGCTTTTACAACGCCGGCAGCGAAAGCTCTTATCAATACGACCCACCCGTTTACATTACCGGAATTTCAGTCCGCGGAAACGCTGTGCCCTTCAAGCAGGTTACTGAATTCGCAGCAGACGACAACCAGATCGAATTCAGCTTTATAGGGTTGAGCTTCCGGAATGAAAAATCTGTTCGTTACCGCTACAGACTCGAGGGCCTCGAAAACAATTGGTCGGAGAGCCTGCCCGATCGCTCTGTCCGCTACGCTAATATTCCCCACGGCAGTTATGCCTTCGTGGTTCAAGCTTCTTCCGTTACGGGTAAGTGGAACAGCTCAGAAGCCAGGTACAGTTTTGTAATCCTAGCTCCTTTCTATCTCAGCTGGCGGTTTATCTTGCTTGTCGTTGGCAGCGTTGTCGCTTTGATTGTATTTGCCTACCGATGGAGAGTATGGAAAGTAAGACGACTCAATGAAGAACTCGAGCGAAAGGTCGCTGAGCGCACCAAGGAGCTTTCCCAGGCAAACAGTGAGCTCGAGGCCTTCGGCCAGGCTGTTTCCCACGACTTGAACGCCCCCCTGAGGAATATCGAGGGCTACGCGCAGATCCTCATCGATGATTTCGGCGAGAGGCTGGAAACGGAAGGTGTGGAATTCCTCAACAAAATCATCTCCTCCCGAAAACGGTTGAAGGAATTGATCAACGACCTGCTGCGATTCTCCCAGTCGACCAGCCTGCCATTTGAAAAAAGCGATGTAGATCTGAGCCTTTTGATACGAATGATAATTATCGACTTCGGCCGCACTGATCCCGACCGCCATGTCGAAGTCGTCATCCAGCCCGGTTTGATCGCGGAGTGCAGCGAAAACCTCATCAGGCTCTCGTTGGAGAATCTTGTGAGCAACGCCTGGAAATACTCCAGCTGTAAAGACCATACCAGGATTGAATTCGGCAGGATTAATGAAGAAGGCCGGATTGTTTATTTTATACGGGATAATGGAGTCGGCTTCGACCAGACTTGCTTAAAGGACATGTTCACTGCCTTCACAAGACTTGAAGAACACGCACAGAATTTTGAAGGAACCGGACTCGGACTGGTCACGGTCAAGAGGATTATCGAGAGGCACGGCGGGCGGATCTGGGCCGAGGGCAAACCCGGCGAGGGCGCCACGTTCTATTTCACTCTGGGCTAAGCAGCGCCGGAGTCACAAAGCCTGTCAATCCTGCGCACGTAAGCATCGGCGTCAAACTTTCGCTTGAGACCTTTATCATTCATGTATCGAACCGTTCCGAACACAGCCCGTTCCGCCCACGGCCTGTCGTGCTTGCCGAAACACCAGGCGACGCCCGCGTAACCATTTGGATCTCGACCGTCCAGCTCGTATTTATCATTCAGATATAGAGCCGTCTCAAATGCTTCCTCGGGTGAACCGCTCCATTCGATTATCTTCTTTCCCCAGTACATTCTCATGTAGCCGTGCATCTTGCCCGTTAGTATCATTTCGCGCTGAGCGGCATTCCAGTATGGATCGTGTGTTCCGGCAACCTCCATTTCCTGTCGTGAATACATGTATTCCCGCTTATCTTTCCGATGCGTCTCCAACGTCCTGGCCGCCCAATCAGGCAAGCACTTGTAGGAATCATAATCGGGATTGCAGTTAACGAAGTTCATACTTAATTCGCGACGGACGATTAGCTCTTCGAGATATGCATCCGCTCCCGCCCCTCCATGTTCGCTGACAGCCATGGCGATTTGCAGCGGCGAGATCTGCCCAAAATGCAAGTATGGACTGATTCCCGAAAGAACATCCGCATTCGGATCGTTCCGCAGCTCGGCGTAACGAGTCATCTTGGTATCGATAAACTCCCTCAACCTGCGACAGGCTTCGGTCGCGCCGCCGGGGAAATCCTCAACCGGTCCGACGTCCCTGTCTATGTCGAGCCGCTGCAATGCCTTGTTCAAGTTATCTATCTCAAAATCTTCAAACTCCATATCAATCGATTCCACATCCAGACATCTCTGCTTCAACGGTAATAAATAATCCGGCAGGAGCTTGCGGATCTTGGGCCTGATGGTCCTCGCCGCATATTCTTCTTTACGGGAAACTTCCTCAACCGGGACCACCACATCCGTTTCCACCTCCACTACGGGACATTCAACCAGGCAGGCCAGGTTCAGGCGCCACGATTTCTGGTGTCGCAGATAACCTCGGTCGGCCACCAGCAGGCGTGCACGCTCGGCCATCCGCGCCGCCCCGGCAACAGGTTCCGTATTGCGCGCCACGAGGCGGATCCCGCGCTCAGCCAGATTCGTTTTAACTTCCCGAAGTCCTTGCAACATGAATCTATAGTGCCGCTCGTTCGCGCTGGGGTAGTTATTCGTTATGCCGAAAAAAACAACCAGAGGAATCCCGTGTTCGTTCGCCAGATCAATTGCGTGCTCAAGCGCATGGTTGTATTGAACTCTCTGAGCTGCCTGCAACCAATAGAGGACATACTCCCCCCGGGGCAACGGGGATTTCTTTAGCGTTCTCATACGTGTGCTGTGAATCATGGGGATTCAGCAGGCGCGGTTATGGGGCATCACTCTTCGTCAGTACGCTGATTTGAATCGTCCGGCACATTCAAATCCCCGATCAGTTTTTCGATCCTCTCAGCCTTCAGCTCCGTATCGTCGTGCACGACACTGAGGTGCGGCGTGTACCTCAAATCGAGCTTGGGAGCGATCCGGTGCCTGATGAAACCAAGCGCGTGGCGAAGGTGGTCGATGCTCTCCTCGATGTCGGCATCGCTGCCCAGCACGCTGACGAAGAGTCGCGCATTCCTGAGGTCGGGGCTCACGTCAACCCTGGTGATCGTCACAAATCCGACGTGAGGATCGCCGAGGTCGTTATGCACCACCAGGCTGACCTCGCGCATTATCGCCTGGGCTACCTTATCCGTTCTGATCGACACTGGCGACACCCGGTGCTTGCAATCAATAGAATTCCTTCTCAGCCAGGGTAATCTCGACGGGGAAATTATCACAAATCTGGTCGTAAACCGAGTTAAATATCTTCTCAGCCTCCGTGCGCCGCAAGCAGACCGTCGAGATTCCGATGGCGCAACGCTTCAATTCCTCGAGAAAGCCTATTTCCGAGACGGCGATGTTATGCCCGTTGCGCAGCCTCTTCTTGAGGCTGTTGATAATCATCCTCTTGTCCTTGCGGGAGCGCGACGAAGGTATGTAAAGCTCGAAATAGAAAACGCCGACTCTCATCTTTCCACCCCCTCGGTGAATTGTCGGCTCTCAGCTGAGGCGGCTGAAAAGTGGGGCATTAAGACCTTACCGGTGTTATAGCTCTGCGGCAACTTCCTTTTTGACGAATATTTCGATGATGTCGCCTTCCCGAAGGTCCTTGAAGTTCTCAATCCCGAGGCCGCATTCGAATCCACTCTTGACCTCCCGGACATCTTCCTTGAAGCGTTTGAGCGAAGCCACCTTACCGTCGTGGATCACAACGTCGTCTCTAACCACACGCACGCCTGCGTTTCGCTTCAGCACGCCCTCGGTGACATGCAGGCCGGCGACAACGCCGATCTTGGGAACCTTGAAGGTCTGTCTCACCTCAGCTTTTCCGATCACTTCCTCGCGGAATTTCGGCTCGAGGAGGCCGCGCATGGCATCGTGGATATCCTTTGTCGTTTCATAGATGACATTGTAAGTGCGGATCTCCACGCCCTCTTTTTCCGCAAGTTTCTGCGCCGATTTCTGAGCTCGGACGTTAAATCCGATAATAATTGCCGACGAGGCGGCTGCAAGTAGAACATCGGATTCCGTGATCGCGCCCGGCTGGGTAAGCAGCAGGTTCACCTTGACTTTATCGGTCGAGAGTTGCTCGAGCGCGTCTGAAAGCGCTTCGACGGAGCCTCTCACGTCGCCCTTGATGATCAGCGGCAGCTCCTTTACCTCACCTTCCTCAATCTTGTTGAACAGTTCATCGAGGCTCATCTTGGTGCCGGTTCCGGCATGATGCGAGGCGCGGCTTTTTTCCAGGCGGTAGGCCACCATTTGGCGGGCCTTGTTCTCGTCGTCAACCACCTGGAACTGGTCGCCCGCCTCCGGCACGTCGCCGAATCCGAGCACCTCCACAGGAGTCGAGGGGCCGATCTTTTCCAGGCGAACCGCGTTATCGTCAATCATTGCCTTGACCCGACCGGTGGTGATGCCTGCGAGGAAGAAATCTCCGATTTTAACTGTGCCGTTCTGGACCAGGACTGTCGCCACAGGGCCGCGAGCGCGGTCCAGGCGGGCTTCCAGCACGGTGCCGACAGCTTTAATATCCGGATAAGCTTGCAGATTCTGCATCTCGCTGACAAGCAGGATCATTTCCAGAAGATCTTCGACGCCTTCCCCCGTCTTTCCGGAAACTTCTGTGCTGACGATATCTCCTCCCCAGCTCTCAACCTGAATTCCGTTTTCAGCCAAACCCTGTTTGACTTTATCGGGATTCGCCCGCGGTACATCGATCTTAGTGATTACGACGATGATAGGAACTTTTCCCGCTTTAGCATGCTGAATCGCCTCGATAGTTTGGGGCATCACGCCGTCATCGGCTGCGACAATCAGCAGCACTAAATCAGTCACCTTGGCGCCGCGGGCCCTCAAGCGAGTGAAGGCGGCGTGTCCTGGAGTGTCTAGGAAAACAATGTTATGGTCGCCGTGTTTGATCTTGTAAGCGCCGATGTGCTGCGTAATTCCGCCGAATTCACCGCCGACTACGTTGCTCTTGCGGATGCTATCGAGAAGAGTTGTCTTGCCGTGGTCGACATGGCCCAACAATGTAACTACAGGCGCCCTGACCTCCGACTTGCCTTCTACCTGCAATTCGTCAACCAGAGCCACCTCTTCCTCGTAGCTCAACTCTTCTGTGGTGACTCCATAACTTTCCGCAAGGCTTGCGGCCGTTTCGAGATCGAGGACCTGATTGATGTTGGCCATGATGCCTTTTTCAAAAAGCAATTTCTGGATCACGTCCTTTGCGGTGATGCCCATCTTGTCGGCGAGTTCTTTTAGCGTCATCCCTTCGGATATCATAACGTGATCCACTTTTGGCTTGGTAGGCATCTCTTTTCGCTTTTTACCGGGAACTACGACCGCCGCAGCGGCAGCAGCCGCCACGCGATCCTTACGCTTCCTTCGGCGCCTCCTCCTTTTGCGCGGAGATTCTTCCTCTTCTCGTTGAGTTACGGGCGTCAGTACCGGCCTGACCACACGCCTCGGAGGAGCGGGCTTCCTTTCCTTTTCAGGTCCTACTGCTTTTTCTATTTTGACAGGCTTTTTCTCTTCAACTTTTACCGGCTCCTTCTCCGCCACCCTAATCTCGGCAGGTACCTCTCCCGCCGGTTTCTCGATTTCTTCAACCTGCTCAAGTGCCTCAGATTCTTCTGCCGCTACCTCCACCGTTGGCTCTTCAACTGCGGCTACTTCCTCCGCCTCATCTTCGAGCTGCACAACCTCGTCTCCTGCCGCAGGTTCTTCTACATGCTCCTCTCCAGTCGGTACCAGCTTGACCTTGGCTATGGGAGCCGCTTCTTCAGCAAGAGGCTCAATTTCTTCAAGGGTTTGACCCTCCAGGGCTGCTTCCATGGCCTCCTCTGCGGCCTTTTGCTTGGCTGTCTTGACTATCTTAACGATCGGCTTTTTCTTTTTCTTGATCGGCCCCTTGATCGCCACGCGCAGCTTCTCTTCCTGTTCCGGCTCGACGGCGTTGAAATTGCTCGAGAAACGCAGTCCCATACGAGCAGCGACATCCATCAGCCGGTCGGTGGTAACATCCAGCTCCTTCGCGAGCTCATGTAATCTCTTTTTGCGTGGCATATCTACTCCGCGTCGATACTTACTTGACTACTCCTCCTCATTCAAGGATTTGAGTATTTTTTCCGCAGTTTTCAGGCCAAGACCCGGTATCTCAGCGAGTTCCTCGATACTCATCTGCGAGAGTTGCTCTATCGTCTCGATCCCCGTTGCCAGAAGCTTCTCCGCAGTCTTGGGGCCTATTCCCGGCAGCTCAGTCACACTATCTTCAGCGTCGACAGCCTCCTCACTCGGCTCTCCAGTCTCAACCAGTTCCATCTCATCCGAGAGGGTCAGTGTCCCGTTTGCCAGCCGGGCCATCTGCTCCTCAGCCTCTTTCTTCTTCTCTCCCTCGCCCAAAATGTCAAGCTTCCAACCGGTGAGCAACGAGGCAAGCCTGACGTTCTGACCGCGCCTGCCGATAGCAAGGCTGAGCTGGTCATCCGAGACGGTTACTTCCATCTCTTTTTCGTCGGCATCCACTATCGATATCTTGCTGATCCTGGCCGGGCTGAGAGAGTTGGTGACGAAACGGATAGGATCGTCGGAGTATTCAATGATATCGATCTTCTCATTGCGCAGCTCTCGGATTATGTTCTGAACCCGGCTGCCTCGCATGCCGACGCATGCCCCGACCGGATCGATATCCATCTCGCGTGAGCGCACGCCGATCTTGGCCCTCTCCCCGGGCTCCCTGACAGCTTCGACAATCTGGATCGTACCGTCGTATATCTCCGGAACTTCCATCTCGAAGAGCTTCATCAGTAGCCTGGGATCGGTGCGGGACAGCTCAATTTGCGGATCCTTGGATTCCTTCTTCACATCGATAATCACAGCGCGGATACGCTCGCCCTGGCTGTAACGTTCGGCCCTCGACTGCTCGGATTTCCTCAGGATCGATTCGTACCGTCCCAAATCGACGATAATGTTGCCTTTCTCAAAGCGTTTTACGGTTCCGTTGACGATATCTCCGATGCGATCCAGATACTCATCGTATATGTTCTCCCGCTCGGCCTCCCGGACCTTCTGGAAGATGATCTGCTTGGCTGTCTGCGCCGCAATCCTGCCAAGGTCCTCCGTGTCCCTCTGAATCGCCAGTTCGTCACCGATACCAGCCTCTTCAATCAGTTCTTGAGCTTCCTCGAGGGATATCTCGAGATCAGGATCCTCTATGACCTCTACAACCGTTTTATACGCGTAGACCTCGATTTCGCCGGTCTCCCGGTTGAAGAATGCCTGCAGTTTTTCGTTCGTCCGGAAGTTCTTGCGTGCGGCGTTGGCCATCGCCTCTTCCAGGGCTTCGATGATCTTCTCAGTCGGTATGCCCTTCTCCCGGCCGATCATTTCAATGTGATGCATGAGCTGGTTTGACATGAGAGCCTCTCCTCAGATCACAGCTCCATTTCAAGGCGCGCTGAGTGAATCTCCGTCAGCGGCAACTTGTGCGTTTGAGCTTCGCTATCATCGTCGATGATTATTTCCTCTCCATCGACACCCGCTATCCGCCCACGATATTTTTTCCTGCCTTGATGTTCAGGTTTGAGTTTGATCCGCACAAGCTTTCCTGCGAAGCGCCTGAAATCCTCCAGTTTTTTCAACGGGCGGTTGAGCCCGGGTGAAGAAACTTCCAGGTTGTAACTGTGGCTTATCAGGTTTTCAACATCGAGTATCATGCCTACTTCTCGGCTGATCCCGCAACAATCGTCCAGAGTCACTCCCCCCGGCTTGTCAATGTAAATGCGCAGCACCCACTCGCCTCCGTCCGTCTTGAACTCCAGATGCACGAGTTCCAGGCCCTCGTAAGTAACTATCCGTTCAACCTCATCCTGAAGGCGCTGAGATTCTACGCTGCTCAGCTGCGCCATCGTGCTCCCTCTGCTTGTCGTGGAGTGTCCAACAAAAAAAGTGGGCAATACCCACTTTCGAGCGCGCGCAATTTAACACAAAGCATTTTTTGGTGCAAGCGAAATCGGAAAGGCGGAATATTGTATGCTATGGGATGTTTGATTGCTTGTGAGCCAATTCGCCCAGCTGTTATAATCCGCGCAACCTGATGACGGGAAACGGCAATGATCATTCTTTATCGTAGTCTATTAATTTTCCTGATTTCTGTTATCGCACTTACTCAACCTGCATGCGGGATCAAGGGCCCGCCACTGGCTCCACTGAGAAAGATTATTCCGGCAGTGGCGGATCTGAGCGCAATCCTGTCCGGCTCGGAAATCAGGCTGAGTTGGTCCCCATCGATGAATTACAGCGATGGCTCAGAGCTGCTGCTTAGAAACGTTTATATCTATCGGCTGGATGAGGAATTAGCAGAGATGCTGCTGCAGCAGGCTGAGGATATGGAACTCCGCCGCGCTCGAGAAGGCTCTCAGCTTCAGACACGTCAACCGCCGGTGGGTGAAGTGAATCTGCTATCACAGCGAATTCGCTCACTCGCAACCGTAGACTTCAGGCGAAGATCCGAACTGGTCGAGCGTCTGACAATCGAACAGCTTCTCGACCGCGTCGAGGCCGGAAAGATCAGATGGACCGAGCCGCTGCCGGTGGAAGCCCGGGGCAAGCCGTCGGCAAGACTTGTGTATGCGGTTGTCCAGGAGGATGAGCGTGGCCGCCGATCCGAATTGTCGAATCTCGTTCCAGTTCTCCCGATATCTTCACCGCCGGGACCGTCCGTGCCCGTAGAGGTGCTGACCCAGGAATCGCTGATCCTGAACTGGAACTACCCCGAGCGCGCGGGCAACGCGGAACGCCAGCTGGCGTTGACTGGTTTTAATGTCTACAAGGCGCCCGAAGGCGAGGCGATGCCAGTGGTTCCGGTCAACCCCACTCCGATCCCGTCCGGAGCACCGCTGGAGTGGCAACCGCGGAATATTATCTCCCATCAGCAGGTTGCCGGCACATCCTCCCGTTTCGCTTACCTGTTGTTTACGTCCGACACGCCGGATGCGGCCGGTATAAGCCAACCTCTTATACCAGCAGACCAGATTAGCTCTTTTAAAGGCTCTACAGTCCATGTGCGGCTGACGATATCGGCTCCGGGGGGCCGCTCGAGAGGCCGCCTGGTGTTGGATGCTTCAAGGGACCCGCTCAAGCCGAGCGAGCCCGCTGCGGGATCAGAGGTCTTCAGCGATGATGAAAATCCCTTGATATCCATTCACCCACTTGAAATCACTGAAGAACCTTCCACATTCGATGCTGAATTCATGCTACCGTCGGACTCGAGGGCACTGGTCCTCAAGGTTGAACCGAGAGGCATCGATCCGGTAGCCGCGCCGTTTCTGATCGAGTCGGTGAGCGCCGTCAGCAGCCGCGGCGATGTCGAGCTTGTAAAGAACGGTGACTTCAGCGGCTTCGCCCCCACCACCTACTCCGAAAAGATTGAGAGATTCGGCGGTAAATTCATCTTCAAAGTCAACGCCGTCTATAATATCGCCGGCTTTGTCGTCGAGAGCGCCGCCACGGAACCCCTCCATGTCGAGTTGCTCGATACATTCCCACCAGAAGCGCCCAAGAATCCTCGAGCCCTGGCAACGAGCGATTCTATAGCGATCAGCTGGAACAGCTCCAACTCCACCGACTTGCGTGGTTATCTGGTCTTCCGCCGTGAGGGCGGCGAAGGAGCCTGGCAACGACTCACCCAACAGCCGCAGCGCGGGACCATTTACCGCGATACCGATATCAAGCCGGGAATCACCTACACCTATAGAATCCAGGCGGTCGATCGAGCCGGTAACAGAAGCGATTACTCAACGGAGGCATCTGCCGGCAGCACTCAGGATTAGCACGAATCAGCTTCATGAAAATGAAGCCTCAACTGACTCCCGCCGAAAAAGGAGAACCCTGTTGATCTGCATTTCTGTGTTTGCTGAGCATTACAAGCCGGCCCGGGAAGCCCTCCTGAAATACGGCAAGCACGTCGACATCGTCGAGCTTCG
>CBFCZO010000042.1:0-23090 GCA_965602675.1 uncultured bacterium | reverse complement strand
CGGGCCGGATTCACCTACCCCGCACTTGACATGGTTAGGCGCCGGTGTAACACTCCCGCGGCCATGATAGAAGCAAACTACATAATCATCAGAGGGAGAATCAGATGAAACGTATCGCAGCGCTAATTTTGGCCGCCTCACTCACGCTCTGGCTGACAGCTTGCGGAGGCGGCGGCGCAATCACACCACAAGCAGCCATCGAGACCTATCTCACCTCGCTGAGGGACGGCGACCTCGAATCGATGAAGTCGGTGATGCCCGCCGCGCAGGTAGCGGAAGCGAATCAAGCCGGTGCTCCTACTGCGGAGGACTCGGCTCAGGCTAAAGAGATGATGAAGAATCTTGCTTGGGTTATCGGAGAGGAGACCACCGGAGAAGACGGCAACACCGCCGATGTGAAGGTAATGATCAAGTTCGGGCCGATGGAGGCCCAAAATGTCTTCCACTGCGTCAAGGAAGGCTCGGGTTGGAAAGTCGATATCACCAAGGGCGCGATGGGCATGGGTATGCCTCAGTAAGCACCTGACAGTATCTTTTATCAACAAATAAGAAAGGCGGCGAATGAAAGAATCGCCGCTTTTTTCGTTTTTCGGGAAAAACTAAATCAGTTCGGATTCCGAGAAGAAGAAGCTCACTTCGCGGGCCGCGTCGGCGGGGTTGGCCGAGCCGTGGATCGCGTTGCGCTCTATCGATGTGCCGTGGAGTTTACGAATCGTTCCCTCGGCGGCTTCGACCGGATTTGTTGCGCCCATGACTTCGCGCAGGCCGCTGATCGCCCCTTCGCGCCTGAGTACCGCCACAACCACCGGCCCGCTCGTCATGTAGGCGACGAGGCTGTCGTAAAACGGCTTGTCCTTGTGCTCGATGTAGAAAGCCCTGGCCTGCTCCTCGCTCAGCACCGTGCGCCGCATGGCGACGATATCAAAGCCGTTCTCCTCGAGAATCGCGATGATCTTCCCGGTCGGCTTCCGCTCCGTCGAGTCGGGCTTGATGATTGTCAGCGTCAATTCCATTGCCATAGTTCGACCTATTGCTTAACGTTTTGCGCCGCCTTTACGCCTACACGCAGCGCGCGCGAGTTCAACTCCTCGGTCCCCTTGGGCACCTTGGCGAGGACGGCCTTGCGCAGCGATTCCTCGCTCACGACTCCCGTCAACTCGACCAGCGCGCCGAGGGCGACGATATTGGCAACTACTTTTTTGCCGACCGATTCGGCCGCCAGCCTCATAATCGGCAGCTTGACGATGCGCCCATCGACCTTCGGCAGGTTCGTCACATCGTCCTCGTCCACGATCAGCAAGCCGCCGGGTCGCAGATCGCAGCAATACTTGTCGCAGCTCTCCTGGGTCATGGCCAGCAGGATGTCGAGCTTTGTCGCCTTGGGGTATTCGATAGCGACCTCGCTGAGGACTACGTCGCTTTTGGACGAGCCACCGCGCGCCTCAGGTCCGTAACTTTGGCTCTGGGTGGCATTCTTACCCTCGAAGATTGCGGCGGCTTCGGCCAGGATGATGGCACCGAGCACCATCCCCTGCCCTCCGGAGCCGCTCAGCCTGATTTCGATCCTGTCGCTCATTTTTCATCCGCCCCCCGGACACGATCGATGAGCTCCTGGTAGCTCTCGCAGTATTCGGTCCGTTCCTTATAGTGAATCACCCCCCGCAGGAACTTGCCTTCGAGCTCTTCGGGCGATTCGGCCTTCTCGGCTTCGGCTTCGGTGTAGGTTTTTTCCTTCTGCCAGTTGATCATGTCGACGGGGTCGGCCATGCGGTTCCTGCGCCCGTAATAGGTGGGGCACTGGCTCATCACCTCAACCACCGAGAAGCCCTTGTTCTTGATGGCATCGCGCATCAGCTTGACCATCTGCTGAGCGTGGTAGGCGGTCGCGCGTGCCACGTAGCTGGCGCCGGCCGCCACAGCGAGGCTGGAGATGTCGAATTCCGGATCGATGTTGCCATACGGCGCGGTCGTCGCGCGCGCCCCCAGGAATGTTGTGGGGCTGTACTGGCCGCCTGTCATGCCGTAGATGTTGTTGTTGAGCACGAAGAGGCTGATGTCGATATTGCGCCGACAGGCGTGGATGAAGTGGTTGCCGCCGATGGCGGTAGCGTCGCCGTCGCCTGAGACGACGATCACCTTGAGATCGGGGCGGGCCATCTTCACTCCCGTGGCAAAGGGGATGGCGCGGCCGTGCGTCGTGTGCAGGGTGTTGAAATCGAGGTAGCCGGGGATGCGGCTGGAGCAGCCGATTCCGCTGACAACGACGACCTCGTTCTTATCGAGTCCCTCTTTGTCGATCGCCCGCAGGATGCAGCCCATGGCAATGCCGTGCCCGCAGCCCGGGCAAAAGATGTGCGGCATCTTGTTCATCCGGAGGTAGTAAGTCAGATCGTTGCTCACTTGTGCACCTCCCTGATGCGGTCGACCACTTCCTCGGGAGTAATCGGATCCCCGTCGGCCTTGTGCAGTCCCAGCACAGGCGCTCTGCCGGCGACGTAACGCTGGATCTCGAGGATGAGCTGGCCCATGTTCAATTCGACAACGAGTATGCGCTTGGTCTTACCGCTGCTCAGCGCCTGCTCCAGTTGCTTCAACGGGAATGGGAACAGCGTCAGCGGGCGCAGGGTACCGAGTTTTAGTCCCTCCTCCCGTAGCTCCGCCACGGCATGGTTGACGGAACGGGCCGTCGAGCCGAAAGAGATCACCAGCGTCTCGGCCTGCTCGTGGAAGCGGCACTTGGAGACGGCTATCTTGTCCACGTTGTCATCGATCTTGCGGAGCAGGCGTGACTGGCAGGCGCCGACGATTTTGGCGTCGCCCGTGGGGAAGCCGGTCGCGTCGTGCATCAGCCCCGTCACATGGAAGCGGAATCCCTCGCCGTAGTTGGCCATCGGTGGAACGTCGCCGAAGCTGGTGTCATAGGGTTGGTATTCCTCCGGCGAAACCGTGGGCTTGCGGCGGTCCACAACCTCCACCGATGCGGGCAGCTCGACTTTCTCGCGCATGTGAGCGTTGATTTCGTCGAGCAGGACGACCACGGGCACTCTGAACTCCTCGCTGAGGTTGAATGCCACCACCGTCAGGTCAAAGATCTCGCGGACATAAGTCGGAGCGATGACGATTATCGGATGGTCGCCGTGAGTGCCCCACTTGGCCTGCAGCACGTCGGCCTGCGCAGGGCTGGTGGGCAGCCCCGTGCTTGGTCCTCCGCGCTGGACGTTGATGATCACGCAAGGCACTTCGGTGAGAGACGCGTAGCCGATATTCTCCTGCTTGAGGGAGAAGCCGGGGCCGCTTGTCGCCGTCAGAGATTTGACGCCGGCGAGGCTGGCGCCAATGATCGCCGCGATAGAGGCGATCTCATCCTCCATCTGGATGAACTTGCCGCCGATCCTGGGCAATATCAAGCTCAACTGCTCGGCGATCTCCGACGACGGGGTTATCGGATACCCGGCGAAGAATCTGCACCCGGCGGCAATCGCCCCTTGAGCGACCGCCTCGTTCCCCGAAAGCAGCAGCACTTTACCGTCGTTACTCATCTTCAACTACCGCCTTCCGCAACAGCAGCTTTCTTTTTACGGGTGACAAATTCCTTATATACCTTGATGGCAAGGTCGGGGCAGTGGAGTTCGCACTGCATGCAGCCGATGCAGTCGTCGGGTCGCGCGGCAACAGCCTTGCCTCCCTGCATTTCCAGCACCTGGGTGGGACAGAAGTCTATGCAGAGTACACAACCCTTGCACCAGGCCTCGTTTATTACCACCGGTTTGGACATCTTTTTTTCCTAACGGATTTAGCGCCGTTGTCATGCACGTGGTTGCGGAGTACCAGAGGCTCCCAGCCGCCAATTCTCAACTGCGGCAACTATAGCACCGAGCCAATTCAAGTCAAGCTCACCGGTGTCATATTGTGAATTATTACGCAAACAACTTCTTTTAAGAGTATATCTTGTGGCCTTCGCGCCTTTATGTTGTGCCTAATTGACCATTTAGTGGCTATTTAATTATCATCTTGCCACGGCGGCGTTGCGGGTTGGTCCTCGCCGCCCGCCGCCGAGTTTAGGCTTTTGTAAGCGCCTCTGAAAACAAAAAAGGCCAGAACAAGATCGCTGAAACCGACAATAATCAATGCAACAGCAAGGATCAGCATATGAGTTTCGGCTTCCCCGTCCCCCGAGATCAGCAAAAAAGCGCCGACAATAATGAAGGCAAGGCCCGAGATCAGCATCAGGAGTTGAACAATACGGTTATTGCGGCTTTTGGCGGCATCCGGATCGTTATTATTCATCTTCTCCAAACCCCTCGGCATTAAGGCGCCCCCGCACCAGTTCAGCAAGCTCTCGGCCCGGATAACGTCGGCCGATCTTCGCTATAATCTTACCCGTTACAAACCTCAAGGCACTTTCGTATCCCAGCTTTGGGCAAATCGTCTCTGCCTTCATTACCGCATCGCAAGCCGCCTCAACCTCTTCCTTATTGATGCACGATTGGTGATGGTCCGATGCCAGGCCGGCAAGCGAGGTAGCGCGGTTTGCGGCGGCAAGTTTGAAAAGATCAGGCAGGGCTTCGCGGCTGACAGTCCCCTGAGTTACCAGATGCAGTGCTTCTTTCCACAAGCCATCGAGCTGAAAACCATCCACAGAGGCGATAGTTTTCCCCAGATGACCCTTGACGTTTACCAGAATATGGGCGACCTCGCGCGGGATTGCGCCTGCATCATCGATGAGCCGATCGAAGACAGTTCCCAGCTCCGAGCGCGATAACCTGACGGCGGCATCGGCAGCTAGACCCAGGCTGATATATCGTTGCTGCCGTTCCCAGGGACGCTCGGGCAGCGCTGCCTCTATCTTCTCCACGTGAGCGCGTTCAATAGCCGTCGGGGGCGTGTCGGTGTCGGGGTACATGCGGTCAGGCCCGGGCAGGATGCGTTCGAAATCGGTCAGCCCGCCGGGCAGAGCCTGTCTGGTCTCATTGGGCACGCCGCCGAGTGCTTCCATCATGCGGTTCTCGACCTCCTCGGCCGCTGTGCGGGCATCGAGCGCTTCGCCAAAAACCAGGGCGATCAAGTCGTCTTCACCGCTGCCGAGCTTTTCACGCAGAGTGCTCCACTCCCGCTCGCTCAAACACGCCAGCCCGGTGTCATCGCTGTGCAGCAGGTTGGGCATGGTGTCGATGCAGGCGACTACTCTGATCCTCCCGGCCACCTCGTCCGCGAAAGTTCTCCCGGGTTGGACTTCACGGGCGAAGAGCCCGGCGCAGCCGGGCAGCAGCACGGTGAGGGCCATGCCTCCGTTGTCCAACGCAGCGCGGATCGGAACGCAGGCGGTGCCGCGCAGGATCTCCGTGACATCCAGGCGCCGCGGCTCGAAACTCTCTTTTGAAAGTCCCCTGCGCTCGCTCTCCTCCCTGAGCTCTAACAGCGCCTTCTGACGTTTTGCCTCGAAGTGCGTCAGAGCCTTGTGGTAGCCGATCTTCGGCACACCCTTGATTTCGACGCGGGTGCCCCCGTCAATTGACACATTGACGTCCTGCCGCACGGTGCCGATGCCGCGCCTAACCTTCCCGGTGGTGCGCATCACATCGCCGAGCAGGCGGTTGACCTCCGCCACCTCATTCGGCGAGCGCATATCGGGGTATGTGATCACCTCCACGAGCGGCGTGCTCAACCGGTCGGTCTTGAAGGTAATGGTGTGGCCGATGTCGCTCACCTCGCGGCAGGCATCCTCCTCCAGCGTCACCATCGCGATCCTGATCCGCCTGTCCTTGAAGGGCACCCAACCCTCGACTCCCACCACCGCCGTCCGCTGGAAGCCGGTGGGGATGCTGCCGTCGAGGTACTGCTTCCGCGTCACGTGGATCTCGTCGACGATGCGGCAGTTGAGCAGCAGGGCGATCTCGATGGTGATGTCGACGGCTTCCATGTTTATCGGGAAGGGCGGCGTGTCGTCCATCTCGTAGGTGCAGGTTCTGTTGCTGTAGAGCTGGTAAATGACCTGCTTGCGGGTGCGAAACTCCATTAATGCCGTGCCGTCATACTCTCCCAGCTCGGAGAGGGTCGGGCGCATGTGCCGCAGGATCTGCATGTCGGGCTTGCAGTCGGTGAGGCCGACGGGGCAACGGCAAAACAGTTTCTGTTTTGTGTCGAGCTGCTGGTGGATTTCGATACCGCTGCGAAAGCCCAGCGCGGCATACTCCTCATCAGTGAAGAAATCTATTTTCGGCAATGTTTCTGCTCCTGTTCTCGGGACGTGCTCGCAGAAACGAGCGGCGGAAGTCTAACATATCCCCTACTCACCCTGCGAGAACTAAGCGGTCGGAGTCTGCGAGATTTTACGAAGGGAAGCCGAAATGTGCCGATGCATCAGCAAGCAGGGCTGAAGGAGGCGATAAACGCCGGTAAGCCAAGCAAAACAAGAATTACCCCTGCAGGCCGTGAGGAATTTTAACCTGCGGATTATTGGTGTAAACTGTTTCAGGATTTTAGCGGGGAAAGGTTATGAAAGTCCCTCCCTTCGAGGTTCATCCCGGCATCGGGATCGGAAGCTGCAAACCGCTGTTGCTGATCGCGGGGCCGTGCGTAATAGAATCGCGTGAGCTGGCGCTCAAAGCGGCCGAACAGGTAGCCGAGATTGTGAGCCGCCTGGGAATCCCCTGGGTTTACAAGTCCTCCTACGACAAGGCCAACCGGACATCCGTGGACTCCTTCCGTGGCCCCGGACCGGAGGAAGGCCTGCAGATTCTTTCGGAGATAAAGAAGCAATTCGACATCCCCGTTTTGACGGACATTCATTCTCCCGAGCAAGCTGCCGAGGCCGCCAAGGTGGCTGACATCGTCCAGATACCGGCTTTCCTCTGCCGCCAGACTGATCTGCTGCTCGCTGCAGGCAGAACGGGTCGCGCCGTCAACGTCAAGAAGGGTCAGTTCCTCTCTCCCTGGGAGGTGCCCAACATCGTTGCCAAAATACGCTCGACCGGCAACGAGCGCGTTATGGTTACCGAGCGGGGCAGCAGTTTCGGCTACAATCATCTTGTGGTCGATATGAAGAGCTTACCTGTGATACGGGACGCGGGCGTGCCCGCAGTCTTCGACGCTACGCACAGCGTTCAGCTCCCCGGCGGAGCGGGAGACCGGTCCGGAGGCCTGAGACGTTTCATCCCTACTCTAGCCTGCGCGGCCGTCGCCGCCGGGGCGGATGCACTCTTCCTGGAGGTGCATCCCGATCCGGACAACGCACTCTGCGACGGCCCGAACATGTGGCCCATTCCGCAACTGGAGATCTTGTTAAAGAATATTCTATCTCTATCAGAGATCGCGGCCGCATGGAGATGACGTGCGGAAGCGAACATAATATTGAAGTCTTAACAAGCGATTCCGTGCTCGGACTAACCCGCGCATCAACAACACAGCAACTGCCTGTAAAATCCCAAATCTTATGGTTGTAAGTATTAAATAAAACTTCGGCGAACACCCACTGATTTCCCTAATGTCAGAGGGGCATTTTCATCCAAAAAAGTAGGATCAATCCAATATAATGGATTGACTGAAATACAAGAGAGACATTGGTTGTCTAGAACGTGGCAGGAAAAAATAGCCATGTAATATGTAACTAATCGCTTGAGATGACGCAATGCCCAGAGGAATAATGACTTACAGTCCGCTTGAATAATCCTCAAATGCTAACTTAGACACCCTGTTTTACAAGTGATGAGAACCGCCCCCCCCCGGCACGACATGTGCATAGTTTAATACGAGGAACGTGTTTCCTTGTGCCCAGAAACATTTACATTGTTGGTCAAAACTGCGCTAACAGAATCGCCGTCGCTCGCGGCTTTGTGTGTAAGCCATTTCACATTTTTTAATCGGCAGTTCCAACACTGTTAGCGCGGACAAGGAATTTGATCAACACTCTAAAGGAGGTTCGGATGAGAAAATTTCTTCCTGTATTACTTATTCTGCTCGTCGCTACCGTGGCGGCTGCGCAGAGCAACAAAGGCCGCATCGTCGGTACGATTACGACGGCAGAGGGGCTGGCGGTGGAGGGTGTCAAGGTGACCCTCAGCTCCAAGGCGTTGATCGGCACAACAATGACGGCCACGACGAACAACCGCGGCATGTACCGCTTCGTGCTGCTGCCGGTCGGCACCTATGACCTCGTGTTTGAGAAAGAGGGCTACTCGACCGTCGACCAGAAGGGCATCGTGCTCGACTTCAACATCACTCTGAACGTCGACAAGGCGTTGCAGCCCTCCGAGTTCGAGCAGGTCGTAGTGATCACCGGCGAGGGCCCCGTGGTCGACAAAACCGCTTCGGGCATCGGCGACAGGCTCGACACCACCTTCCTGGAGAACATGCCCAACCAGCGCAACATCTGGAGCATGCCCAACCTGACCGCCGGCTTCACCGACAACTCCGCTCTCGGCGCGCCCCAAGAAGGCGCCAACGCTCTGACGCAGGACGGCGCTATCATCCACGACGTGGCGACCAAGACCGTCTTCGCCCGCGTCAACTTCGAGGCTGTCGAGCAGGTCGACGTGGCGATGTTCGGCTCACCGGCCGAGTACAACAACTTCACCGGCGCCGTCATCAACGTGGTGACCAAGAGCGGCGGCAACGAGTTCCACGGCGAGTTCAACTACTTCCACCAGGAACTCGACTGGATCAGCGACAACACCGGCAAATACCGCGAGTACGGCTTCACCGCCCCGTCGGGCGACGACATCATGGATCCGAACGTCGCCTTCGGCGGCCCGATCCTGAAGGACAAGCTGTGGTTCTTCGGCACCTACAACTACTCCAATGAGAAGCACCAGCAGGAGATCATCACCGGCGCGATCCAGGCCGACTACCTGCCGACGATCTGGAACCTGAAGTTCACCGGCCGCTGGGACGACCGCAACATCACCAGCTTCAACTACACCGACTACGTCCGCGACCGCCCCTACCGCGTGGCCTACGGCTCGTGGCGCACCAACTTCGACGGCACCCTCTACAAGCAGGTCTCCGAGGGCCGCACCTGGCTGCTGCTGCACAGCTTCGTGGTCAACAGTAACATCGTGGTCGAGGCCCGCTACAGCAAGTTCAAGGGCGGTTTCAGCCTGGAAGGCCGCAACGCGAGCGGCGGCATTTACATCGACTACAACACCGGCTACATGCTGGAGGAAACCAACGACAAGAAAGACATCTACGACCGCCCGCGCGACACGATGCTGGGCACGGTGAACTACTTCAACGACGATCTGTACGGCAGCCACTCGATGAAGATCGGCGTGGAGTACGACCGCGGCGTCAGCGGCCGCTACTACTACAATCGCCACTACTACCGGCCCAAGGGCGACACACCCTATCGCTGGTACGACTACGGCGAGTACGACAGCCGCTCGACGCTGCAGCGCTTCGCCGGCTTCGTGCAGGACAGCTGGAGCGTCAACGAACGGCTGACGATCAACCCGGGCATCCGCTTCGACCGCTGGTGGACGAAGACCGGCACGCCCGATGCTCCCGGCCTGCTGGGCAACGAGAGCTTCCGCAAGTACACCGACATCGCCCCGCGCCTGGGCTTCGCCTACGACCTCCTCGGCGACGGCTCGACGGTGCTGCGCGGCTTCTACGGCCGCTACTTCGAGGGGGTGACCGCCGGAGTCGACCGCGCCCTGGTCACCATCACTCCGCCGACCGTCCAGTACAGATGGAACGGGACGGATTGGTATGTGTATCAAACTTCAGGCGGCACGACCCCCGGCGCCGTCGAGTGGGATCCGGACACCAAGAACAGCTACACCGAGGGCATCATGGTCGCGCTGGAGCGCGAGCTGATGGAGAACATCGCCGGTTCGGTGACCTTCATCTGGCGTCACGACAAGAGCCTGGTGGGCGCGATCTACCCCAACGCCACCTGGACCGAGGGTACCGAGAACTTCAGCAACTCCAGAGGCTCCTACAGCGGCGTCTACTATTACGACTTCATCTACAATGATCCCGTCCGCTACAGCAACCCGAAGGAGGGCGATTACGGCGTCCTCGGCGACCCGAGCCGCAGCTTCTGGGGCCTGATTTTCGAGGTCAACAAGCGGATGAGCGACAACTGGAACATCAAGGCCAACTACACTCTCAGCCGCTCCAAGACCCCGACGGCGATGGGCTACGGTGTCGTGCAGGGTTACACCGATTACAACGTCCCCACGTTGTGGGTGAACATGGAGGGCACCCTCTCCTCGCTCGACCGCACGCACGTGATCAAGGTCAGCGGCACCTACATCGCGCCGTTCGACATCTACATCAGCCCGGCATTCACCTGGATGAGCGGCCAGCCCTACGGCATCTACTACCGCCCGTCCGGTCAGGACTTCTCGGTGCTGACCAAGCCGCGGGACGGCTCGGACCGCTACGACAGCCAGTTCAACATCGACCTGCGGTTGGAGAAGTCGTTCATCCTCTTCAGCCGCTACCGCGCCGGTTTGATCTTCGACGTCTTCAACCTGACCAACTCGGATTACACCTCTTCCTATGTGTCGACCCGCATCGACCAGTCGACCTACCTCGAGCCGACTACGATTGCCGACGCGCGCATCTACCAGGTTGGTGTCCGTCTGATCTTCTAGGCGGAAAACGAGCGCCACAGATAACCTCCGGGGGAAACCTCGGAGGTTATTTTCTGCCCCTTGTAAACCCGTAAGTGCTTTAAAGTGTCATGATAATGACATGCCTTGGATACGCTGATTATGCTAAACTCGCAGGGTTATGATGATTGAACTGATAGTGAGCGCAACTCTGAGCCTGGCAACGCCGCAAGCGGTTGCCGACGACATGCCGGAACGTTACCGCAAGTGGCTTGAGGAGGAGGCTGTTTACATCATCTCGGATGACGAGAAGAGGATATTCCGCCAGCTCAAGTCGAGCGCGCAGCGCGACCGCTTCAAGGAGGAGTTCTGGCTGCAGCGCGATCCCACTCCCGGCACCGACAAGAACGAGTTCAAGGAAGAGCACTACAAGCGGATCGACTACGCCAACAAGTGGCTGGGACGGGAGACGGCCAAGCCGGGTTGGAAAACCGACCGCGGGAGGATTTATATCCTGCTCGGCGAGCCGAAGCAGCGACGTAATTACTACGGCGACCGCAAGCTCGTGCCGCTGGAGCTTTGGTTCTACGATGCTGATCCAATGCTGGGCGTGCCGCCGTTCTTCTACGTGATTTTCTTCAAGAAATGGAGCGTGGGCGACCTCATCCAGTACGATCCGACGATGCATGGGCCCGAGCAGCTGATTTTCATGAGCGCCGGTGAATCATTCGAGCAGGCGGCGTCGATCATCGCCGATATCGATTTCGAGCTCGCCCAGGCATCGATCAGCCTGGTTCCGTCCGAACAGGAGGACGTCTGGACCGCCAGGCGGCCATCGCTCTCCTCCATCCAGCTCATGAGCCAGATCGAGAACATTCCGAATTACAGGCGGGATGCAGAGTACGCCGAGCGCATATTGCGCGGGGATCCGAGGGTTGAGACCCGCTTCTCATTCGATTCGTCAAACCTCGCCGCGGCTTTCTCGGTTATCAAGCTAGCCAGCGGCGACAGCACTTTGAACTACTCATTCTTCTTCCCTGCCCAAGTGCTCGATTACGGCCAGTATGAGAACAACGTTTACACGGCCCTCGAGGTCGTGCTGACCGCCACAACGGACGACGGGACTCAGGTCGCCTCAGTCGAGCGCGCGATAGACCAGGATATCACTCCGGAGCAAATGAACAATTTCAAGCGGAGCGGCCTGGCCTTCGAAGACAACTTGCTTTTACTCCCAGGCGACTACGACGTAACGCTGACTGTGCGCAACAAGGTAGCCAGGGTATACTATCTGGCTACGGGCAAAGTCCACGTTCCATCCTACAGGACACGGAGTCTCGATGTGGGCGAGCCCGTGCTCTACGACCGCTCCGAGAGCGGCGAGCCGATCCGCCCCTCCGCAATACCGCCTTTTGCATTCTATGCGTTGAAGTTCCACCCGATCCTGGCCGATTCGGTTCCACAGGGGCAGCAAATCGGAGTTTTCTATCAGATACACGCTGCGCTGGAGGAAGGTGACTCCGTGGAGGTCACCTACAGGCTGCTCGATGACAAGAACGAGATGGTCCTCGAGTCGGTTTATCCGTTGGGCGCCGATTTGTTCAACGAGCTGGGAACAGCCTCCGTTTTCTGGAGGTTGGACACTACTGAAATTCCCCTGGGCAATTACAGGCTGGAAATTTCAGCGCGGCAGGACGACGAAACGGCCAAGGCGATTTCAAGAGAGATTCCGCTGATGAGGTCCGGCCTGTTCTCAGAGCCGCTCATTAACTATGGCGGCACAATCGACTTCACCGGGCCGCGTCCGGCGCTGGACAAAGCCACGCAGCTGTTCAATTTGAAAGAGTACGCACTGGCCGCCAGCCTCCTTGGCGCGGCCGTGAGGCAATGGCCGCAGGATAAAGAGCTTGCCTCGCTTTATGCCGATGCTCTGATAGAGACCGGCGATCACGAGCAGGCAATCGAGGTGTTGCTGGAGACATCACTACGTGATACTCAGAATCCCGATTGGAAACGGCGCCTGGGTATGCTTCACCTGCAGACGGGCCGGTATAACAAGGCAATCGCCTATTACGAGCAGGTGCGCCTGCTGGAAGGCGATTCGGTGGAGACGTTAAATCCGCTCGGCGAAGCCTACCGTTTCGCCGGCAACGATGCCAAGGCAATTGAGATCTGGCGGCGATCGCTGGACATTGAACCAATACAACCGTTAATCTCCAGCCGTCTGGAGTATTTGCAGAAAGCTCCCGAAAACGAGGAGCGGTAGGGCGAACCTGTTTACGTAGTGGGTGTCAAACATTAGCAGGACTCTCAGGAGGAGACTTATGAGAAATTCGCCGCGTATGGTAATTGCGGTTATTGTATTACTAATAGCCTTCGCAGTATTCGCTCAAGCGCAGAACGTGCGGCGCGTGAGCGGCACCGTTACCGAAGCAGAAACGGGAGAACCAATCGAAGGCGTAGAAATAACTGCATTCATGGTTAACCAGCCGAACACAAAGATCACCGACACAACTGATAAAAAGGGGAAATACACGATTACCGGTCTTGTCCCCGGACTTGCCGCCTTCCAGTTTGAGAAGTACGGGTATGAGCCTTTTCAGATCTCGAGGAGACTCAGCAGCACTGCAGTCAAAATAACTATGAACGCAAAACTCGTTAAAATAAAGCGCGAAGAAGGGACGGTGTCCCCGGAAATCAGCGAGAAATACAACGAGGGCGTCGAGCTGTTCAAGGCAGGCAACTTCGATGAGGCACTTGCGATATTCGAGCAGCTGGTAGCTGATTATCCCGACCTCTACGAGGTGCATCTCAACATCGGAATAATTCTGCAAGGCAAGGAAGATTACGATAAGGCGCTGGAGCATTACAGAATCGCTCTCGAGCACAATCCCGATAACGAAAACGCCCTGATCTACGTGGCCGAAGTCTATCTTGCCCAGAGAAATTTCGAGGAAGCCCTCATCTGGTATATCAAGGCAGCCGAGGTCAAGCCGGACTTGTATTACGTAATCGGCCAGATCGCCGACGTAGCGCGATTCATCGAGAATTACGAGGTGGCTGTCGAGTACTACAACAAAGCCATCGCGCTCGATCCGACGAAGCCGATGCCCTACCTCTACGTCGGCACGTTATACAACCTGCAGGACAATTATGCCGACTCCGTTAATATGCTGATCAAGTACATAGAGGTCGATCCCGCCGGCCCTGCCTCTTCCAACGCAAAGGCGATGATCGATGACATGATGGAGAAGTGGGACGGCGCGGTGGCACACTTGAACGGCCTGGTCTCCGCTGACGATTCTCGAGCGCTGGTTCATTACTATCTCGGCAAGGTGCTGGCATTCAACGCCCGCAATGACGAGGCCAGGACTCACCTGAACCGCTATCTCGAGCTCGACGCAGAGAATAAATACGGAGAGAACGACAAAGCCAACGAGATGCTTACGGCACTCTAGCAAGTTTCTGAATTGAGCATAGCAAAGCGGGCGCTATCAGCGATAGCGCCCGCTATTCATTTGCCGGTGGAGATTTCTCATTCCACTACTTTTAAACGAGCGACGCTTGCCGCCCTGCGCTGGGTATCGCTTTCCGATGCAATGACAACCAGATCGTAGTAGCCGGGCTCCAGATCGCCGAGTGGAAAACTCGCCATGAGAACGAGGCCGCCGGTGCGCAGTTTGTATATCTGCTGGCCGGGATTAACTCTGTAGTATTCGCGCTGAGATTCCTCATCGCGCACGGGGCTGATGGCGAACTCAAACTGCGGTGCCGACTCCCGGGCGAGCTCTTTCGCAAGGTTCCTGAGAACCACTAGGAAATTCACATCGGCGCCCTGCTCAAAAGCCGGATTTACGAGCGGGAAGACGGCCCCCTCGGTGGGATGGGTCAGATAATCATAACCGCTGGCAGGATTTTCGTTATAGCTATCCAAGGTTTCGACATCGAGGCCAAACTCATCGACGGAGCGGCGCTTGTCGTCCGGATCGAAGAACAAAGGCTGGGACAGCAAGAGCGAATCATCGGACTCCTCGGGCATGAATCTGTAGTTGTAGTAGAAATAGGAGCGCTTGCCGCTGTTGTTATCGCGCAAGGCGATCCTGATGCGATTGAATCCCTCGTCGGAGGTCAGGGTTTCAATTATTCGAAGTCCCTTTTCCCGCAATGCCGGTATCTCGGCCTGCTGCAGCGAGAGGAGCTTGTGAACGCTGCTGAAGATCTTGCCCTCGTCATTGAGGTTCGAGACCAGGATTTCGAAATCGAGCGCACCTTTATCAAGGGCCAGGTTCTCGAAGGGCACCTGGAAACAGACGATGGCGTCGAGCTTGTCGGTTGCCGGCCGCACGAACTCGAAACCGACCTTCACGTCGAGATCATTGATTGAGCTACGGCTGAGGAATCCTTCGGTGAGGTGCATGCTCTTTTCGTCTTTGTCCAGCGACTTGAAGGGTCGAGGGGTTAAGAATCCCTTACGGTGCAGCACCCGCAAGCCACCTTGCCTGGTTTTGACCGAGACCTTGCGGTATTCACTGCGCTTGGGATCGAAGCTGGTGCGGTAGCCGAGGATGTAGTAGTTGCTGATGTCGATCTCGATGCGGTTGAGCAGCTGTAAGATATTGTTTGCGTTGAAATAAGCGCGGCCTCCGGTTTCCGAGGAAACGCTGGAGAGGAAGTCCTGCCTCTGCTTGCGGTTGTCCACATCCGACTTGAAATCCGCCTGCTGCGAGAGGTTGTCAACTTCCGCCATGCGCTTGCCTGCATCCCCGGGAGCGGTAAGGCCGCCGACATTGATGGTGTAGAGGGACAGTTTGGCGTCGTTCAACGCTTCGACCATGTCCTTGTATTCGGCGAAGCGTGAGACCGAGATGGCCGGCCTGTCGGCCGATCTCACCAGCCTTCCGCCCGGACCGTACTTCTCAAGGTTCATGTTAGTGGGGTCGATCAGGTCGAAATTGATGCCCTCGCTGAGAAGGATGGCCGTCTTGCGCCCCGGCCGGAATTTGACCGCCTTGGCCAGCGTTTGCATGCTCAGCAGGTAGTTGCGGACGTTCATGCTGGCTTCGAATTCACGGATATCCGACTGGGACGAGCCTTCGCTCTCCTGCCCTTCGAAAGGCCTGTCGGCCAGCAGCGAGGTGTTTTCGACGAGGTCCCTTCCGGAAAGCGGCTCGGACCTTGCGTTGAGCAGATCGGTGGCGAGGCCCATCTCGCGCATCGCCCTGATCACTCTGAACTTGTCGCTGGTGAAGGGCTGGATCGTGCGAAGGCCTTGATAATAGCTGAGTACCATGACGTTATCGCCGGACTCAATTCTGTTAAGGATGAATTCCTCCGCGGTTTCGACGGCCCGTTTGATCCCGTATGTGGACGAGTAAAAGAGGTCGAAGAGGATAATGATATTGCGCGGCGGTTGCTCGGCCGGCTGCATCTCGGCGGCCATCATGCTATCGATATCCTCGAGATCCAGGTCGATCATGCGGTACTCGTCGATACTCTCGATTTCGACCTTCCGGCCGTTCTCGAATATCTCGAAATCGTCCTTAGTAAGGTCGCGGACGTAATTGCCTCTGCGATCGGTGACTATCACGTCGAGCAGCATGTAGTTAACTGCAATGTACTTCTCAAACTCGGTCTTCTTGTGCCGCTGGGGACGGGCGGTATCCTCCTGGGCGAGTGTGCCCGCCAAGAAGACCGCGCAGAGAAGAAGAACAAAAGAGATGATGCAGGTTTTTTTAGCCATTTCGATTCTACCTTCGGCGTGTGATAAACAATTACACGTGATCCAACTGATTAACGGCGCGACACACTGATATTATCATCCCCTATAATCCAAATCCAAGTAAGCGGGATAACACCAGCTGCAATATTACCCGGTTAACAATAAAAGACGCGAAACGAGGCAGATGATGTTATCGATGCGAAAGCAACTTCTTGATCAGGGTATAAGAATGCGTGCGCTGTGAGTTGATGCGCCCGCTATCCTGCCGACCGGCGGTGATTCTTTACTCCGACACAAGCAAGCGAGCAAAGCTTGCCGCGCTGCGCGCCGCTTCGCTCTCTGTGGCGGTTACCACCACATCGTATAGGCCGGGATCGAGACCGCCGATGCGGAAACTGGCCAGGACCACGAGGCCGTCGCCCGTGCGCAGCCCGTACATGTACTGGACCGGATTGAACCTGCGGTATTCTCGTTGCGAGTCGTCAGTGGGAACAGGGCTGATGGCGAAATCGAACCGCGGTTCCATCTCACGCGTGCTCGCATCCTCCAGGTTCTTGAGAACCACCAGGAAGCTCACTGTGTCGCCCGATTTGAAGACCGGATCAACAATGGGGAAAAGGGCTCCCTCCGTCGGGTGCGTCAGGTAATCATATCCACCGGGGTGATTCTCGTTCCAAGCCTTGAGTTTCTCCACCTTCAGCCCAAATTCATCAACCGAGCGGCTGTGGTCGTCGGGATCGAAGAAAAACGGCTGGGACAGCAGGAGGGAGTCGTCCGATTCATCGGGTATGAATCTATAGTTGTAGTAGAGATACGAGCGCTTGCCGCTGATGTTGTCGCGCAGTGCGATTCTGATCCTGTTTACTCCGTTATCCGAAGCGAGAGTCTCCACCAATCTCAGGCCCTTTTCCTTCAGCGCCGGTATCTCGGCCTGCTTGAGCGAGTAAAGCTTGTGCACACTGCTGAAAATCTTGCCCTGATCGTTGAGGTTTGATACGAGCACCTCGAATAGGATCCTGCCCTTGTCCAGGGTCAGCTGTTCGAAGGGCAGGTAGAGGCTGACAATCGCATCGAGCTTGTCGAAGGCCGGACGGACGAACTGGTAATCCACGTTCACATCAAGATCGTTGATTGAACTGCGGCTGAGAAAGCCCTCGGTGAGGTGCAGATCCATCTCTTCCTTGTCGAGCGACTTGAAGGGTCGAGGTGTATAGAAGCCCTTTCGGTGCTGCACCCTCATACCGCCTTGCTTAGTTTTAACCGAGACCTTGCGGCGCTCGCTACGCTTCGGATCGAAGCTGGAGCGATAGCCGAGGATGTAGTAGTTGCTGATGTCGACCTCGATTTTGTTGAGCAGTGCGAGGATGTTGTTAGCGTTAAAGTAAGCGCGGCCGCCGGTGTCGACGGAGATGTTGGAAAGGAAGTCCTGCCTCCTCTTACGGTTATCGTCATCCGACAGCAAATCTATTTGTCGCGTAATCAGATCTGCATCCGCCATTCGTTTGCTTGCATCGGCGGAGGCGGTGAGGCCGCTGACGTTGACTGTGTATAGAGAGATCTTGGCGTCGTTGAGCTGCTCGACCATCGCTCTGTATTCGGAGACCCTGGAGACGGAAACCACCGGCCGGTCCGGTGTCGTATACGCCCTGCCGCCCGGGCCGAGCTTATCGAGGTTGAGGTTTGTCGGATCGATCAGGTCGAAATTGACGCCTTCGCTGAGGAGAATCAGCGTCTTGCGGCCGGGTTGGTACTTGAGCGCCTTGGCAAGCGACTGCATGCTGAGCAGATAGTTGTGCACGTTCAGGCTTGCCTCCATTTCGGCCAAGTCGGCCGAGGCCGAGCCTTCTCCCTCTGCCGGGGAGAGAGGGTTTGACGAAAACTGGGCAAGATCCTGGCCGGAAGGCGTCTCGGGCCTTGCGTTCATCAGGTCGGTGGCGAATCCCACCTCGCGCATCGACCTAATCACCCTGAACTTATCACTGGTAAACGGCTGGATTGTTCTCAGGCTGTTGAAATAGCTGAGGACCATGACCTTATCGCCCAGCTGAATCTTGTTGGTGACGAATTCTTCGGCGGTCTCGACAGCCCGCTTGATGCCGTGGGTTGAGGAAAAGAAGAGATCGAAGAGGATAATGATATTTCGCGGCGGCTGCTCGACAGGCTGCATTTCAGCAGCGAAAATATCTTCAGTATCTTCGAGTCCAAGATCAATCATCCGGTACTCGTCGATGCTCTCGATCTCAACTTTTTTGCCATTCTCAAAGATTTCGAAATCGTCCTTCGTCAGATCTCGCACGTAATTGCCGTCCCGGCCAGTGACGATCACATCGAGAATGATGTAGTTGACAGCGACATGTTTCTGGAATTCAGTCTTCTTATAACGTTGCGGACGAGATTGGTCTTCCTGAGCCGGCGCTCCGACTACCAAGACAGCGCTGATAATAAGAGCGACCGAAAGAAGGGAGGTTTTTTTTAACATATAGGTAATACCTCCTGGCTGAAATTACACTTCATCGAGCAAATACGCGGCCTAACAACAATTCGAAACTCTTTTACTCGACGAAAGAGTGCGGCACATGTAATCAGTATAACAAATACATTACCAATGATGGACGAAAGACTGCAGGCCGCCTCGATCTGGAGACCTCAAACCAGTGTGATCAGAGGGTGGCGAGCACTCCCTCGACCTCTTCAGCGTGCCCCGTCGGTTTCACGTTGGGAAACACGTGACGGATTATCCCCTCGCCGTCGATAACAAAGGTGGCTCTCTGCGTGCCGAAATAGACCTTGCCGTACATTTTTTTCTCCAGCCAAGTTCCAAAGGCCTTGTGTACCTTCTTCTCCGTATCGGCCAGGAGGTGGAACGGCAGCTCGTATTTATCGCGGAATTTGGCGTGCGACTTGACGGAGTCGCTGCTGACGCCAAGTACGACGGCGTCGAGTTTTTCGAATACTGAGTGGGAATCGCGGAACTCGCAGGCCTCGGTGGTGCAGCCCGGGGTATTGTCCTTGGGATAGAAATAGAGGACGACTTTCTTGCCAGCGAAATCGGAGAGGCTTACGGTCTCGCCGTCCTGATTCGGCAGCGAAAAATCGGGAGCTTTTTTTCCAGCTTCGAGCATGTTCGGTTCCTTTCCTCGCGATATCTCATAGACGGCTACGGGATGTCTTGAGTGGCTATTCCATCCAAATTGTTCTGATCAGTCCACAAAAAAATCATCGGAGGGTTGGAAAAGCCCTGTTTCCGCCCATCTCCGAGCCGCGCTCCGGCACTGTCGCGCATCTTGTCTCCGGCCACGGCCGTAAAACGGGGAATCGGGAGTGTAAAGGCCCCGTAAACTACCGCTATACAATGCTCTTTCGTAATAGCCCAGCTTGACACAATCCTCGATTTGGGGTACGATTGCACCTACAAAATATATAGGTTGGAGTATCGGAGAGTACTGATTCAAACAAATCCTTAGCAAGGGGAGTAACTCAAATGAAGGCACTTCTGAGAACCACAACTTTAGCGGCGATGGCAGTCGCAGCGATCGCGCTCTTCTTCCTGAGCCCAGCGACGATGGAGAAGGATACCAAAGCCCAGCCGGCGGACGAACTCGACTACCCCGTCCTGCTTGTGCACGGCCTTGGAGAGGGTCCTGGGGATGACGCGTTCGGAAAGCTGGAAGAATACCTCGAGAAGTATTACTTCGATGTCGAGGTGATGGATTTCAACGCGTACTCGAAGAAGGCTGAGTATGTAAACCACAAGAACAAGGACCACCTCGGCATCATGGCTACATTACTCGGCATAGAGATCCGTAAAGTCCTCGACGAGTACGACACCGACAAAGTGCACATCGTGGCTCATTCGTTCGGGGGCCTGATCGTCCAAGCCTATTTGCTCAACTATGGCGAGGAATTCAACAAGCAAAGGGGATCCTACGACGATAACGTCGCGAAGGTGTGCTACATACAAACGCCTTTCTACGGCTCGACGGCCGATCCTGAGGTGCTGGAAGAGCTGGTGGTGGATACCGACTACGGCGCCTACACCAACAAGCTCGCGATGCTGGGCGTCCTGGAGCCGGGCAACAACTGGCTGTTTGATATGGACGAGAAGCTCCGCGCCAGCAACATGTATCGCGAGCGTTCGGACGGCAAGTACATCGATGCAGTGACGTTCATCAGCCGCGACGACGAGATCGTTGAAGAAGAATACGGACTCCTCAACGCTTTCATGAAAAAGGACGATACAGTTCATTTCCACCACTTCGTTGTCTTCGACGGCAGATTCGGAAACTATTCTCACAGCGTTCACCCCAGCAGCGCTGCTGATAAACAAAGCTCTCTAGCCTATGTCGAAAAGCTCGACGACCAGAATTTCCTAGCAATGGTGAGCTTCCTCGACAACGGCCGCAACTGGCGCAAGATCGGCTTCAGAAACATCCCCGAAGAAGGCATCGTGATGGTCAAGTACCGGAAGATGCCGGGATTCAAGGATATCAGCGTCGACGACGCAACTCTTCTGCTCAAGAAAAGGAACAAAGGAGAGGAGCCGGTCAGCGCACCCAAGAGGACCGAGCTGAAAGCCAACCACTTTAACCAAACGACCCAGACATTCGTTTTCTCCGGCCTGCTTCCAGGGACATACACTCTAACAATAGCCAACTCGAAGAATGGCAACCTGGAGGAAGATATCGACGTCGATTTCAACGGCCTCAGCAGCTTCGCTTACGATCCGAAAGAGCACAAGCTCTACGCAGGCGGCCAGAAGTACATGGGTCCGTCGCAGGGCATCTTCTACCTCGAGCGCCTGGACTATACGGCCGCGATCGACCAGGAGCAGGCCTGGTATCCTATCCCCGACCTGGATACTAATGGATTTGTGGTCGAGTTCGATGTCGAAGATTTCGGCATGGATCTATATAACAAGGGAATTATATTCTCCCTTTACAACGCAGTCGGCCGGCAGGACGACTGGCGCTGGAACGGCGGCAGGCTGGAGTTCATCTTCCGCGGAAACAGGTACCTCAACGGTCCGGGATGCGTCAACATCCACTTTATGGTCGACAAGAACAAAGACGGTCGTTACGAGCGTACACAGGGCGGCTTGGAGGCCATCGAGGCCAAATCAATTAGGCTTTGGGACTGGCGTGGTAAGTACCACATCAAGCTGATGCAGCTCACAACCCCCACGGGCGGCAGCCGACTTGACGTGTGGGTTGACGGCGAGATCATCAACCCGTGGAGGCCGGAGGCCGAGGTCACCAAGAACGCCCCCTACTACAACCCCGATCCGATCATCTCCTTCGGCGGGCGCTACCACAACGCCAAGTATAACAACCCCTCGGGATTGATCGTGACCAACTTTACGATCTACAACATCGACGATTAAGCCTGATTGGATTCGAAGTGACAACCGCCGCCTGGGTACCCGGGCGGCGGTTTTTTGTTTCAGCAGATGAGTCGTTGGAACCGGCCTCCCGCCTACGCCTCGCTTTTGCCGCCGCAAGCAGGATCGACAAAACCGGTCCCAGGTCAGGAAAGAGGTACACCCCGTCAAACCTCGGCAGGTCGAGACTCAGTGTATTATGGGAGAATCTTTTGAGACTAGTTTCGCCGGCAGCTCGGTAGAGGTTATCGGTCGCCCCTCTCCCGCAACGCTCCCCTATTGCCTACAACGTAACGTTTTGTAATCCCGAGGTCATCCTGAAGTTGAAAGCGATCCAGCCCAGGACTGATCTTCATCAAACTGATCTGTTCGACGAAATACTGACTATGCGGGTTGCGTGTATTTACCAGGGTGCCGATCCTGATCTTCGGAATCTGGTATGCGAGCAGGTTGTAATCCTGGGGAACTCCGTATGAATCAAGATACGTGAGGTGGTCCGTTCCCTCCGGGCCCTGATGGCAGGTTCTGCAAGCCGCTGTGGTGTCTTCGCCGGCCGCGAAGCACCAGCCGCCCCCGGAATGGTACTTGCGAAACTGGGTAACGTCATAAACGCCGTCGTCGACGATCACGTAGAAGTTATCCGGCAAGTTGTGGCTCTCCACCTCGACGTGCGAAAACATCAGGGTTAAGCCGGCATCCCTGTTCCAGGCGGGCATGGCCGGATGCATGGGCTCCACGTGACAGGTGAGGCAGTTGGGATACTCTGCTTCTCCGGCTCTTTCGGCCGCCGCATGAGCTTCCATCGCGGCTTTTGACACCAGCGAATCGGTCAGCTTGTCATGGCAACGCTTGCAGGCCTCGTTGTTAATCGTCATTCGTGCGCGGGCGCGCAATCCTTCCCAATCCATCCTTGCCGGATCGGCCTCGCCGAAGAGATGCACGTAGTGGTCCCTGACCGCCGGCCAGGCTTTCGACATGAGAAATCCGACGGCTCCCGGATTCACGTGACAATCACTGCACTCGGCCACCATGCCGAGATCGTTGGTGAAGTGGCGCGAATTGTGCCACCCTTCCCCAATAGCGGTGTTCATTTCGTGGCAGGAAAGGCAATAGCCGGAACTGGTGGTGGCGGTGTCGAAGTAATTGAACAACAACAGGAGGCCGAGGGTCAGCAGCACCACAATCAGGTAGCTCAATCTGAATATCCTGCGCTTGCCCATATTCAAGCCGATTCCCTTATGTGTCTTTCAATCTCCGGAATGGCGCGCAGAGCCAGCGCCACCGAGGCTTCCAGGGGGTTGAACGGCGTGCATGTGGGATAGAGCGACGCCCCGGCTACGAAAAGATTCGGATGGTCCCACGCCCTCCCGAAACTGTCGGTCACGGAATTGTTGCGGCCTGTGCCCATCCTGGTTGCGCCCATCCAGTGACCGCCGTCGTG
>CBFCZO010000041.1:0-24017 GCA_965602675.1 uncultured bacterium | reverse complement strand
CGATATCCTTCACCCCGATCTCCTCGAGCATCGCCTCTCTCACCTCAGGCACCGAATTGGGAATGTAGGGGTGAACGAAGTCCTTTTTACCCATTTCCGTACTTCTCCTTAGAATTGAGCGGTCAAGCCAAGCCGCCTCCGTCGACAACCAGGTGGGCGCCCGTAACCCAGGACGACATCTCGCTCGCAAAGAAGAGTACAGCTTTGGCAACATCCTCCGGCGTCCCTACTCTGCGGATCGGGCGATCGGCGGCTTCATTGAAGAAAACCTTTTCATCCGCGCCGAGCTGCTCACACTCGCTGCGCAAAAGAGGGGTGTCGACATCGCCGGGGCAGACGCAGTTGACCCTGATGTTATCCGCACCGTGATCGATCGCCATCGCTCGTGTCATGTTCAGCACGCCGCCCTTCGAGGCGCAGTAGGAGACGGCGTCGGGTCCGCCCTTGAGTGACCAGCCCGACCCGGCGTTGATGATGCTGCCACCGCCGTTGCGCTTCATGTGAGGAATGACGTGGCGCGACACCAGAAAAACTCCCTTGAGGTTGATATCGATCGCGCGGTCCCATTCCTCCTCGCTGATGTCGACGATGTTCTTGCGGATCGCGACGCCGGCGTTGTTGAAGAGGATGTCGATCCTGCCGAAATCGGCGGCAACCGCATCGACGGCCTTCCTGCAATCCTCGTCGCTGGTGACATCGCAGCGGTAATACCGGGCTGCCCCGCTGCCGGCTTCTATCTCGCGCACTGTTTCCATGCCGCCTGCCTCGTCGATGTCGAGAATCGCGATCCCTGCGCCTGCGAATGCCAGGAGTTGGGCCGTCCCGCGGCCAATGCCCGATGAACCGCCTGTTATTACTGCGACCTTGCCCTCAAGCGAAAGCAAGCTTCCGATTTCAGAAAATTCAGACATTTCCGACGCCCTCCGGGCAAAGAGAAATCAGGGAGTCCGTTATTTATCCGAGCTTTTCAAATACTGGCCGGAGGTTTCGCCGCCGTCGATCGGCAGGGCCTGGCCAGTGATATATGCGGCCTCTTTCGATGCCAGGAAAACGAAGAATGCGGCGACCTCCTCTGGCGACGCATGGCGGTTCAGCGGTATCCCGGCGTTCACCTCCTCGAGCATCTTAGGCGTGTACTCGGACTCCTGCATCGGCGTCATCACATATCCCGGGCAAACCGCGTTGACCCGCAGCCACGGCGCGAACTCCAGAGCCAGTGTCTTGGCCAGCAGGATCACGCCAGCCTTCGAGGAGTTGTAGTCGGCATAGAGCGGATGGCCCTCGATGCCGTTGGTCGAGGCGGTGAATAGCAGCACACCCGACTTCTGATCCTGCATTCTTCTGATCGCTTGCTGAGCGCAGAGGAACACGCCGTCGAGGTTGACCCGCAGGACTTTCGACCACTGCTCGTATTCAATCTCCAGAAAGGATTTTCTGAAGCTGATCCCGGCGTTGGCGATGAGCACGTCGATTCCCGCAAAATTCTGATCGAGCTTCGAAAACGCCGATTCCACCTCTTCCGGATTGCTGACATCGCAGTTCACGCCTCCCAGGATGCCGTCCTCCTCCTTCAGAACCTTTTCGAGAGCTTCTTCATCACAATCGAAAATGGCTACCTTGGCCCCTTCTTCACCAAACCTTCTTGCAGTGGCCAGGCCGATACCGCCGGCTCCGCCGGTAACGACAACCCTCTTGCCCTCCAAATCCTTGTAGACACTCATTTGTTTTCCCCTTAGATGTGAATCGCTGCCAAAGATTACCTTTGAACGTTTGCCGGTAATGTTACCACGGTCCGGGTGAGAACAAACTAATTCTGGAGGGGGGGGATAATTGATAAATCGGGATCACCAGGCAAACCATGCCGAAGATGATGTACGGGAGCCGCGTGGCGTCGAAACAACCAGAATTTGCCGTTAGTCTAGATCATCGATCTATTCATGGACTAGTCGCAAAAGGCCTGTTCGTCTAGTATCGCTATCAATACTGCGACTGTAATCACAGTTACTGCACCCGCAGGGGTAAGCCGGTAACTTAACGCCGTTAGGGTTTCCATCAGATTCAGCGCGGCATGGTGGTAGGGGTAAGATCCGCTGTTATCAACTCAGAACCCGGGACTATCGAACTCGAGATCACATGAAAGTCACGCTTTTCAGGAGGACTGCGATGCAAAACAAGACAACCATCGCCCTTGTTTCTTTGACCATCTTCATTTTCTGCTCAGCCTTTCTGGGCGAGACCAACCCGAAAATCGCAATCCAGCGGCTCAGCGACCGAGTAATCGTCGTGACGACAGAGGTGATCGACAACGGCGTTGTAGCCATCGCATCCCTGAAGGGTATTGTAGTGGTCGACACACATATCTCTCCCCCGTTCGCCAAGGAAATCCGGAGAGCGATAGCCGAAGAATTCGGTCGCGACGACTTCGTCTATACCATTAACACGCACGACCACGGCGACCACACCTGGGGCAACCAGGTCTTCGCCGACACGACGATCATCGCCCACGACAATTGCGTCGGTGAGATGAAAAGGGAGGCTGAAAATCTGGGATCGACGATTGAGAATTACCGAAATGCCCTCGCCCGCATGAAGGCGCGCACAGATGGAATGGAGGCGGATTCTGAAGAGGCAAAGGCACGGGTAAGGCGGTATGAGATACTGAAACTGGGTGTGGACGGCTGGGAAGAGGGATTTGTGCTCACGCCGCCGAATATGACCTTCAACGATCGTTTGACCCTCGACCTCGGCGATATCACGCTCAAGCTGATCTATTTCGGCAAGGCACATTCAAACAGCGACATCCTGGTGTACATCCCCGAGGAAGGCCTGTTGCTGGTCGGAGATATAACTTATGCCAAAGGATCGCCTTCGATCTCCAGCGACGTTATCCCAGACCTGCCTAGATGGATCTCGATTCTTGAAGAGATCCTCCATGGAGACGGCGAACTCAAGCAGATCATCAACGGCCACAACAGTTTCATTACCCCTGAAGATATGGAAACGCAACTGGCCCATATCAAAGATCAGTTCGAGTACACCAAGGGCAAAGAGTCGTTCCTGACGGTACTGGAGGAAGCACTAACGGCATCGGGCATCGAAGCGGCGCTGAAGGTATACGAAGACTTCAAGACCAGGGATACCGCTAAATACTACCTGCTCGAGAGGGAAGCCAACGGTCTCGGCTACGGGCTTCTTCGCGAAGGCAAGAATGCAGAAGCGATCGCTGTCTTCAAAATGATTACTGAATGCTATCCCGGATCCTGGAACGCCTGGGACAGCCTCGGCGAGGCTTACATGACCAACGGCGACACGGACATGGCGATTGAAAGCTATACGAAATCGCTGGAGTTGAATCCGGATAACGACAACGCTGCCAGGCAGATCGAGGCGATGCGGCAGTAAAAGCAGAGCGGCGTAATTGAAGACGACTCCCGCGCGCCTCTGCATCATCGTCATGCCCATCTCACTCGCCCTCCTTCCCTCTCCGGCCGTAGAGTTCCTGGCTGAGCGGCTTCATCGGCTCTGTCGAAAATACCACCTCCACCAGCAGATCGAAGTGTTCGCTGAAGCGGAAGGCCAGGTCCAGGTTCGGGTTCTACTCCTCCCTCTCGATGTAGCCGATAGTCTGGAAATTGACGCCGACGATATCGGCCGGTTCCTGCCTGGAGAGGCCCCGTTCCTTGCGCGGCACACGGAGCATCAGCAAATAAACCAATGACTAATTTGGATAAAGTCTCGCCGGTGCTATAATGGATATATAGGATGTGTAGTACGAACAAGGAATCGCTTGGATCCTGATCGTTCGACTGGATCAGGTTTATATAGTCTTATTGCGATAAACATCGCCAGCTGAACAGACTCGGCCGAGTCACCGACCGTCTTAAAAGTCCAGATGGCAGCATCCTGGAACGTTTTGCGACGTTAGGAGCCTAACAACTTTCCGTCGGAAAAACTGTGTGAAAGGAATGTGCAATGCTTTCTGAGGTGGAAAAGAAATGGAGGGCCGAACGCCTGGCTGAAATCCTCCGATGGCAGGAAACCAGTCAATATCAAAATTTTATCAATGACCGTCAGATCTGGCAGGTCCTCAAAGATAATACCAAACCCACTAAGCGCGAAACTCTGGAGGTGATTGAGAAAGCGCGAGAGAACTCCTCGAGCGGATCTCTGCTCTCACCGAAGGATGTGGCGATCCTGGCGAACAACGACGATGAGGAACTCTGGGACGCGATCTTCGAGACAGCCTATTGGATCAAACGCCACGTCTACGGCAATCGCATAGTAATTTTTGCTCCGCTGTACGTCTCGAGTCCGTGTGTCAACAAATGCGCCTATTGCGGATTTCGCCATTCAAACGACAAGGTTTTGAAAAAGACTCTCTCAATGGAGGAGTTGGAGGCGGAAGTGAGAGTCCTGATCAATCAGGGCCATAAGCGCTTGATAATTGTCTTTGGCGAACATCCGGTCAGCGACGTGGAATTCATCAGCCGAACTATCGAGAAGATCTACGACACGCACGACAAATACGGTGAGATCCGCCGAGTAAACATCAACGCCTCGCCCCTGTTCGTCGAAGAATATGAAAGGATTAAACGAGCCGGTATTGGAACCTACCAGGTGTTCCAGGAAACCTATCACTACGATACTTACTGCAAATTGCACCCGCAGAACACGCTGAAAGGGCAATACGCGTGGAGGCTGTTTGCGCTGCACCGAGCGTTGGAGGCGGACATCGACGACGTCGCCATCGGGGTGTTGTTCGGGCTCTACCACTGGCGTTTCGAGCTGCTGGGGCTTCTGCACCATGCGATGTCGCTGGAAGAGGAATTCGGGATTGGCCCACATACAATATCTTATCCACGCATGTACCCAGCCGTGAACACACCTCTGACAACGGCTTCCCCATACATCGTCAGCGACGCCGACTTCGCCAAAATCGTAGCGATTATTCGGTTGATGTGCCCCTACACTGGCTCGATCCTCACAGCCCGCGAGCGGCCTGACGTAAGGCGGGAGGTGATCCGCAAGGGCGGCGTGTCGCAGATCGACGCGGGTTCCAGGATTGCCGTCGGTGGATATGTGGAGATGGCCCGAGAGCATATCCCGGACAAAGAGCAATTCCAGATCTCCGACACGCGTAGTCTCGACGATTTCATCTTCGAATTGTGCAAGGATGGCTACCTCCCATCTTTCTGCACGGCCGGTTATCGGGAGGGCCGCACGGGCGCCAACTTCATGCCGCTTGCCAAGCACGCCTCGGTTAAAAATTTCTGCATTGCCAACGGTATATTGACATTCAAGGAATACTTGCAGGACTACGCATCTCCCCGGACAAAGGAAATCGGCGAGCGTCTAACAATCCCTCAGTACCTCTCCTGGCTCGATGAAAATGTGCCGCAATTGGCCCCGCAAGTGCGGGCCAACCTCGAGATGGTGGAACAGGATCAGCGCGACCTGCATTTCTAGGCTTGAATTCCGAGGCGGACTTGCGATGTTGTCGGATACCACACGAAAAGCGCTGACCGATCGCGCCGAGTCGATATGCCGGAAGTACAAACTTCGAAGAGCGTACTTCGCGCAAGTATTGGGTAAGCGGCGTCATTTCCTGGCCGGATTTGGTGAAACAGATTACTCAAGACCGGAGCAAATGGTTCTCGGCCACAACATTGCTCTCTTCTGGCACGGGGAGTTGAACGAAGAAGCCCGTAAGGCTGTGATGGATTCCCTCAGCAAACTTGCCCGGACTGCCGGGACCGAACTGTTGGGAAAATAACTTCAGCCCTTTCGACCGCTAAAATCTATAGCAATGCCGTCAGTGGAAGTGAAGCATTTCGCGGCCATCATATAAGCCGACCGACTCGGCCAAAGCCATCCACCTTTCCGGTAGCGCAGTCGCATGAGGCGGTTACCGCTCCGGCAAAGTCGATATCCGGCTAGTTGTTCGGATGCGCAGTCATCCCCCTAGCGGGGCAGCCAGACCGCCATCTCCCCCGCCCCGCGGTGCGCCCAGAGATGATAGGGAATGAGTTTCAGCGGTACCGGCTTGCCGTCGCGCACGGCTGTGCTTTCTATCAAAACGATCGGTCCGAGCCCTTCCACATTCTCTTGCTTGAAGGAGAACACGGAATCAGCGGGCAACGTCAGGTCGAGGACGCTGCCGCCGTTGTCGACAGCCTCGGCGCAGTAGACGAGCGGCCCGCGCTCGATCGCGATCTTGCCCCTGTCGTCCTCGATTTTGTCATGAGCAGCAACCAGCCTGACCGGCATCGTCAGTCTCAGCTCGACGACGTCGCCCTTCTTCCAGGTGCGGCGGATGAGCGCGTAACCCTTCTCCATGTTCAAGGGGATATAACGCCCGTTGACGCTGAGCTCGATCTCGCTCTTCTCGCCTCCCACATATCTGTAGAGGTCGCTTGGTACCGGCTCGTCGCGCGCCCAGCCGGGGATGCGCACGGCCAGCTCAAATTCGGTTGCCTCCTCCGGCACGACGGATATCCTGGTCACTCCAGCCCAGGGATAACTGGTATAACCCTGTCTGATCTCGACCTGCACCCCTCCCAAACTAACGGTGGCGCCGCAATCCATGAAGAGATTCACATAGAGCCGGTCATCCTTTACGGCGTAAACGTAGCCGGGGATCGCAGGCAGGAAGCGAACAATATTGCCGGGGCAGCACGAGACCTCGAACCACTCGCTGCGTTCGTAGCCGCCGGTTGATTCCAGCGGATTCTGGTAGAAAAAGCGGTCGCCGCTACGCGAGACGCCGGAGAGCAAGCCGTTGTAGAGCGTGCGCTCGAGCACGTCGATGTACTTCGACTCGCCGGTCATCAGGAACATGCGGTGATTCCAGAAAACGTTGCCGACCGCGGCGCAGGTCTCGGTGTAGGCCGCGCGGTTGGGCAGCTCGTAGTCGTCGCCGAAAGCCTCGGAAGTGTGGCGCGCGCCGATGCCTCCGGTGAGGTAGAGCTTCTTCCAGGCGACGTTGTTCCAGATCCGCTCGATGGCGCGAAGGTAGCTTTGGTCGCCTGTGAGAGCGGCAACATCGGCCATCGCGGCGTACATGTATGAGGCTCGCACCGCGTGGCCGAAGGCCTCTTCCTGCTCCACCACCGGTTTGTGGTCCTGGCGGTACTCCCTGCCGTTATAGATCGCGAATGGCGAATCCTCGGGATACGGCTCGGAGGCGTGAGGCCTGCCGCGCTGGTCGAGGAAAAATTTCGCCAGGTCAAGATATCGTTTGTCGCCCGTCACGCGATAGAGCTTGACCAAGCCGAGCTCGACCTCCTGGTGCCCGGGAGCATCCTCCCTGCGACCGGGACCGAAGACGCTGTCGACGAGATCGGCGCACTTGACGGCAATGTCGAGCAGGCTTCTCTTTCCAGTGGCCTGGTAGTGAGCGGCCGCGGCCTCGAAGAGGTGCCCCATGTTGTAGAGTTCATGGCTGCCCTGGAGATTTATCCAGCGCTCCTTGCCTGCACCTGCGGCGGGGTTGGCCGGATCGACCGTGCGGGCTGCGTAGATGTAACCATCTTCTTCCTGGGCCGCGGCGATCAAGGCGATTGTGTCATCGACCAGTTTCTCGAGTTCGCGTAGTTTCTCCTTTTCGGAGCCTGGATATACCGAAAGCGTGTAGGCTGCGCCCTCCAACACCTTGAAGACGTCTGAATCGTTAAATCTCCTGCCCTCATAAGGCCCTTCGACCAACCCAACGGCCTTGCGCAGGTTGTCGATGCGCCCGGTATCCTCGAGCTTCTTGAAAGCAAACGGAATGGTCACGAAGCAGTTGGTATTTATCCTCGAGCGCCAGAAAGGATCATCCAGCTTCACGTCCGTGAAAGGCACCGGCTTAATCGGATAGTCTTTTTCCTGCGGAAACGCGATTCCGGGTAGGATTACCAAAAGGTAAAGGGCCGACAGTGCCACAAACCAAAATCCTCCAAGATCCCAATCTAATCTGACACCCATAGGTTTCCTCATTCGTTCCCGAATGCTATCGGTTTATTGTTCCAGCGGTAGTGAATTCCTCCCGGCTGATTTCGACCGCTGAACCGCATGGTAAGCAATAACAAAGCCGATCGAATCGGCAGCCGCTTATACCGGTATATTAGCAGGAATACCCTCGGCAACTTTCTCTCACGTAATGCTGTCGTTTCCGTCAAAATACGCCACGGAAACAATGAACATTGCTTAGTAAAAGTGATACTTCTACAAAATTTGATTGTTTAACAATTGTCTCTATTATTTAATCGATATTTTTCGCACCTTTTGAATCTTATTATTAATCCGTAAAAATTCCTTGATATCATCGTATGCCGACCAGATGAAGAAGGCTGCGGCCAGGTATAGCAGGTAAGGGGGAATATCCAACTCGAACAGGTCCATCTTTGTCCCGGTCAATCCAAAGGCCACTAAGACCACCGCCAACATGAAGGTGTCTGCCGCTTCAAGCAATTTGACATAAGGTGATTTGAATACAAATGATGCTGCACCCGCAATTAATCCGACGACCCCAAGGATCGACATAATATAACCGAAAAACATCTCTTCGGCTTGTAGAAGAACAACGCCGAGAACGATAAAGATCACTCCGTAGAGAAGTGTATAGAAGTCGCCCTTTATCAGTTTGGTCTTCCCTGCCGCGAATTCAATTTGGTCTCTCTTGAGGGATTCCAAGAGCCTGGAATCGACCTCCCCACCTACTTGCACCGTCCCCGGACCGAAAAGTTGTCCACATCGCGGGCACTTGGTCTTCTCCCAACCAGACCATCCGCTCACCTTTAAATTCTCAGCCGAGCATTCATCACAGATGACGGCGTCGCAATTCTCACATTTGTAACCGGCAATTTCCGCCAACGGCAACTTCTCGGACGCGACGACAACATCCCAGACCAAACTCTCACCCTGGTAAGTCTTGCCGCAGATGGCACACGCATGTTCTTTGTTAATCCCTTCTGACATCTCAACCTCCGGTATTATGTTAGGACGTTTCTTCCAGGCCACCCTGGCCTGGTACAGGCTTCCTCCTGGAGGGCTTGTTTTAAATTCGATGGGCTTATACAAGTTGTTACATATCAAAATATATACTACTTCACGTTATGACACAAGCCGGTCCAGGGCGGCGCTCGCCCGCCCTTGGCGCGTTTGCTCGCGAAATAGAAGTAATTGGTACTGAATATGCTCCGATGCCCAGACCGATACTCCATTTCGGGGATCGGATGCATTCACGCTCCCCGCTTAACCTCCGGCTCAGCCGTAGAAATTATCGCGAAGCGGTCATAGAGAGAAAAATCAGCCTCACTAAATCCACTCATTCAAATTGGGGAAAGCCGAACTAACTCCCAACCTGTCGTGATGAGGATCAAGATGAAAAAAGAGGCGTTTTCACTTGATCTTCCACTCATGGATCCCTCCTGAGAAATCGGGCTGCGACTGGATTTCCAGCCTGACGGCGGTGGCCATCACTGTCTCGAAGACGACCCTGTTAAACCTGTCCTTCTCTACGCCGTATACTCCCTCCTCGCTGTAGACCGGCCGCCACTCATCGCCGTCCCTGTAGAGGATCCGCCACGATTGCGGCACCCGGCATTCGCCGTCTCCGGTATCGTCGAACCAGTAAACTTCTACGATGGCAACCTCCTTCGGCCCGTCGAAATCGTACTGGATCCACTCGCTAGTGCCTTTGTTGGGCCACCAGTAATAAGAAGGCACTTCATGGTCATTCGAACTTGCGGGCTCGAGCTGATCGTTGACGGCTTCGGGGTGCCGGCCGAACGAGGCGGTGACCGTGCTGGTGGAGGCGATCGTCGGCTCGTTGAGCGGATGCACGGCCGCTTCCTCGCGCGCCAGCCAGACGGCCATCTCGCCGCGACCGCGGTGAGCCCAAGCGTAATAAGGAATCGCAGTGAACTCCCGCTCGTGCTTCACGGTCTTTGTCCCCTCGTCGCGGTACTCGTAGGCTACCGCCCCGCCCCTAATCACCTGCACGCCGTTGAGCAGGTCGGCCTTGTATTCGGTCGTCAGCTCGGAATCGTCAGGAAGCAACAGATTTCTCACGTGGCCGCCTTCGTTGTCGGGCCACTCCGCGCAGAAGACGATCGGCCCGCGCTCCAACGCCACCCGGCCGGCGTCTGCGGTGACTTTCTCATGAGCGACGACGCGGCGAACCTCCAGCGGCAATTCCAGCTCGACGACATCGCCGCTGTTCCAGGTTCTCCTGATCTGAGCGAATCCTTTTTCCAGCTCAAGCGGCGACGTTTCGCCGTTGACCTTCAGCGTCACATTAGCGGGCTTGGCATTCACAAAGCTGTAGAGATCGCTCGCCATCGGCTTGCCTTGCGCCCAACCCGGTACTCTCAGGCAAAGAGCAAACTCCGCTCCGGATTGTTCAGGCTCCACTGCTATGCGGACCGCGCCGTCCCACGGATATCGCGTCTCCTGGCTGATCCTCAGTTTTCTCCCGCTTACCTCGACATCGGCTTCGCCGGCAGCATAGAGATTCACATAGAGCCTGTCGCCGCCGACGGCATAGAAGTACTCCGGCATGGAGGCGATGAAGCGGGCGACGTTTGGCGGGCAGCAGGCGCAGTTGAACCAGGGGCTGCGTTCATTCTGCCCGACCGATTCCAGCGGATTGGGATAGAAAAACGACTTGCCTTCCATGGAGACGCCGGCGAGCGCGGCGTTGTAGAGAATGCGCTCGAGTACGTCGAGATATTTGGCCTCGCCTGTGAGCAGGAACATACGGTGGTTCCAGAAGACATTGGCGATCGATGCGCAGGTTTCGGCGTAGGCGCTCATGTTGGGCAATTCGTAGACTCCGGAGAATGCCTCTCCGCTGCCCTGCGCGCCGATGCCGCCGGTGAGGTAGAGCTTGCAGGCCGCCGTCGCCTCCCAGAGGCGCTCGAGTGCCTCGACATAAGCCGGGTTGCCGGTAAGAGCCGCCACGTCGGCTATTCCGCTGTACATGTAAGCCGCGCGTACGGCGTGGCCGACCGCCTCATCCTGCTCGACAATCGGTTTATGGTCCTGAGCATATTCGCCGTAGGATTCGCGATTTTCCAACCGGCCGCGCCGATCGAGGAAAAGATCAGCCTGATCCAGGTATTTCTTGTCGCCGGTCTCCCTGTAAAGCTTGACCAGGCCGATTTCTATTTCCTGGTGGCCGGGAGGGACATCCATTCCATCCGGGCCGAATACCTCGCAGACGAGATCGGCATTCTTCAGAGCAATGTCGAGTATCTTTCGTTTGCCGGTAGCTTGGAAGTAAGCCACCGCTCCCTCGTAGAGGTGGCCAAAGCAGTAGAGCTCATGTCCCCGCCTGACATCCGACCAGCGCTCCTCGCCGCCCCGCACCGGCTCATCGGGATTAAACGCCGTGCGAGCGGTGTAAAGGTAACCATCCTCTTCCTGAGCGGCGGCAATCAGGTCGATTACGCCGTCGACATATGCTTCCAATTCGGGATCCGGATGGGCAGCGAGGCTGTAGCCCGCTCCTTCGATGGTCTTGTAGATGTCCGAATCGTTGAAGCAGTAGCCTCCGTTATGCACACCCTCCTTCAGGCCGCCCGCGAATTCGAAGTTCTCGATCCGGCCGGTTTCCTCGCATTGTTGGAAAGAGTGCGGGATGGTAGCTGTGCGGTTGGTCTCCATGCGGGCTTGCCAGAAGCCGTCGGCCAGCCTGACTTGCGTGAACGCTACCGCTTTGATCGGATAGTCGTTCACATTTTCAGTTTTTCCACACGCAGCCATCAGACCCACTGCTCCTAGTAAAAACACTAATAACCAGGTTCGCATGATTGTTTTCCCCCATACAGATTCGACAATATTCCAGACGCCATGATAAAGCATAGGAATGCTTCCCGTAAGAAATTCTCGCTCTCATACCATGGCATAATCGATCGTCCACCTGTCAGGCCTTTGCCGGGAAGTTCCTCCCACATCGAGCGCTGAGAGCGGCCGATGCCATGTCGACTATTCAACATATAGGCGCTATAATTATTGGTAAATAACCATATTTCGGCGGTACAGGCCCGGAAACACCCGGGGATTTTCAAGTTCTTGTTCGGGAAAATTGACATCGACCTTGAGGCCGGCTGTTTCATTAACTCTTGACGAACAGGCTTCAGCAAAGGAGCCCGTAATGAAAAAGCTTGAAAGGTTTTTTCTGGCAGGCCTAATCGCAACAGTCGTAATGACTTTTTTCTCCTATTTCGCACCCCAGCTTGCCGGGCAGCCTGCATTTGACATCGGACGGCTAATTGGAGAAACGGTATTCACGGAAGAGAGCCAAGCGCTCTTCGCAATTATCTTCGGCCTGCTGGTACACTTGGTTGTCGGAGTGTTCTTGCTGCCGTTGATTTACTCCTTCACGTTCTATTGGGCTATTAAGGGGCCGGGGATTGTGCGAGGGATAGCGTATTCAATTGTCCTCTTTCTCCTTACCCATCTGATGCTGATTCCTGTGTTGTTTTCTCTCAAGTCGGGCAGGCTCGGGATCGATTCCACCGTCTTGCTCCACGGGGATATCAACATCATGATCTGGAGTCTGGCCGAGCACCTGATTTACGGGATTTTACTGGGATTGTTTGCCGGGCGCCCAAAATGACAAGCCTGACCATCAACCGGCCGATCGATTTTGATAAGCGGGAGATGTCGAAAGAGTCTTGAATATTAACGAAAAGAACAGCAAGGGCGCGACTCCGAGGACAAGCTACCGGCACACCTTCCGGCTGGCGGTTCTGATCATCATCCTTGTTTTGGCCGCCCTGCTTGTAAGGCAAATCCTCGTTCCTGAATCTTTCGGTTTGAAAGGATACTACCGCGCCTCTGCCGTCGACGAGGCGCGCGAATTCCCCATCAGGCATGTCGGAGAGAAGGCGTGCATTGAATGCCACGACGACATCGCTTCTTTGCACGACAAAGACGCGCACGCCGCAGTTCCATGCGAATCGTGCCACGGACCGGGAGCCGATCACGCGCAAGCCGAGGGAGAGACAGCGATCCTGATACCGGAGGGCAAGGATCCGTGCCTTGCGTGCCACAGGCCGCTAGACGCTCGGCCCAGTGCATTTCCCCAGATTCGGTGGCGCGAACACTATCAATTCGTAGGAGTCAAGGACACCTCGATCGACTGCATAGAATGCCACAGTCCTCATGAACCACTGTTCATGGATAGGGATATCCGCTCAGCGCGGCTGCATCCCCTGATCCATCGTTGCCAGGACTGCCACACCGAAAGGTTCGACCGCGATTTCCATAGGCCCAAGAGCCACCCCGCCATTTTCGAATGCTCCTATTGCCATAAGGAAATAGTCGAGGATTTCTCGCGCCGCGCTCACAGCGAAATTCAGTGCAGCACCTGTCACATGTTCTTCAAGGAATCGGATTTCGCCGGGCGAATTATCCGCGATTCCGATCCGCGCTTCTGCCTGCTTTGCCACCGTGAGGCCGATTTCCGCAGCAGCGATGCCCCTCCAGGAATCAAGTGGCCCGGCCATCTGGAAGACGTCGCGATGGAACCGGGCGACACCAAGAAACGCTGCGTTGATTGCCACCGCGAGATGATTCACAAGATCATGGAAAGGCCTGATTCCAATGAGTGATAAGCGCTGGACACGCCGCGAATTAGTTAAGCTACTGGCCGCCGCTCCAAGCCTGCTGCTTATCCGCTGTGTCCCCTCCCCTCAGTCCGGAGAGGCATCCGACTACAAAGCCAGTGAACATTATTGGGGCTACGCGGTGGACACGACTCGCTGCATCGGCTGCGGGAACTGCATGCGCGCCTGCCGCGCCGAGAACGACGTGTCGGCAGGATTCTACCGCACGTGGGTGGAGCGCTATCGCGTCGGCCTGGACGGCGAGACCCAGGTCGATGTAGCTGATCCCGAGACCCTGGCGTTCGAAGAGCTGAGCGGGGAGGTCAGCAAGGCATTCTTCATACCGAAACTCTGCAACCACTGCGAGAAATCGGTCTGCACCCAGGTTTGCCCGGTGGGCGCATCCATCCATACACCCGACGGCGTCGTTCTGGTCGACGACAAGCACTGTATCGGTTGCGGTTACTGCGTGCAGGCCTGCCCTTACGGTTCTCGTTTTATCGATCCCCATACCCATACAGCCGGCAAGTGCACTCTCTGTTATCACCGGATCACCAAAGGCGAGGAGCCGGCCTGCGTGGCAATGTGCCCAACGGGGGCGCGTATATTCGGCGATCTGAACGATCCCCGCAGCAAACTCTCCACCATTCTTCGCCAGAACCGCTATAGAGTCCTGAGGCCGGAGATGGGGACGCATCCCAAGTGTTACTACCAGGGTCTGGACCGGGAGGTGGTCTGATGACCTTTGTCTTCCCCAACGAAGCCAACGTCACCTGGACGGTGATGATTGTCCTCTATCCCTTCATAACCGGCCTTGTCGCGGGCGCATTCATCGTTTCCTCCCTCTTTCACGTCTTCGGCAAGTCAAACCTCAAAGCGGTAGCAAGGTACTCCCTGGTCTCGGCATTCGTATTCCTTTTATTCGCTCCGCTGCCTCTGCTCGTTCACCTTGGCCACCCCGAGAGAGCATTCAACATCATGATCACTCCAAACTTCTCTTCGGCGATGGCCGGCTTCGGCTTCATCTATGCCGCCTACCTGCTGCTGGTGCTGCTGGAAATCTGGTTTTCACTGCGCAGCGAGTTCATTGCGCGGGCAAAAGGCAGGGGGCTGGCAGCCTGGATCTGCCGCGTAATCATGCTCTACAACCTCGATGAGGATGAGTCGACAAAGAGGGCCGATTACAAAATCACCCGCTTCCTCGCCGGGCTGGGGATTCCCCTGGCCTGTCTGTTACATGGTTACGTGGGATTCCTTTTCGGCGCTCTGAAGGCAAATCCCTGGTGGTCGACACCATTGATGTTCGTAATATTCATTTTCTCAGCCATCGTCTCCGGCATCGCGGTGATTATCTTCCACTATTTTGTGGTCTCCTGGATCAACGGCTGGAGGGTCGACCAGGTGTGCGTCCGCACCCTGGCCAAATACCTTTGGGGATTCATGATTGTCGCAGTATCCCTGGAGCTGCTTGAAATCCTGTCGCTCGCCTACAAGCAGACCGAGGAATGGGAGGTGCTGAGAACGCTGATCGATCAAAAGCTGTTCTTTACCTACATCGTTCTCCAATTCCTCATCCTCTCGCTCATCCCGTTCCTGATGCTAGGGGTTGCGTCACTGGTCAAGCTCAAGGACCGCCTGGCATACGCCCTGATCTGGACGGCATCGACCATGCTTCTGCTGCAGGTCTTGCTGATGCGCTGGAACGTTGTGATCGGCGGGCAGTTGTTGTCCAAATCACTCAGGGGATTCACTAATTACCTCCCCGGTATATGGGACCGGGAGGGACTGATCGTCGCAGCTATAATCTTTACTCTTCCGTTCGGCATACTCTATGTGTTCCACAGGATCATTCCGCTGTTTCCCGGAGCAGTAAAAGTCCGTGCAAGGACAAACAGGCAAGCGGCAGACACCACCGCCGGGATCGGCAATTGATTCCCCTTCCGCTACTCTGAAATCACCCGATCAACCTTAGTTCTACTGGACCAAGAGTAGAGTTGCAGCCACTCTGAATGCTGCTAGAATGCCTTGGGGAAATCAATTAACAAACCATTCGAAATCGCGGTGTAATCATGAAAACCAATGCCAAAGTACTAGTATTCGTGCTTTGTTTAATGCTGTTCCTGCCTGCTGCCAGCCTGCGCGCCCAGGAGCACCGGGAGGACTGGGAGCCGGTATCCGGCAAACTTATGACCCGCTGGGCACGGGAGGTCTCGCCGGACAATGTCTGGCCGGAATACCCGCGTCCGACGATGGTCCGCGATCAATGGCTGAACCTCAACGGACTGTGGGACTACGCCATCCGGGGGCTCTTCGCCGGACAACCGGGTGAATACGACGGCAAGATACTCGTCCCCTTCGCTATAGAATCCGCGCTGTCCGGTGTAGCCAAACACGCCGGCCCGTTGTCAAAGATCTGGTACCGGCGGCACCTCACGCTACCTGAAGAATGGTCAGGGAAAAGGATCCTGCTGCACTTCGGAGCAGTCGATTGGGAAACGGAGGTAATCGTCAACAACCACGTGGTCGGCTACCACCGCGGGGGCTACGACGCCTTCAGCTTTGATGTCACCGAATTTCTGCATCACAACGCCGACAATGAATTGATCGTAGCGGTTTGGGATCCCGTAGATGCCGGAACCCAGCCGCGCGGCAAGCAGGTGCTCGAACCTCATAGCATATGGTACACATCGGTGAGCGGCATCTGGCAGACAGTGTGGCTCGAGCCGGTAAATGATTATTACATCAAGAAGTTGAAAATCACTGCCGATCCAGACGGTGGCAAGGTTGAGATAATTCCCAGCTACGGCGGTGACAAGCCCGCCGGCGAACATTACCTGCGCGCCGTGGTTAAGGACGGCGATTCCGTCGTGGCTACCGCCACATCTACGGAACCGCTAAGCGTTCCGCAGCCCAAGCTCTGGTCCCCAAATAATCCATTCCTCTACAACCTTGCAGTAGCCCTGGTAGACAAAGACGGCAATGTCCTCGACGATGTGAAATCCTATTTTGGATTCAGGAAGATCGCGCTGGGCAAGGACGAAAAGGGCTACACGCGGTTGAAACTCAACGGCAAATTCCTATTCCAGTTCGGTCCGCTCGACCAGGGCTGGTGGCCCGACGGTCTCTATACTCCGCCGTCGGACGAGGCGTTGCGTTACGACATCGAGGTGACCAAGCGCCTCGGCTTCAACATGCTGCGCAAGCACGTGAAGGTCGAGCCGGAGCGCTTCTATTACTGGTGCGAAAAGATCGGCGTGCTCGTCTGGCAGGACATGCCCAGCGGCGACCGCTACATCGGCGGCGACGATGAGGATATCACACGCTCACCCCTTTCGGCTTTGAACTTTACCAGCGAGTTCCGTGCCATTATTGAAAGCCGCTTCAATCATCCTTCAATCGTCATGTGGGTTCCCTTCAACGAAGGCTGGGGGCAGTTCGACACGGAGGCCGTTTTGACAATGGTCAGGAGGCACGACGATACACGGCTCGTCGACTGCGCTAGCGGCTGGACGGATCGAGGCATCGGCGACGTGATCGACATCCATATTTATCCCGGCCCTGCCGCTCCGGCCAACGAGGAAGAGCGGGCGTCGGTGCTCGGCGAGTTCGGCGGCCTCGGCCAGCCGCTGAAAGGCCATACCTGGCAGGAAGAGCAGAACTGGGGATACCGCAGCTACACAACCGCGGAGGAATTGACGGCGGCCTACGAGAAACTGGTCGCCAAACTGCCGTACCTGATCGGGAAAGGGCTATCTGCAGCCGTCTACACTCAGACGTCCGACGTCGAGATCGAGGTCAACGGCCTGATGACCTACGACCGGGCGGTGATCAAGATGGACGCAGAGCGCGTTGCTGCGATCAACCGCGCAGCCTATCTCGATCCGCCGGAAGCGGACGTGGTTTTACCGACATCCCTGGAAGCCCCCGCCCATTGGCGTTACACCACGACGACTCCTGCCGAGGCTTGGATGGCATCCGATTTCGACGACTCCACGTGGCAGACCGGCCCCGCCGGCTTTGGCGCTGGTGATCCACCGCGCGCCGCCGTGCGGACCACCTGGGACAGCGAAGACATCTGGCTGCGCCGCGAGTTCGAACTCGACAACATCAACTTCAATAACATCCGCCTCCTCCTTTACCACGACGAGGCTGCCGAGGTCTTCATCAACGGCGTCCCCGCAGTGCAGACCTTCGACTACACGAGAAATTATCTGCCCGAGCTCATCACCGAAGAGGCGATAAAGACGCTGAAGACGGGCAGGAATATACTCGCGGTGCACTGCCGTCACACGGGGGGCAGGCAGTACATCGATGTTGGTTTGATAGATTTGCGCGAAACAAAGAAATAGCCGGTACCGCTATGCGGCTGTGTCAATACGCCTGCCGCATTTTAAAAAAGAGGAAAGCCAGATGAGATTTATATCTAACAAGATGTTTGCGGTATTAGCCGCCGCCGCGCTGTTGTTTGCCGCCTCCTGCGGCAATCCGCCCGAACCGACAGAGGAAGAGACAGGTATGAGCATTTCGAAAGATGCTTTCGGAGAAACGCCGGACGGCGTTGCGATCGATCTTTACACTCTGACCAATGAAAACGGCCTGCGGGCGAGGATAATGACCTACGGTGCGATCGTTGTCTCGCTGGAGGTCCCCGACCGCGACGGCGATCTCGCCGACATCACGCTGGGTTATGACGACCTCGACGGCTACATCGCGAATAGTCCCTACTTCGGGGCGATAGTCGGCCGCTACGGCAACCGCATCGCCGCGGGCCTCTTCACCCTCGACGACAAGACCTATCAGCTCGCCACCAACGACGGTGCGAACCACCTGCACGGCGGCGTACGCGGCTACGACAAGGTGGTCTGGAGCGCCGAGCCGGTCGAAACCGACGACGCCGTCGGCGTGAAACTGACTTACCTTAGCCCGGACGGCGAAGAGGGCTACCCCGGCAACCTCTCGTGCGAAGTGACCTACCTGCTGACCAACGACGACGAGTTGAAGGTCAGCTACCTTGCGACGACCGACAAGGCCACTCCCGTCAACCTCACCCACCACAGCTACTTCAACCTTGCCGGCTGCGCGCGCGACATCCTCGGCCACGAGTTGACGATCAACGCCGACCGATACACGCCCGTCGATGAGGGCCTGATCCCCACTGGCGAGCTAGCAGCAGTAGCCGGCACGCCGATGGACTTCACCAGCCCAAAGACGATCGGCGCCGAGATCGGCCAGGCCCCGGGCGGCTATGACCATAACTACGTTCTCAACAAGGAAGGCGAAGAGATGTCACTCGCCGCGAGCGTCTACGAACCCGACAGCGGCCGCGTGATGGAAATCTTCACCGGCGAGTCGGGCATCCAGTTCTACTCCGGGAACTTCCTCGACGGCACGATCACCGGCAAGGCGGGCATCGTCTACGCCAGGCACTTCGGCTTCTGCCTCGAGACACAGCACTTCCCCGACTCGCCCAACAAGCCGGATTTCCCCACGACCATCCTCCGTCCCGGCGAGACCTACCGTCACGAGACTGTGCACAGGTTCAGTGTGAGGTAAGGGCAAGAAGCGAAACAAGCCGGACGTAAATCTTGCGCACCCACGGTCGAGGTGTGTCGTGTTCCTCATTACATACGCTTTCTAACTGCCTTGCGAGAATATTTCGAACGAGGGGGTGCGTAATGAACGATAACCGGGGAAGAATTCTTAGCGCAATATCTTTGCTGATTTGCCTGTGTTCCGCCGCGATAACATATGCGCAAGGAGGAGACGAAGCTTTCGAAACCAGGCAATACAGGACGATCGTCTCCAGAGTCCTCAATGAGAAGCGCATACTCCGAATATATGTCCCCCGCGGTTATAAGGAGAGCGACAAGAGCTACCCCGTGCTCTACCACCTCGACGCCGACAGAGATGATTTTATTCGTTCAATGACAACAGCGGAAAAGCACGCATGGCCGGAGATGATAGTTGTGGGCATCGCTAACACCGACCGAAACAGGGACATGATCCCCATGCAGGTCGGACCGAGGAGGCCGACGAGCGGAGGCGCGGACCGCTTTCTCAGTTTTTTCACCGAAGAGTTGTTCAAATATGTCGATAAAAACTACCGCACCACTCCGGAAAGGATACTCTTCGGCATGTCCAACAGCGGTCTCTTCACCGTTTACGCTCTGACTGCCAAACCTGACGCCTTCGATGCCTACATCTCCAGCAGCCCGACGGTCGGTTGGTGTTCCGATCTCATTCTCTCCCAAGCCGGGCGCCTCTTCGAGGAAAGGGACAGCCTCGACAAGTTCCTCTACATTATCCACGGAGATGACGACTCGGAGAGGGTCACAGGATATGTCCCCCAGTTCGTCCGTTTAATCGAAGAGAAGGCTCCGAGCGATTTCAGGTGGCATCACATCGTCATCGACGGTGGAGGCCACGTGCCGCCGGCCAGCCTGGTAATGGCTCTTGATGAGCTTTACTCCAACCGCCAAACTACTGAGAAGTAGTTCCCGACCGCTTTACCAAAGGCATCCGCGGGCAGTTTAGGGGCTTCTACCTGGCTGCCTTTGTTATCCTCGCCGCCCAGCCGCCGCCGGGGGCCAGCTTGATTTGTAGCTTGTCTTTCCTGGTCACCTGCTTGATTATTTTCTGGTAATCGTCTCCGACGCGGTGCGCGTTGGGGCCGTCCTGATAAATCTCGGCGTCGTAATTCCTCCTCCCGAGGAACGACAGATCCACCGTCAGCTCGCGCGGCGACCAGTCGGTCATCGCTCCGATATACCACTCCTCATCGCTGCGCCGGGCCACCAGGACGTAATCGCCTACTTTGGCGTCGAGCGCCCTGGTTTCGTCCCAGACGGTCGGCACACTCGAAAGGAACTCCATACATTCGGGCTCGCGCTGATAGTTGGTCGGGCTGTCGCAGAGCATTTGCAGCGGACTTTCGAAGACCACATACATTGCGAGCTGGTGGCAGCGCGTGCCGGTACTCATCGGGCGGTTGAAGATCGGCTGGAAGTACTTCTCCTGGGCGTTGATCATCGCGCCCGGCGTGTAATCCATCGGCCCGGCGAGCATGCGGATGAACGGCAGGGTGACATTGTGCTCGGGGCTGGGATCCTTACTCCACTTGTTGTGCTCCAGCCCGCGCACACCTTCGCGCGTGAGCACGTTGGGATAGGCGCGTCGCAGGCCGGTCGGCTTGTAGGCACCGTGGAAATCGACCGTGAGTTTTCGCTTCGCCGCTTCGCGAGCGATCTTGAGGTAGTAGTTGACCATCCACTGGTCGTCGCGCTGCATGAAGTCGACCTTGATGCCTTCCACGCCCCATCGCTGGAACAGATCGAGCGTGGGCTCGAGCTGATCGTCGAGCGTCTTCCAGACCACCCAGAGGATGATGCCGACGTTCTTTTTCTTCGCGTAGCGCAGCAGTTCCTCCATATCGATCTCGGGATTGACCTTGAAGAGGTCGGTCGTATCGGACCAGCCCTCGTCAAGGATCACGAATTCGATGCCATGCTGCGAGGCGAAGTCGATGTAATGCTTGTAGGTGGCGGTGTTGATGCCGGCCTCGAAGTCGACGCCGTAGATGTTGTTGGCGTTCCACCAGTCCCATGCCACTTTGCCGGGCCTGATCCAGGAGGTGTCTTCGATTGCCAGCGGTGAGGCCAGCTTGTAGACCATCTCGCTCTCAATCAGCTCTCCGTCGTCGGCGGCGATCACCAGAACGCGCCACGGGAAGTTTCGTGTTCCCTCGGTCTCGGCGATGTAGTCCGCGCGCTCGGCCACCTCGACGGTGCGGTCCCTGGTCTGATTCTCCTTCAACGCCACCGCCGGGAAGATTCCGCGCAAGCCGTTGCCTGCAGTGCCGGCCAGATACATGCCGGGGTAATCGTAGAGGTCGGCTTCGGTAATCGCGACCTTGGGACCGCCTTCGATATCGATCAGAGCGGGCATACAAGCCATTTTCTCCGGCTGGATTTCGCTCAGCGAAAGGTATTCGTAAAGCCGCTCCGAGTGGGTAAGAAAGCTCTCTTCAGTGGGGAAATAAATCTTGTGGTCGCCGGGGAAAACAAACTCAGCCACCTCCGAGACTACCTTTACCCTGCCCTCCAGGGCGGTTCTCAGGCGCCAGGCGACGCCGTCGTCGTAAGCCCTGATGTCCAAACTGTATCCGCCCGCGAAATCGAGCGACATCCAGGCACATCTATCTTTGATCTCCGCTGATTTCGTTTTTAATACAGGACGGAGCACCTCATTGAGGCTACCCCGCTGCTCATCGACGGCTTTGGGATTACTACCCAACATCCCGTGACCCTCGATATCTATAGATATAGGCGACGGCAAGAGAATTTCTTTGTCGCGATGATCGACGGCGATGCGCAGTTCATCCCCTATCAACACGTGCACCGCCGTCTCCTTGTCGGGAGACAACATAGTATACTCCGTATATGGAAGGTACTGGTTGAAAGCAGCAAGACCCAGCAGGGCAAGCAACGAAATTCCACCCAGGATTATCTTCCTTCTCATTTCACCCCCCCGTAAAAGGCCGAGCGACACATCGGCGACCCTCATCCGGCATCTTCGGCCTTAACGATTCATGAGCCAGTTACATAACTGTCCCCGAATTGTACAGTCAAGAAGAGTATTCAATCATAAGCGAATTAACCAGGACAGAAATCAAACATAGCCATGGACATTTGCTTTCGTTCCCGGCGTTTTCTAGTATTGAGAAGATTTTTAACAGATGTTATGCAGTGTGAAACCTCCGGTGCCGGAAGAACACAGGATATGAGCGATATCAGGCTCGAACGACTGAAGGCAAATGCCCGCTTCCTGGCAGGGGGGGCGAAAGATCTCGAACTGATCAACTCCATTGCCTCGACCAAGATGCAAATCAACATCCAGGTCGAGGAGTCGGGTTGGAAGAATCTGATGCTGGAAAGGGGCGGAGGTTTCCATCGCTTTCACAGGGAGTTAAACCCGTTCAAAGAGTGGTCGGAGCGGATCGACGCAGCGGCTGAGAATGCAGTCGTCATCTGCCTCGGGACCGGTTTCGGCTATCAGTTACCAGACCTCATTCCTTCCCTCCCAAAGGATTCCAATTTAATCTTGCTGGAGACGCAACCCGAAGCGTATTTCGTGTTCCTGACAGAGCTCGATCTCGAGAACATCCTGCCCCCGGGCACAAAGATTATTTTCGCCCCGCAACCTGAAATGCTGTTTGAATACTTGCTAAGGCATATATATCGCTACCACAGGACTCCGGTGCAGTTGATACCCCTCGACACTTTCGGCTTCTTCTCACCCGGATACATCGAGTCGGTTGTTTTTGCTCTGGAAGATCATACTTCCAGGCATCAGGTTTATATCAGGTCGCTGGAAGAGCAGCGGGACGCTATCTATCAGAACACCCTAGGCAACATTTCTCATTTGAAGGAATCTAATGTCGCAACGGAGGGTGGCGCCGGCAAAGAACGAGCCCTGATCGTAGCAAGCGGTCCCTCGACCGAATGGAATCTGCCTGTCATTCGAGCGATAAGGGAATTTGTCCACATCATCGCCGTCGGCTCGGCGATGGAGCCGTTGCTCAGGAACAGCATAGAACCCGATCTTGTGGTTGTGAGCGACCCGAATCCGATCAATCGAACCCACTTCCCGCAAGAGGAATATGCGCTCCCCCTGCTCTACAACATTGTTATTCCCTCCGAGATAGTGTCGAAGTTCCGCGGCTCGAGGACTATCTGCAATGTCGGCCACGGGCTGGAAGAGCTGATCTTCGAAGCCACTCCCTTACTGCGTCTGACGGGATGGGGCACCGTCGCCTCGATAACTCTCGATTTCTGTGTAAAGGCGGGATTCAGCGAGGTCGCTTTCATCGGAACCGACTTCAGTTACATCTCCGAGAAGGCCCACATGGAGGATTACCAGGTCGACTTCTCACCACAAGATGAAATCCAGCTGAAAGACGATTACGGCCTGCCGATAAAGACAACCAAAGCTTTCAAGGACTACGCTGCCTACTTCAATGACCAGATTGCTAACTATTCATCCTCCCGCACAAGGATAATCAACTGTTGCGATGGAGGACTGGTCAGCGGCGGAGAGAGGATCAATCTCAGGGAGTACTATCACCGCGTGAGAGTGAAAACGCGCGGGAAAAAACCGATCCTGAAGGGAAAGCCGTTCTCCACTCACAGCGCCGCCATCAAGGCGATGATAGAGGCGATAGGCAATCGCGTGGGAGAAGCGGAGCAAGCTCTGTCCCAGGTAATCAGCGGCAGATCGAATCTGAATGAGTGGTCAAAGCTCCCGGCGGCGTATGCTTTCGAGGGCCTTCTCCTCGAAGATCTGAAGGCGTTGGAGGGCGCAATGATGGGCGGAAAGCAGAATGCCGTCGAAGAGGCTGTTGCAGCAATTCGGCTCCATCTGAGG
>CBFCZO010000040.1:0-25070 GCA_965602675.1 uncultured bacterium | reverse complement strand
CGCCCCTACTATTGCTTTGCGAGGTATTAGCCAAATGAAAGTGGCGTGCGTACCTTCGACGCAGAATGATAGCCGGCCGGGCTACTCTCTCGGGCGGAGGAGTGGGAAGAGTATGACGTCGCGTATGGAGGGTGAGTCGGTGAGTAGCATGACGAGGCGGTCGATGCCGACGCCGATGCCGCCTGTGGGCGGGAGGCCGTGCTCGAGGGCAAGGATGTAGTCCTCATCCATCTGGTGGGCTTCTTCGTCACCGCCGGCGAGCTGGGCAAGCTGGTCTTCGAAGCGCTGCCGCTGGTCGGCGGGATCGTTGACCTCGGAGAAGCCGTTGGCGAGCTCGAGCCCGCCGGCGAACATCTCGAAGCGTTCGGCGATTTCGGGGTTGTCGGGGCTTGCCTTGGAGAGCGGGCTGACTGCCTTGGGGAAGTCGATGACGAAGGTGGGCTGGAAGAGCTTGTCCTCGGCGTAGTGGTCGAAGAGCTCGTAGATCATCTTGCCCTTGATGGCGGGCTTGGGCAGCTCGAGGCCTCTCTGCTTAAAGAAGGCTTTGAGCGATTCCTCGCTCTCGAAGTCGGCCCAGGTGGCTTTTGAGTGTTCCATGGCGAGGTCGTGGAGCGTGACGCGGCGCCAGGGTGTTGACCAATCGATTTCGAGGCCGCCATAAGTGGTGCGCGGTTCGCCTTTGATCTCGATGATGATGCTCTCGATCATCTTCTCGAAGTGTTCCATGACGACGTGGTAGTCGGCGTAGGCTTCGTAGTATTCGAGCATGGTGAATTCGGGGTTGTGCTGAGTGCTGATGCCCTCGTTGCGGAAGTTGCGGTTGATCTCGAAGACGCGTTCGAAGCCGCCGGCGACGAGGCGCTTGAGGTAGAGCTCGGGTGCGATGCGCATGTAGAGGTCGATGTCGAGGGCGTTGTGGTGGGTGACGAAGGGTCGCGCGTTTGCGCCGCCGTAGACCGGCTGGAGCATGGGAGTTTCGACCTCGAGGAAGCCGCGCTGGCGCAGATGACTGCGCAGTAGCGCCGTGGCTTGGGCGCGAACCTTGAAGACTTCCCTGCTGGAGGGATTGGCGATGAGGTCGAGGTAGCGCTGGCGGTAGCGTGTCTCGACGTCGGTGAGGCCGTGCCACTTCTCGGGCAGCGGCCGCATGGTTTTGCTGAGGAAGACGAGTTCAGCGGCGGCGACTGTGAGCTCACCGGTGCGGGTGATAAAGAGGTTGCCTTCGGCGCCGATGAAGTCGCCGAGATCGTAGCATTTCTTGAAGGTTGCGTAGGCGTCGTCGCCGACGGCGTCGCGGCGGACGTGGATCTGAAGCTGTGTATCGCCGTCGGTGATGTGGATGAATGAGGCCTTGCCCATGACGCGCATCGACATCACGCGGCCGCTCACGCGCACGGAAACGGGCTTGTGTTCCAGCTGCTCGGCGGTCTTGTCGCCGTATTTCGACTTTATTTCGGTGGCGGTGTGGGTGAAGGTGTAGCGGGTCGGGTAGGGATCGACACCCGCCTCGCGCAACTTATCCAGTTTCTCCCGGCGAATTTTAAGGAATTCTTTCTGCTCGCGCTCGTTGTCGCTCATTAGCTCATCCTCTACAAGAGTGCGCCATTCTAAAGACCGCTGAAAACCGCCGTCAAGGCGGCGGCGACAATTATCCGGCTAAATATGAGTGGAGAAAGAGCAGAAGGCAAGGCTTACCGAGGGATTTATTCGTCAGCATCAGTCGCCGTCGGCAGGTGGGAAGAATTCTGTGAGAGTTTTTCGGGCAGGAGCCGGGAGCTATGCCATTCCCCTGGCTTTCTTCTTCTTCAGCATCTGCACCACCCAGTCCTTCTGATTCAGGACGGTGAACTTATCGCCGTCCACGGTGTCGTGAACTTCGAGGGCGAAGTCGTTGTCGCCGAAGCGGAGCACGCCGATGACTTTGCAGTCGGGCATGTCGTTTTTGATCTGCACCGCGAGCTGTTTTGTCTCATCCTTGTCCATCGCTCACCTCTCGGTAGCATAACAGCCAATAAAATCAAGCGTTTGCCGCCGGGATTTGCCTATGCTAATTGCATAAACTATAACATATTTCTTAAGTATTATCCACATCCGAGAGGCAACCATAGTATTGCCTCTAGGGATAAACCTCATGGAAAAATACTCCAAAGGATAGATATTTATTTAACACGCGACGTTCAGTAATCCGCCAGCTTCCTGATTTTGGCAATCAGGCGCTCCTTATTGGGCCTGAGGCTCATTTCCAGCGGCGGGCTGTAGGGCACCGGTGAGTCGGCGTGGTCGAGCCTGATGACGGGGCCGTCGAGGTCTTCGAATGCCTCCTCGGCGATGAGGCCGGCGAGTTCGGCCGTGAACGCTCCCGTGGCGGAATCCTCGCACATGAGGATGACCTTTCCGGTCTTGCGGGCAGTTTCGAGCACGGCCTCGCGGTCGTAGGGCAGGATGGTTCGCAGGTCGAGCACCTCGACGTCGACACTTTGGCCTGCCATCTCTTCGGCGGCCTGAAGCGCCTCGCCGACGAGCTGGCCGTAGGTGATAACCGAGATGTCGGCGCCCTCGCGGCGGACCCTGGCCTTGCCGATCGGCACGATGTAATCGCCCTCGGGCACCTCTTCCTTGATGCGGCGGTAGAGGAATTTGTGCTCGAAGAAGAGAACGGGATCGGGGTCGCGCACGGCGGCCTTGAGCAGGCCCTTGGCGTCGTATGGGCTGTAGGGCACGATCACCTTGAGGCCGGGCGTGTGGGCGAAGTACATCTCCGGGTTCTGGCTGTGGAAGGGTCCGCCGTGGACGTTGCCTCCGGAGGGCCCGCGGATGACGAGGGGGACGGAGTCGCCGGTGCGGTAGTGTGCCTTTGCGGCGAAGTTGGTGATGATGTCGAAGGCGCAGGAGATGAAGTCCATGAACTGCATCTCGGCGATGGGTCGCATGCCCATGAGGGCAGAGCCGATGGCCGCGCCGACGATGGCGCTCTCGCTGATCGGGGTGTCGAGGACGCGCTTGTCGCCGAAGTGGTCGAGCAAGCCGTCGGTGATCTTGAAGGCGCCGCCGTAGACGCCGACGTCCTCGCCGAGGACGAAGACATCCTTGTCGCGCTCCATTTCCTCCCAGATCGCCTGTCGAATCGCCTCGTGGAAAGTAATCTCCGGCATGGTCACTCTCCGTTCCAGCCGCGCAGCGGGTTCCAGCCGAGGGGATCGGCGTAGACGCCTTCGGCGGCGCCGGAGCCGTCGGGCATCGGCGCGTTCATAGCGTATTCGACGTCGCTCTCGACCTGCGCCTTGACCTCCTCCTCGACGGCCTTGATTTCGGCCGCGGTGAGGGTTTCTTCCTTGAGCATTTTCTTCTTGAACAGGCCGATGGGATCGCGCCTCTTCCACTTGCCGAAGAGCTCGCTGGGGACGTAGCGCGCGTCGTCGTGCTCGGCGTGGCCCTTCATGCGCATTGTAATGCATTCAATTAGGGAGGGGCCTTCGCCCGCGCGGGCTCGCTCGGCGGCTTTTCGGGTTGCCTCGAAAACCTTGGCGACGTCGTTGCCGTCGACGATTTCGCCGTGGATGCCATAGCCGGCTGCGCGGTCGGAGATATGGCGCGCGGCGGTCTGTTTGGTGACGGGCGTGGAGTAGGCGTATTGGTTGTTTTCGACGATGAGGATGAACGGCAGCTTGAAGACGCCGGCCATGTTGAGGGCCTCGTGGAAGTCGCCCGCCGAGGCGCCGCCCTCGCCGATGTAGTTCATCGAGACGCGCTTCTCGCCGCGCAGCTTGAACGACATCGAGACGCCCATGAGTATGGAGATCATCTTGCCGAGCATGGAGATCGGCGCGACGACGCCCTTGCCGTGGAGGTCGCCGATGTGGTGTGCGTTTTCGCGGCCGCCGGTCGGGCTCTCGGCGCGCCCGAGGTACTGGAGGAAGACATCGCGGGGTGTCATGCCGCGCACGAAGAGTGCGCCCATGTTGCGGATCATCGGGCCGACGACGTCGTGGGGCTCGAGGGCGTAGGCGGTGCCGACGGAGATGGCCTCCTGGCCGCGCGAGAGGTAGAGTCCGCCGAGGATTTTGCCCTGGCGGTAGAGGATGGCCAGGCGGTCCTCGACGAGGCGGTTGAGCAGCAGGTAGCGAAGCAGCTCGATCTTCTGCTCGTCCTTAAGCTTCATCCTTCGAAACCTACGATTTTGCAGGGTAATTGCTGACCTGCATCTTAACTATACGCAGGAATCGGCGCAACCATGCCCGGATCGGCGAGCCCTCGCTTCAAATTTCTGCGTTGCGGCTGCTCTGCTCTCCTCGGAGTGACTTGCGCCACACCTGCGTCGCTCATCGCAGCCGCGCCTTGACATTTATCGCGATTGATCGCCGGTAAGTTGTGAGGGGGGGGGCGGCGAGCACTCGCTCACTTTAGAAGTGAGCAACCCCGCCGTAGGCGGGGCGGGCAAGTTCCGCGTCGCTGGGATCCAGAAGAATTCAATCCAGATCATTCGCCTGCGGCGAATTCATCGGCTCGCGGGAGGCTGCGGTGCAGGCCCAGTGTAGAGCGGGGCGGGACTTGGCTGAATGCGGGATTGATTGCAGGGGGCGAGGTCTAAGGGGTCAATCCTAGAATTCCAGGCGGACGTTTTCGAGAAGATCCCTGACATGTAATAAGGGCGCAGACAGGAATCCGCCGCGGCGGACCGCGCCACTGGGATAGGGCTGGCTGTGCGGAGGATTCCCTTCTTAGTCGCAGACAAGAATGTCTGCGCCACTGGGTTGGACGGCGGAATAGGGCTCCCCTTACATGGATTTACAGGGTTAGGACAAGGTGGTAGGGGTTGAAATCCAGTGGTGGCGTTATCAGCTTTCGAGGACGACGACGGCGGCGGCGTAGGCAGCTGTGTGGGTGAGGGAGAGATGGCTGCGGGAGGCACCGAGGCGGGATGCGATTTCGGCAGCGGCGCCGGAGAGTTCGAGGGCGGGCGCGCCGCGTTCGTCGGGCACCACTTCGACATCGTGCCAGCGGCAGCCGGCGGTGAGGCCGGTGCCGAGTGCTTTGAGGGCTGCTTCCTTGGCTGCGAAGCGCGCTGCGAGGCGCAGGTCGCGGCCGGCGGAGGCGAGGCAGTAATCTAGTTCGCGGGTGGTGAAGAGGCGGCCGAGGAAGCGCTCGCCCCAGCGCTCACGCGCGCGGCGGAAACGCGCGACCTCGACGATATCGATGCCGACGCCGACGATCATAGGATATGCCCCGGATCAGCCTTCGTCTTCGCCCGATTCCTTGATCAGCTCGAGGATGCGGGGCCAGACTCGCGGCAGGTTGCGCACGATGACCTGGCTGCGGCGCCAGGTTTTGATATCGACGGCAGGGTAGCCGGCGACGACTTCGCCGGGCTTGATGTCGTGGGTGACGACCGCGGCCGCCGCCACGACGGCGCCGTCGCCGATGGCGACGTGGTCCTTGAGCCCGGCCCTGCCGGCGAGGACGACCTCGCTGCCGATGTCGCAGGAGCCGGAGATGCCGACCTGTGCGATCAGTATCGAGTTGTCGCCGACGGTGACGTTGTGGGCAACCTGCACGAGGTTGTCGATTTTAACGCCGTTGCCGATGACGGTATCGCCGAGGGTGCCGCGGTCGACGCAGACGTTGGCGCCGATCTCGACGTCGTCGCCGATGCGGACTGAGCCGATCTGCGGGATCTTGTGATGGCGGCCTTGGTGCCTGACGTAGCCGTAGCCGTCGGCGCCGATGACCGTGCCGGCGTGGATGATTGTCCTGTCGCCGATGGTCACGCGGTCCTCGATCACGACGTTGGAGTGGAGTGTGCAGTCGGCACCGATGGTGACATCTGATCCGACGACGCAGCCGGTGCGAATGACTGTGCGCGCGCCGACAACGGTGCCCGGCCCGATGCCGACGAAGGGAGCGATGGAGGTCGGCTCGGAGATTTCAGCGGTCTCGGCGATCGAAGCGCTGGGCGAAATCCCGTCGAGGCGGCGCCTTTCGGGAAAGAACATTCTCACGACCCTGGCGAAGTCGTACTGCGGATTGGGGCTGATAATGTAGTTGAGTCCGGGCACGTCGGGCTCGTTGGCCAGGATCACCGCCCCTGCTTCGCAGTCGCCGAGCCTGCGCTCCCAGGCCTCGCCTGCGGCGAAGGTGATTTCGTCGGGCCCGGCCTGCAGGACGGTGCCCACTCCCCTGATCACGCGGCTTGCGTCACCGATAAGCGGGCAGGCGATGTGCCGCGCGATCTCCTCCAACCTGAATTCCATCGAATCCGGTCCTACTTGTTTTCGCTTTCCTGCTGATTGAGGCGTTGCACGATCACTTCGGTGATGTCGGTGCTTTCGTCGAAGTAGTAGACGCCGTTTCGGCGGTCGATGATGACCGTGAATTTCAGCTCTTTACCGATCTCTTCGATGATCGGCCCGACGACGTTGGCGAAGCGGTCGAGCTCGGTCTGGCGTAGTTGGCCAAGCTCAGCCTCGGCGTTTTGCTGATCCTGGCGCAGCTGCAGCATTCTCTGCTCGAGTTCGTTATTCTTGCGGGTGTAGGCGTCGGCGGAGAGCACGGCCCGCTGGTTCTCGAGGGCGGTAGCCTCGCTCTGCAAGCTGATCTCTTTCTGATCGAGATCCGCTTTTCTTGTTTCGAAGAAGTCACGCACCCGTTGCTGAGTTTCCCGACCGATCTCCGAGCGGTTGGCGACCTCCTGCAGGTCGATGACGCCGATTTTGACCGGCATGGGCTCCTGTGCGGAGCCCGCGACGGAGGGGATGATGAGGACCGCGATGCCGGCCAGCACGGCAGCCGTTAACACAGTGACGACGATTGGTTTCATCCAGCTCACTCCATTGAAAGAATAGACAAAGGCAAAGAACAGCCGACTATAACACAGCCCCCTCGTTCTGCGGCATTTTAACCGTTCAACCAGGGGGCGCGTAATAAGCGATCGGACGTTTGAACCCCGAGCTCAGTTCGACGGCGTTGAGGCATCGAGCCGGCGCAGGACTTCATCGGTGATGTCGACCGTGGGGTTGTAATAGAGCACTGCCGGGGCTGTTCGCCTGAGGATGAACGTGTAGCTACCCTCATCGCCGATGGCCTTGATGATGGGCGCCATCTGGCTGAGGAAGCCCTGGGTTTCGTCGGTCTGCATCTGCTTGAACGTAGCTTCGGCCTCTTCCGACCTCTGGCGGAAGCGCAGCATCCGCTGTTCGAGATCGTTGCGCCTGGTGGTATAGGCGTCCATCGAGAGGACCGAGCGCTGATTCTCCAGGCTGCCCTGCTCGCGCTGGAGTGCCTGGTACTCCTGGGCCAACTCGTTCTGCTTCGCCTCGAAGTATTCCTGCAGGCGTGTCTGGGATGCCTTGCCGAGAGCCGACTCGACGAGCAGCCTGTTGAGGTCGACGATAGCGACCTTGAACGTGGCCGGCTGATCCTGGGCCACGGCGTGGGCGCCCGGCAGAGCAAGCGCCAGGGCCAGAATTAAAGTCAGAATCCTTATCACGATACGTTCTCCTGCTAATCTAGATACCCCGGTGCCGCATCGCGGGTGCTTCCCGGCGATTGCGTGGAACGGGGGGCGGTCATTATACATAAATTAGAAATTAGTCCCAATAGTGAAGTGGAAAGCGCTGGTGCGATGGTATTCCTTCGGATTTACGGGGTGCGCGAAGATAAACCTGAAGGGTACATTCATCACGGGCACGAAGAAGCGCATTTCCACGCCAGCGCTGTATTGCAGGTCTTTGAAATCTATTTTGCCGTCGTAAGCGTTACCGGCGTCGACGAAGGGCACGATGCGGATTTCGGGCGTGAGCAGGAACATGTACTCGAAGTTGAAGAGCAGCGAGCTTGTGCCGCCGATGATGTAGCCGTTGGCGGCGCGCGGCCCGATGGTTCGGAGCTCGTAGCCGCGGACGGTGTATTCGCCTCCCATGAAGAAGCGCTCGAAGACGGGCAGCCGTGCTTCGGGATCGTCGTCGAGGAGCCAGGCGTATCCGATCTGGCCGCGGAAGCGGACGATGTTCCTGGGTGTGAGGGGTAAATGCACGATGCTCTCGATCTTGGTTTTAAGGAAAGAGATGTCGCCGCCAAAGATAGAGGAGCCGTATTCGAGGCTGAGTGTGTGTCGGTTGCCGCGCGTGGAGAGCAGGGGGTGATCGACTGTGTTGTAGACGAGCGTGGGGGTGACGCTGCCGGTGGCGACCTTTCCCTCCGGATAGTAAACGGAGTAGTAATTGTAGTCGGCGGGGTTGCGGATCTCGACGAGTTCGTATCGGTATTCGATGAATGAGGAGAGGAATCGACCCAGCCTGTAAGAGAGGTTGATGCGCCCTCCTCTGCCGCGGCGGATGAAGTCCTGGAACTCGAAGTCACGGCTGAAGAAGGTGATGCCGGCGCCGATGGGCCTGTTGAAGAGCCATGGATCGAAGAACGAGATTTCGTAGTTTTCGTTTCTGCCGCCCGTCTGAACGAGGAAGCCGAGCTCCTGGCCCTGTCCCCAGAAGTTGCTTGTTTTGAAGGCGAAGTTGACGAACGCGCCCTCGAGCCCGCTGTAGCCGCCGCCGAACTGAATCTGGTTGCGTCCGGTTTCGGTGAGCCTGATTTTGAGATCGACGGACTTGTCCTGCGGATTGGGTACGAGCTCGGGCTCGACTGAGCCGAAGAAGCCGAGCTGCTGGAGGCGGCGCAGGCTGTCCTTGAAAGCCTCGATGTTGAACGGCTGCTGCTCGACGACGTAGATGTTGCGGCGTACGACCTTGTCGCGTGTTGTGTGGTTGCCTTCGAACTCGATGGAGTTGACGATGTATGGCTCGCCCTCCCTGACGAAGAAATGGAGGTCTACGTAGCCGGGCTTGTCGGGGATGTAAGTGATGCGATCCTGAATGTAGGCGTCGATGTAGCCGCGGCTGAAGTAGAGGTCGCGGACCTCCTCGCTGCCCTTCTCGATGGCTTTGCGGCTGTAGATGCTGCCCTCCTTGACCTTGCGGTAGAAGACCTTCAGGAGGTTATCGGGGAGCAGCTTGTTTCCCTCGAAGGAGAGGCTGTTGATGCGGTAGCGCTGGCCCTCGCTGACGGGTACTTTGATGATGACCGAGATGTTATCCTCTCCAATCGGCTCGACAATCGGCTCTTTGACGTTGACGCGGAGGTAGCCGTAGTCAGCGTAGAACTTCTCGACCTCGAAGAGGTCTTCCTTGAGCAGCTTCGAGCTGTAGATGTTGTCCTTCTGAACCCAGGAGAAAATCCATGTGGGTCGTGATTTTTTCATGACTTTGGTGAGATCCCACTGGCTGAATTTTTCGTTGCCGATGAAGCGGACCTCCTTGATTTTGACCTTTCCGCCTTCCCTGACGTTGAAGACGAGGTCGACCTCGATGGGGCCGACGGGGCGCAGCTCATAGGTGACGTCGCCGAACTCGAGGCCTTTTTCCGCCATCAGCTCGCGGATGAGGGCCATCACCTTGGAGACGGTGTTGAGGTCGACCGGCTGGCCTTTATCGATTTCGATTACGCCGGTGGGGTTCTCCTCCATTTTCTTTTCGATGTCGCCCTTTGAGACCGCCTTTAGCCCTTCGTAAACGATCTCGCGGACCAGCGGCCGCTCCTCGACCTCGATGGTCACGACGACGCTGCCGTTGACCGGCTCGCTGCGCAGAATTCTGAGGTTGGAGAAGAAGCCGGTGTTCCAGAGGGCCCTGAAATCGTTGCGGAGCAGGCGCTCGTCGAATCGGTCTCCCGCCTCGAGCGTGACGTAGGTGAGAATCGTGTCGGTCGGGACCCTGCCGTTGCCGGCGACAACGATGCGGTCGATAGTGAGCTCTTCCTGTTCGTCCTGGGCGAGGAGCCCGGCGGGCTGCATGAGAAGCATCAGGAGAAGCGTTATTACCCAGCTAGCTTTCATATTTTTATCCCCGTGCCACAGTGGAGCCTTTGCCACGTTTTGTCGATTTCTCCGGTCTTAAGACGAGGCGGTTGTCCTGAAGGTCAACAACAACGCGTCCTTTGCGCGGGATTTCTCGTCGAATCAGCGATTCGGCGAGCACGTCCTCGACGTTGCGCTGGATGGCCCTGCGCAGTGGCCTGGCGCCGTAAGTGCGGTCGCTGCATGTAGTAGCGACAAGCCATGACGCGGCCTCAGCGGTGAGGGAGAGCTTGAGTCCGGATTCCTTGAGCGTTTCGTTGAGGTCGTTGATCAGCAGGTGAGTGATCGCCTCGAGGTCGGTGCCGGTGAGCATGCGGAAGACGATGACTTCGTCGAGGCGGTTGAGGAACTCTGGTGTGAAGATTTTGCGCACCTCCTCCATCACCATGTCGCGCATCTGCTGATAGCGGTGTTCGGTTTTGTCGCTCTGGAAGCCGAGCCTGCCGCCCTTCTGGATGAAGCGTGCGCCGATGTTGGAGGTCATGATGACCATGGTGTTCTTGAAGTCGACGGTATTGCCGAGGGCGTCGGTGAGCTGTCCGTCGTCCATCACCTGCAGCAGGATGTTGAAGATTGAGTGGTGAGCTTTTTCGATCTCGTCGAGCAGGATGACCGAATAGGGGTTGCGGCGGATGATGTCGGTGAGGCGTCCGCCCTCCTCGTGGCCGACGTAGCCTGGTGGGCTGCCGATCAGCTTGGAGACTGAGTGGCGCTCCATGTATTCGCTCATGTCGAGGCGCACAAGGTGGGAGTCGCTGCCGAAGATGTATCGTGCGAGAGTGCGCGCGACCTCGGTTTTGCCAACTCCCGTGGGACCGAGGAAGAGGAATGAGCCCGCGGGTCGCTTGGGATTTTTTATACCCACGCGCGAGCGGCGAATGGCCTTGGCGAGCACCTCTATGGAGCTGTCCTGGCCGATGACGCGCTTGTGCAGTTCGTCCTCGATGTGCATCAGCTTGTCGATCTCGCCCTCTTTGAGGGAGGCCATGGGGATGCCCGTCCAATCGGCGACGATCTGTTCGATGACTTCCCTGCCGACGCGCACTTTCTTGGCAGCGGCGCCGCGTCGGAGGCGTTCGCGCGAGCGCTCGACTTCGATCTTGAGCTGCATTTCCTCGTCGCGAAGCCGCGCGGCCTCCTCGAACTCCTTGTTTGCGATCGCGTGTTCCATCTTCAGCTCGAGCGCCCGCAGCCGTCGCTCGACGGACTGCACGTCCTTGGGGACGGTTGCCTGGCGCAGTTTGACGCGCGCTCCCGCCTCGTCGATAACGTCGATTGCCTTGTCGGGCAGGAAGCGGTCGGAGATGTAACGCGAGGAGAGGATTACTGCCGCGCGCAGGGAGGAGTCGGTGTAGCGGACGTTGTGGTAGTCCTCGTAACGGCTGCGCACGCCCTGCATGATTCTAGTCGTTTCCTCCTCGTCTGGCTGCTCGACGTTGATGCCCTGGAAGCGTCGCTCGAGCGCTCGGTCTTTCTGGATGAAACGGCGGTATTCGCGCGGCGTTGTGGCGCCGATGCATTTGATTTCGCCTCGGCTGAGGGCGGGCTTGAGAATGCCCGCTGCGTCGAGTGAGCCCTCGGCGCTGCCTGCGCCGACGAGGGAGTGCAGCTCGTCGATGAAGATGATGACGTTTTCGTTCTCCTCGAGTTCTTTCATGATCGCCTTGAGGCGCTCCTCGAACTGGCCGCGGTATTTTGTGCCTGCGACGATGGAGGAGATGTCGAGGGCGAGGATTTTTTTATCGTGGAGGAAGTTGGGGACGCTGGCGCTGATGATGCGCTGGGCCAGGCCTTCGACGATGGCGGTCTTGCCGACGCCGGGCTCGCCGATCAGGACGGGGTTGTTCTTGGTGCGCCGGCTGAGGATCTGTACGAGGCGCTGCATCTCGATATCACGGCCGATGAGCGGATCGAGCCTTCCTATTTCGGCCAGCCTGGTGAGATCGCGGCTGAATTCGACCAGCAGGGGCGCATCTTTCTTCTTGCGCTTGACGGCCTGCTCCTTGTGCTGGTAGAGGACCTCTTCCTTGAGTTCGGAGTATTTCATGCCGCGCTGCTGTAAGTACTTATGGGCGAAGGAGCTTTTCTCCTGGAGCAGGCCGAGCAGTAGGTGCTCGCTGCCAATCGCTTTGTGGCCCATGCGCTCGCTCTCCTCGGAGGCGAGAGAGAGCACTATTTTTGAGATTTCGCTGAAGGGGATTTCGGAGGAGTCGATCTGGATGTAGTCGGTGGAGCTGATAATGTGTTCGCGAATGTCCTCGACGCGCAGGTCGAAGCGCTGGCAGAGCTTGGAGATGAAGCTGTCGCCGTCGCGCAGCAGTCCGATGAGGATATGCTCTGGGCTGATCTGTGGGCTGCCGGCCTGGCCGGCCTCATAGCGCGCGAAGTAGATGATCCGCTTCGCCCGCTCGCTGTATTTCTCAAACATGCATGCCTCTAACCGATCGCCGCATCGGGAGTATGTTGGTTTTCCCGGCTTTGATGTTCTCCGGCGGCGTCAAACGGAGACCGTAATGTTAGTAATCACTATTATCCATGTCAAACCATTAACTAACTGTAACTTCGGCTACAAGGGTTTCGAGCCGGGCTGCGTGTCAATCGTTTTGCGAAAGCGCCCCCAGGTCGAGGACGCGGTCGCAGCGGCCGGCGATCTCGAGGTTGTGCGTGACGATGAGGGATGTGAGGCCGCGCTCCTTCTGCAGCTTGCGGAAGAGGTCGAAGACGCGGCGCCCGGTGTTGACGTCGAGGTTGCCCGTGGGTTCGTCGGCTAGCAGTAGCCTGGGAGAGGCGACGAGCGCGCGAGCGATGGCTGCGCGTTGCTGCTCTCCTCCTGAGAGCTGGCTGGGGAAATGGTTCCGCCGCTGTTCCAGGCCCACCTCCTCGAGCACTTCGGCAGCCCGGCGCTCGGCCGCAGCGCGATCGGGCCCGGCTATGAGCAGGGGCATCATCACGTTTTCGAGCGCGGTGAATTCGGGCAGAAGCTGGAAAAACTGGAAGACGAAGCCGATGTGTGCGTTGCGGAAGGCGGACAGTGCGGCGCCCTTGAGCTCGCTGCGCGCGACGTCGCCGTAGCGGATTTCCCCGGTATCGGGTACGTCGAGGGTGCCGATGATGTGCAGCAGCGTGGTTTTGCCGACGCCCGAGGGCCCGGTGACTGCGACGAGCTCGCCGGGCGAGATTTCGAAGCTGACGCCGCGGAGGATGCGGAGAGTGCGGTCGCCGATGCTGAATGATTTGGAGATGCGCTCGATCCTGAGCAGATCGCTGTTGTGGGCGCTATTCATAACGCAGCGCCTCCGCGGGCCGCAGGCGCGAGGCCTTCCAGGCCGGGTAGAGCGTGGCGAGCAGGCTGATCAGCAGGGCCAGGCCGCAGACGACGGCCACATCCATGAGCACGACTTTGAAGCGGACCTGGGTGATGGTGTAGACCTCTCCGGGGAGTTGGATGACTCCGAAGAAGTCGAGGGCCCAGCTAATCCCGGTGCCGAGGAGCGCCCCGACGAGTGTGCCGACGACGCCGATGATTAGGCCCTGTAGCATGAAGGAAGCCATGACGCCCCGGCTGGTGGCGCCCATGCTCATGAGCACTCCGATGTCGCGGTTTTTCTCCATCACGAGCATGATGAGCGAGGAGATGATGTTGAGAGCGGCGACGGTGACGATGAGTGTGATGGTGAGGAAGAGTGCGAGCTTTTCGAGTTGCAGTGCCTCGAAGAAGCCGGAGTTTTCCTCGATCCAGGTTCGGACGATGTAGCGGCCTTCGAGGGCGCTTTCAACGCGCTGTTTCATGGCGGTGGCATCGAAGATGTCGCTGATTTTGACCTGGAGCATGGTGATCGAGTCGCCGAGGCCGAGTGTGCGCTGGAGGTCGCCGATGGGCACGTAGCAGTGGTAGGTGTCGGCGAACCAGTCGCCGGTTTTGTAGATGCCTGCGACGCGGTAGATGAGGCGCTTGGGTATCATGCCTGCGGGCGAGAGAGTCATTGTGGAGAGAGTGAGCAGGTAGACCTTGTCGTCGGGGACGACGCCGAGGTATGTGGCAAGGTCCTCGCCGATGAGAATGCCCCTGCGCCGCGACTCGCCCTCCTCCTGCTCCATGTCGCGCCAGTCGCCCTGGACCATCATGTCAAAGACGTCGATGACGTTGCTCGATTCGCCTGGCCTGACGCCGTGGACGATAACGCCCTCGCTGCCGAGTCGGGTTTGCAGTAGCCCTTTTTCGCGGACCATGGGAGCAGCGCCGAGGACGCCGTCGATGTGGAGGACGCGCTCGCGCACCTCGCGGAAGTCTTCGATGGTGCTCTCGCTGGAGCCGCCGTAGATTGTGAGGTGGGCGCGCGAGCCGAGAATCTTGTCGCGGATCTCGTCGTGCATGCCCGTCATCAGGCTGAGTGCGACGACGAGCGCTGCGACTCCGATGGCGACGCCGATGATGGAGATCACGGTGATCACCGAGGTGAACGCCTGCTTGTGCTTGGCGCGCAGGTAGCGCATGGCGATGAAGACCTGGTATCTCAATTTACCGGGCTGAATATTCTCTGTTTTTGGCTCATTACCCCTGCCCGAAGCGAGACGAAGCGGGCAGCGGGCGGGTAATCATATCATAACACCTGCGTCATCACCTCAGTGCCGGGCCAAGTCACATCCCCGGCTGTTCCTTGGCGACGACCTCGACGGTTTCCGTGCGGCCGTTGCGCTCGATCTTCACTTGCAGGCGGTCGCCGACGCGCAGGGAGTTGATCTTGGCGTTGGCGTCGTTGGCTTTTTTGACCGGGATGCCATCCATCTCGACGATGATGTCGCCGCGCTGCAGGCCGGCCTCTTCAGCAGGGCTTCCGGACTCGACGTAGGTAATGATGACGCCGTCGGTGGTGGAGCGTTCGAGCGAGCGAGCCATCAGCGTGCCGATCTCCTGCCCCTGGAAGCCGAGCCAGACCTGGCGGATTTTTCCGTAGGTGAGGATTTCGTGCACGACGCGTTTGGCGGTGTTGACCGGGATGGCGAAGCCGAGGCCGACGTTGCCGCCGCTCTGGCTGAAGATGAATGTGTTGATGCCGACGACCTCGCCGCGGCTGTTGATCAGGGGTCCTCCGGAATTGCCGGGATTGATGGCGGCGTCGGTCTGAATCATGTTCTGGTAGTAGCGGCCCTCCTCGGAAGAGCCGCGGAACTGGCGGTTGACGGCGGAGATGACGCCGACGGTGACTGTGGGGTGGTTGTCCTGCAGGAGGGAGCCGTAAGGGTTGCCGATGGCGATTGCCCATTCGCCGATGATCAGCCCGTCGCTGTCTCCGAGCGGCGCGTAGGGGTGGCCGCCGCCCTCGATCTTGATCACGGCGATGTCGAGGGTTTTATCGAAGCCTATCACTTCGCCGGGAACCTCGGTGCCGTCCTGCAGCGTCACCACCACTTCCCTACCGCCCTCGATGACGTGATGGTTAGTGACGATGATTCCCTCTGCGTTAATCAGGAAGCCGGTGCCGATCTTGGGGTAGTACTTGCGCGTGGTGGAGCCGCGGCGCAGGAAGTAATCCCAGTAATCGCGGTTGTGGGGGCTGATATAGCGCTGTTGGACGATGATGCCGATGCTGACGACCGCCTCGTTGACATTGCCGATGGCGCGGACGATGGCGTTGCTGCGGGAGTCGTCGATCTGCTGCGCATCCCCCGCGGAGACGGAGCGGGCAGCCACGGCGGGGCTGTTCTCGTGCCACATCGGGCCCTGCACGGCGGAGTCGGAGCCCGGGAAGACGAGCCCGTGCGGGTTGACATCGAAGAGTACGAGAAAAACGAAGAGGACCGCCATTCCGCTGAGAAAGTACCAGAGCGCGAATGCGGCGAAATTCAAGCGGTTGCTCATAGAAACTCCTCCAAGTCCTTGAGCCTCTGCATATCCTTGATGATTATCCTGCGATGGCTCGTCCCGAGGATTCCCACGCGTTTCAGCTCGTTGAGCGCGGTGCTGGTGGTCTCGCGGGTGGCGCCGATCATGTTTGCCAGCTCCATCTGCGAGAGCTGCAGGTCGATCTCGGTCGAGTCATCCTTTTCGACACCGTATTTACCGGCGAGCCAGAGCAGCTGGAAGGCTAGCCGCGCCGGGACATCCCTGAAGACGAGCTTTTCCATGCGGTTTTCTAGCTCATGGCGCCTGCGGCCGATGATGGTGCCGACGCGCAGCGCGAAGACCGAGGAGGAGTGTGCCAGGGCGAGGCATTCCTCCCTCGGGACGGCCCAGACGTTGGAGTGCATGAGGGCTACGGCCATCGTCCTTCGCGGTCGTCCGTCGAGCAGGGTGTGCTCTCCGAAGATTTCTCCGGGCTCGTGGTAGGCGAGCGTCAACTCCCTGCCGGTTTCACTAAGCTTGGAGATTCTGATCCGTCCCGCGGCGACGATATAGAGGTGGTCGCTGTGCTCGCCGGGGAGGTAGACCACCTCGCCCTTTTCAAGGGTCAAGAGAACCGTCGATGATCTGAGCCGTGCCCTTAGGCCTTCGCTCAGGCCTTCGAAGATATCGAGTTCGGAGAGATTGAGCATTAGTCCGGTCACAAATCGTAAGCTAGCTGACAGTTTATTCCTTTTTCAGCATCGCTGTCAACTTGGGGCGAGCCGGGACGAGCGGCGGAGTCGAACGCGCGGTTGAGTGTCTCCGCGCGGCGTGCTAATCTCCCCCACGGCAGCAGTTTCCCGGCAAAGGTAATAGCTTTTCGCGACAGCCATGAAGATCAAGATACGGATTCCGAAGCCCGAATCGCTTGGCGCATTCTTTCGCGGGGCGGTGGACGGCAGCGTGAAGTTGGGCAAGTTTGTGTTGAGGATGCTGAAGTGGCCCGCTCTGCTTGCGCTGCCGCTGCTGATCTTCGCCCTTGCGGCGTGGTGGAGCCTGATCTCTTCACTCAGCAGCGATGTGCGGGAGGTGCCCGACCTGATCGACATGCAACCCGACGCGGCGGCCGACATGCTTTCGATGCGCAGCCTGAGAGTGAAAGTTGAGGATCAGCGCAAGTACAGCGACATATACATGGAGGGGCGGATACTCGGCCAGGACCCAGCGGCAGGCTCGAGGATCAAGCGCGGCCGCATCGTGAGCGTGACCCTCAGCGCCGGTTTCAGGCAGGTTCTCGTTCCGAACCTGGTGGGGATGTCGCTGCGCGAGGCGACGCTGGTGGCTGAGCAGAAGGGTTTCAAGGTGCGCCGGCGGCTGACCTCGTATTCCGACGAGGTGCAGGAGAGCTTGGTGATAGCCCAGTCGCCGCAGCCATCGACGCCAATTATCACCGAATTCATCGACGTGCTTGAGAGCCGGGGCAGTCGGCCAAAGTTGGTGATGCTTCCCAGGCTGGTTGGCAGGCCGCTGCTGCCCGTGCTGGATGCGCTGCGCGACCAGGGGCTGAGGGTAATCGTGATGCGGCAGGGCAGCACGCAGGATATCTCGGGCGGCGACCGCTTCGAGCTGCGGCATTATCAGATTTACCGCCAATCTCCGGAGGCGGGCGAGTTCGTCGCGATCCCGGGTTCGGAAGAGGTGATACTGAGGGTGAGGTGGAGCAGATGAGAATCAAGATAGCGCCTTCCATATTGTCCGCCGATTTCGGCCGTCTCGCCGAGGAGATCAAGATGGTCGAAGCAGCGGGCGCGCACTTGTTACACATCGATGTGATGGACGGTCACTTCGTGCCGAATCTCACCTACGGCCCGAAAATCGTGCGGGTGTGCAAGGAGATCACCTCGCTGCCGCTGGACGTGCACCTGATGATCACGAACGCTGAGGAGCGGCTGGATTCGTATCTGGAGGCGGGCGCCGATTACGTGAGCGTGCACGCCGAGGCGGTTTTCCACCTGCAACGCGCCCTGGCATATATTCGCAAAGCCGGTGCGAAGGGGGGGGTGGCGCTGAACCCGGCGACTTCGCTCAGCGCGCTGGAGTGGGTGGTGGACGATCTCGATTTTGTGCTGATCATGTCGGTCAATCCTGGCTTCGGAGCCCAGGCCTTTCTGCCAGCGAGCCTGCGGCGGATCCGCCAGGCGGCCGAGCTGCTGGGTCGAGAGGGCGAGCCGGTGGAGATCGAGGTTGACGGCGGAGTGGGGCCCGCGAACGCTGGAGAGCTGGCGGCGGCGGGCGCGACGATGCTCGTGGCCGGCAGCGCCATTTTCAAGGCGGAGGATCCCGCCGCGGTGGTGAGGGAGATGGTCTCGGCTGCGGAATCAGCTCGCCGTCGCTGAGGAATTTTAACCCGACCTGCTGAAACCTTTGGGCGCCTCGGACGTCTCTGTAAAGAAACCGCGGTTACAGCCGCGGGGAGGCAATGGTTGCAAAATTCGCTATGTCTGTTATCCTTCGCGCGAAATGGAACGAAATAATATGGACACGAAACGAATGACCGGGCGGTTTTCAGCGCTATTGTTATTTGTGGTGCTTTTGGCAGCCGGTGGTTGCCACAGCTTCCAGGAGAACATATCGGTCTCTGACATGCCCGAGGAAGAGATGTACCGTCTCGGGATGGAGAAGTTCGAGGCGGGCGAGTGGGACCACGCCATCGCCGTCTTCAATCGCCTCGAGCGCCGCTACATCAACAGCGAGCGTATTCAGGAGGTGAGGCTGAAGCGCGCCGACGCCTATTTCAACAAGGACCGCCGCTCGGGCTACATCCTGGCCAAGTCGGAGTATAGCGGCTTCATTCAGCTCTACCCTCGCTACGAGGACTCGGCGTACGTCTGGAAGCAGATCTCGATCTGCAGTTTCAAGCAAATCCTGCCGCCGAACCGGGACCAGACACAAACCGAGGAATCGATCAAGGACTTCCAGACATTCCTGCAGAGGTATCCGGACAGCGGGTATGTCCCTGAAGTGAGGGCGCAACTGCAGGAGGCTTACACGATCCTGGCCGAGCACCACTTCGTGGTTGGTCAGCACTATTTCGGCCGCAAGCTGTATTCGGCAGCGGCTGAGCGCTTCAAGGCGGCGATGCAGCAGGACGTGACTCTCAAGGACCCCGAGACGGTTCTCTACAACCTCTCCTTTTCGCTGGCGAAAGCGAGCCAGGAGTTCGGCCGGATCCACGACTTCGCGGTGCGGGTGGAGCAGCTGGGCGAGGTTGGCCGCTACCGCGAGCGTCACGAGAGCGCGCTTTACGAGGCGAAGCAGTACCTGGCCGAATTCAGGGAGCGCTTCCCGAGCTCGTCGGCGCGGATAGCAGCGATCGAGCGGGCGATCAACGAGGTCAGCCCGATCACCGAGAGCAGCGCGCAAACCGCAGAGAAGGATCAGTAATAGCCGGTAAAGGCTATTCCCCACAAGCGTCGCTCAGAAAGAGAATATAACTGCGCCCGAAATCAGGGTTGCAGCAGGCGGTAGGCGAAGTTTTCGCCGAATGAGAGGAGCACCGCCAGCCGCTCTGCGCACCAGGCGTGGGCCAGCACGTGCAGGCGCCGGTTACCCGTCTCCCCTATCCCGACCAGCTCGCGCGCGTCGCCGGCAAACTCACCTTCGGTTGAGATGGGCCGGGAGAAGAGCCTGTGCCCGTCCTGCAGCACAACGACGTAGCGTCCGGTTTCAGGCCTGATGGCGGTCACCGCTGCGTCGAACCTGATTTCCACCGAGGGCGACAGCCGCCGCTTCAGCTCGCCCTCCTCGAGCGCGATGCGCTGGAACCAGTAGCGGTGGGAGGTGCCCCAGAGCAGGGCAAATTCCTTTCGGAGGGCATCCCAGGTGAAGACGGTATCGAAGAGGTACTTGGCGGTGAAGAGCACACGCGGTCCCGCCAGGAGTGAGCCTCCGGAGTCGAAGAGCGAGAGCGCGGTGGCAAAAACCTCTCCCTGGCGCCAGCTTCGGGCAATCGCGAATTCCCCGGCGCCGGCCGCCGCCCGGGTTATCTCCCAGAGCAAAGTGGAGGGATAGCGGCCCAGGGTCACGGGCTGCTCGCCGATTTTCGTCAACAGCATTGCGGAATTGAGGTTTTCCGCGGAGGCAAAGGCATCGGCTCCGTAGAAGAGAAAAGTTTCGTTACCCAAAAGGACGACGTGCAGATCGCGCACCACCACTTGTTCATCGTCCCCGGCGGCGAGCTCAAGCTGCACGACCTCGGAGGGTTGCCCTCCGGCCGGGATTTGCCAGTAGAGCGCCTCGTCGCCGGCGCTTGCGCGCTCGACCACAACCACGACGGCGAAGTCGGCGTTGCCGTCGCCGCCGCATCCGGCCTCGATGTCGAGAAGTTCCTGATCGGGCTCCAGAGCGGTGAGCACCGTGCGGTTGGTGATCGTCCCTTCCGGGGTGGCTTCGACGGCGAAGCAAACGAGCGGGACGTCGCCGGATTGTTTTCGGCTTCCGGCGATCAACACGCTGTTTTGGTTTGCTGCCAGCGCGAGGTTGCCGAGCCCTTCGACGCCGTCGAGCAACTCCTGCACGGTGGCAGGGCCGGCCAGCCATGACGGGGCCGGAGAGCCGCACGAGGTAGAGTAAAGGACAGCGGCTGCAAGGAGAATCGTGAGAATTGAGGTTTTCTTCATTCGGGTCGTCGCAATCCGGAGATGGGTCATCAAAGTCTACCAGAGTGCCGGCCTGCGGGCCAACAATCCCGGCCCGCATTTGGCCGGGCCGTGGGTTGAAGTTGTGCGCGCGGTCATAGTGTAATACGATTTCGTCACAAAGACGTGAGCTACAACAAATTCCGCAGACAACCACGCAGTTCTTAATGTTGTGATCAGCGCTTCGAGGAGGGCGACATGGGACGCATTCGGGTGAAGACCGCACTGGCGATGACGGTTTTGGTGATGTTCGCGGCCGCCGTGCCGGCGCAGGAAGGCCGCGCGCAAGAGGCTGTACCGTCGATATCCGAGCAAACCGCGGGGATGGAGAAGCAGGAGGGTCTTTTCAATTTTTACTGGGATAATGAGAGCGGAAGAATCTGGCTGGAGATCGGCAGTTGGGAGGAGGAATTTCTCTACGTGACGTCGATGCCGTGGGGCGTGGGCTCCAACGACATCGGCCTCGACCGCGGCCAGCTCAGCGGCGAGCGTGTGGTTTTCTTCCGGCGCGTTGGCCCGAAGGTTCTGATGATGCAGCGGAATTACGATTACCGCGCCGAGGGTGCCAGCGAGGAGGTTGCGCGGACGGTGGAGCAGTCGTTCGCGCGTTCGGTTGTCTGGGGGGCGGCCGTGGCCGCGGAGGAAGACGGTCGGGCTCTGGTGGACGCGACCGATCTGCTGATGAGCGACGCTCACGGTGTGAGCCGCCGGTTGCAGAGCGCGGGCCAGGGCAGTTACCGGATCGACCCCTCGCGCAGCGCGATGTTTCTGCCGAGGACGAAGAACTTCCCCGATAACAGCGAGTTCGAGGTATTGCTGACGTTCGCGGGCGAGCCGCAGAGCCGCCTGATCGGTTCGGTAACGCCATCGCCGGAGGCGGTGACCGTGCACCAGCACCACTCGTTGGTGCGGCTGCCCGATGAGGGTTTCGAGCCCCGTCGCTTCGACCCGCGCAGCAGCTACGGCTCGATGAGCTACATGGTGCCGGCGGCGCCTTTCGACCGGGAGATGGTGAGGCGCTTGATCAACCGCCACCGCCTAGAGAAGAAGAATCCCGAGGCGGCTGTGAGCGAGGCGGTAGAGCCGATAGTATATTACGTCGATCCGGGCATCCCGGAGCCGGTGAAGTCGGCGGTGATCGAGGGCGCGAGCTGGTGGAAAGAGGCATTCGAAGCGGCGGGTTACAAGGACGCGTGGCAGGTTAAGGAGTTGCCGCCGGAGGCGGACCCGATGGACGCGCGCTACAACCTGATCCAGTGGGTTCACCGCTCGACGCGGGGCTGGTCGTACGGCGGCTCGGTCGCTGATCCGCGCACCGGGGAGATCATCAAGGGGCACGTGACGCTGGGCTCGCAGCGCATCCGGCAGGACTACCTGATTGCGGTGGCGATGTCGGCACCTTACGCGGAGGGTGACGAGGCTCCGGAGGCGCGGGAGATGGCGCTGCAGCGCATCCGCCAGCTCTCGGCGCACGAGGTTGGGCACACGCTGGGCCTGATGCACAACTACGCATCGAATTACAACGAGCGCTCCTCGGTGATGGATTACCCGCACCCGCTGCTGCGGCTGCGCGAGGACGGCAGTATCGATTTCTCGGAGGCCTACACTGACGGCGTGGGCGAGTGGGACAAGGTATCGATCGCCTACGGCTACCAGGACTTTGCGGACGGTATCGATGAAGACGCGGAGTTGGAGCGAATTCTCTCCGAGGCGTTCGAAAGGGGCCTGCTGTTCATCTCCGACGCCGATTCGCGTCCGCCCGGCAGCGCACACCCCTACTCCCACCTGTGGGACAACGGCCGCGACCCGGTGGTCGAGCTCGAGCGGGTGCTGCGTGTGCGGCAGGCTGCGCTGGACAATTTCTCGGAGAGCAACATCAGGGCCGCGGAGCCGCTGTGCACTCTGGAGGAGGTGCTGGTTCCGCTCTATCTGTTCCATCGTTACCAGACGGTGGCGGCGGCGAAGGTGCTCGGGGGGTTAGACTACAATTACGCGCGGCGCGGCGACCAGTTGCTGATGGAGAGAATCGACGGGGGGACGCAACGGCGGGCGTTGGAGGCGTTGCTGGGGACGATCAACCCCAAGACGCTGACTCTGCCCGAGCGAATCCTGGCGACGATTCCACCCCGGGCGCCGGGCTACCAGCGTGGCGGGGGTGAGCTCTTCCCTCGGCGGACGGGAGTGACGTTCGATCCTCTGAGCGCGGCGGAGACGGCCGCTGGGATAACGCTTGGGCTGATTTTCCATCCCGAGCGGGCGTCGCGGCTGGTGGAATTCAAAGCGCGCGACGGCAGTCTGCCGGGTCTGGAGGAGGTGATCGACCGTGTGCTTGAGGCGGCGTTCGGCAGCCGGCCCGGGGAGGGCCTGGAGGCTGAGGTTTTCAAGCTCGTCGGACGCCTGGTGGTGCGACGGATAATGGCGCTTGCGGCCGACGGTGGGGCTTCGGACCAGGCGCGGGCAATCGCGCTGTTCAAGCTAAAGGAGATCGCCGACCGGCTGGATGAGGTGCTCGAGCGTGAGGAGGACACGGGGCTGAAGGCCCACATTTTCGCCACGATGAAGGAGATTGAGCTGTTCCTGAGCGATCCGCGGCCCGAGAATATCCCGTCTCCGCTGCCGCCGCCGCCTGGTGAGCCGATCGGCTGAGGGTGGGAATGCTTGATTTCCAGCGAGCGTATCGGCATAATCTGCATCTTTTGCGGAGAGTCAGATGGGCAAGGCAGAAGTAATAGAGGCGATACAAAATAACCAGCGTTTCCTGCTGACGGGTCACATAAGCCCCGACGGCGACTCGATCGCCTGCCAGCTGGCGATGGCGGAAGCTCTCGAGCAGCTTGGCAAGGAAGCGTCGATGCAGTCGGCGGACCCTGTTCCGGCGATGTACCGCAAGCTTCCCGGGGCGAGCCGGGTGCGGCGCGTTTCGGAGATCGAGGGCGAGTTCGACGCCGCGATCCTGATGGAGTGCCCTACGCCCGAGCGCTCGGGCTTCGAGCACATTCCCGCGCGGACGATCATCAACATTGACCACCACCCCGACAACCAGAACCACGCCCACGTGAACTGGGTGAACGCCAAGAAGGCCGCGACGGCAGAGATGATCTTCACGCTTGTGGAGGAACTGGGCTGTGAGATCACCGGCTCGATGGCGGAGAATCTGTTCGCGGGGATCCTCACCGACACCGGAAGCTTTTCCTTCTCCAACACCACCGCCTCCTGCCTGGAGATCGCGGCGGAACTGGTGAAGCGCGGCGCCAGCCCCGCCGCCGTCGCCCAGAAGGTCTACCGCAGCTACCCGCCGGAGAAGCTGGACCTGATCGGGCGGATGCTGAGCCAGATTCAGCGGTTCTGTGATGGTGCGGCTGTGGCGATGACGATCGGCTACGAGGAGATCGAGAAGAAGGGCTATGCCAGCGAGATATTCGAGGACATCGTCAACATGCCGCTGATCACCTCGACGGTGAAGGTTTCGATGCTGGGTCGGCAGGACGAGAGCGGGAAATGGCGCTTCAGCATGCGCTCGAAGGGCGACATCGACATCGGCGAGATCGCGAGGCAATTCGGCGGGGGGGGGCACATGAACGCGGCCGGCTTCAATTACACCGGCGAGGTTGAGCAGCTCGTCAAGGAGTTGATCGAATCTCTCTCGGGACGGCTGGATTCGGACGCTGAGAAGGCGAGCGAGCTCTAGAGTAAAACTCCGCGGAAGACGGAAGATGGCGAATAGAGGGAGACAGAAGGGCGGCAGGCGGCAGCTGGACGGCTTCGTGCTGGTGGACAAGCCGAAGGGCATCACCTCGTTCGACGTCATCAGGAGGCTGCGGCAGATCCTGCGCTTCCGCAAGATGGGGCACATGGGCACGCTGGATCCCAACGCCACGGGTCTGCTGCCGATCTGCCTCGGCAAGGCCACGCGCCTGAGCCGCTTCCTGCTCAAGGCCGACAAGCGCTACCGCGCCACGATCCGGCTGGGTTTGGCCACCGACACTTACGACGCCGACGGCCGGCCCGTGGGCGAGCAGAAGGAGCCTCTCGAGATCGGCGAGGGAGAGCTGGAGAAGCTGCTGTCGCAGTATCGCGGCACTTTCATGCAGCGACCGCCGCTGTATTCGGCGAAGAAGGTCGACGGCAAGCGGCTTTACGAGCTCGCGCGGGAGGGCAAGCATGTCGAGCCGGAGCCGTGCGAGGTCACGATCCACAAACTCAATGTGCTGGAGCACGAGCACGACCGCCTGGTACTCGACATTCACGGCAGCACGGGGATGTACGTGCGCTCGCTGGCCCACGACATCGGCGGTGATCTCGGCTGCGGCGCTTTCTTGGAGGAGTTGCAGCGGCTGGCTGTGGGCGCGCTGTCGGTCGAGGAGGCCCACACGCTAGAGGAAATCGAGAAGATGGAGGCCGAGGGCGATCAGTCGTTCCTGCAGCCGATGGACGATTTGCTTCCCGACTTCCCCAGGATCGAGGTCAACGCGTTCCAGTTGGAGAGGGTGCGCAACGGCAGCCCGATCGTGATCCACCTGCCGACGGCGGAGTCGGGACTGCGGGTGCGGCTGTTCGATCCCGAGGGCCGGATGGTGGCCGTGGGGGAGATGAAGAAGCCCCTGGGGAGCCTGCAGACGCAGGTGCTGCCGAAGGTTGTGCTGAT
>CBFCZO010000039.1:0-26358 GCA_965602675.1 uncultured bacterium | reverse complement strand
GGGCCGTGCGCCAGGCGACGATGCTCGATCCGGACATCGTCTTCCTCAACGACGGCTCATACAGCGCGCCGCCGCGCCCGGTGTTCGACGCCCTGCTCAAGTACAACCGCCTGATTACTGAGGATCCCTCGCAGCAGGGCGTGCTCTCGGGCAAATGCGAGCGGGAGGTACGGCCGAAGTTGGCGGAGTTCATCGGTGCCGCTGCCGACGAGGTCGCCCTGACGCGCAACACCACCGACGGCATGAGCATCGTCGCCGGCGGGCTTAAGATCGGCCGGGGCGACGAGGTGCTCACAACCCATCACGAGCACCCGGGCGGCATCGAGCCGTGGCGCTTGCGCTCCGCGCGCGAAGGCATCGAGGTGCGGGAGATCACCTTTCCCAATCCGCCCGAGAGCCCCGAGCAACTTCTCAACATAATCAACGACGCCATCGGCCCGGAGACAAAGGTTATCTCCTTCTGCCACATGACCTGCACCACCGGCCTGATCTTCCCCGCAAAAGAAATCTGCGCCCTGGCACGCGACAAAGGCATCTACTCCGTCGTTGACGGCGCTCATCCGCTGGGTATGTTCCCCTTCGACCTGCACGACATCGATCCCGACTTCTACGCCAACAGCCCCCATAAGTGGCTGGGCGCCCCGCTGGGCAACGGCTTTCTCTACGTCCGGCCCGATAAAACCGATCACGTCTGGCCTATGCATGCCAGCGCCGGCTGGGATCGCGCCAACGCGCGCCGTTTCGAATGCTACGGCACCCGCGACTGGCCTGTCACCGCCTGCGTTGACGACGCCATAAAATTCCAGCTCGCCGTTGGGCTGGAGCGCATCGAGAAACGCGGCCGGGACCTAATGACACATTTTAAGACGAAAGTGCGGGAGATCCCCGGCGTCGCGCTCTGGACGCCGATGGACCCGCGTATGAGCTGCTCTCTGGCGGCGATCTCAATCCGAGAGATCCCGCTCGGGAAAATCATGGAGTACCTAAAGGAAAAGCATGCGATCGTCAGCCGCGGTGTCGGCTACGACGTCAACGCCGTGCGCTTCTCCACCCACTACTTCAACACCTACGAAGAGGTCGAGATCGCGCTTGCCGGCATCCGAGAGATCGCAGAGTCGAAAATCCTCGAGGTTTAACCGCTGCTCTTCCGCAACGGAATCGACAGGTTGTGCGCTAAGTACAGGAAAAGGGGGCCTTGCGGCTCCCTCCGCCCCGGAATCAGGCAAAAAGCAGCGCGTCCTACAGTATCTCGATCGTCTTATTGTAGGCCTTTGCGTTGTTGTCGCGGTTCTTGTCGGGGACTGCTTCGGCCTCATCGACGATTGCAATGACGTAGTAATCGCCCGCCGCAAGCGCCAGCGGAAGCAGGAAAGTCTTCTTGATCTTCTTACTCTTGCGTTTGGCGAGGGCGGGGACAGCGGTGCTGTCGATCAGGATATCGGAAGCATCGAGTTGCTTGTCCGGCGAGAAGTAGAAAGTGACGTCCGTCGCAGGCGTCGCAACGTTGCTCTTGTTTTTTATCCGTGTGATTAAAACGATCTGGTCACCGGGGCTGTACTCCCGGTGCTTCGACTTGATTTTCTTGACATACAGGTCGGCCTCGGGAGTGCCGCCGTTGCCGCCGCCGTCGCTGCCGAGGTAATAGTGGATGATGTTGAAAATGAAATCCTTGTTGTCGGCGGCATCGATCAGGTTATCCTGAAAAGCATAAAGATTTCCTAACATATACGTCTGCCCTTGGCCGACGTTGTCATTGTAAGCAGCAACTAATTGTCCGCCGCTCCACGCCAGGTTTTTGCCACCACCTTCGATTATGAGCCATCCGGTTTTTACGTCACCGGTTACCGTCGATACCGAATAGGGATTACTGTTGAACGGACCGACAAACGACGTCATTATATTACTGCTCGCGGGCGTGGCCCTGGATACGAGCCCGCTTCCGTTAAGCAATGTGATGTTTGACAGATTCCTGCCGCCCCAGTCTCTGTCAGTCCCTGCCTGCCCTGAACCCAAGTGCATCGGATACCAGAGGACAATCAGGCAGCCGCCGTTCTGAACCCAGTTCAGCAGAGCCGTGGCATCGGCCGCCGGGGCTTCCACCTGGAAACGACAGGGTATGATGAAAACGTCATAGCTTGACAAGTTTCCCCAATTCGACGTCACGCTTTGAACGTCTGCGCCGAATTCATTCTCCAGAGCCGTTTTCAACTTGCTGTACTTGTCGGCAAGAGTAAATCCCGGCTGCGGATTATAAGCTTCGCTTAGACCGATCTTTAAAACAGCGTTCGGACTGCGCTTTTTCTCGTCAGCCAAGGCCGGCACGGCGATAAAAAGAACGATCAGAATCATGGCCGAAAGACAGTTGAACTTACGCATTTTGCTACCTCCCTGAGGTCTGCACTTGCAGGTTTCCCTTAATCTACAACCAGTCCGAAAATTATTCAACAAATGCCGCTGCATAGTTTCTGAATAAATCTTGTTTTTTCGGGGATACAAGTGGCGGAAACGAAAGCAGCGGGCCGCCGCAGTCCGCCCCAGCTCGCCGTTCGGCTTAAGGTCGCGGGCTCATCGCGCGGAAGCGGTGTCCACATCGGTCTGGGCGACGCGCCAGGCCTTGAGATCCTCAAGGATCTGAGCGGCCAGCTCGGCGTCGGTCATCTTGGAGAAGATCTTGCCGGCGCTGCGCGCGTCGATCTGGGATAGCACGTATAACGCCGTAGTGCGGTTGCGCTCGTAGAGGGCGATCAGCTGTGCCGCCGCAATGTTGGCCTTTGTGCTCTTGAGTGTGTTGGCGATCTGGGTTATGCGCTCGCCGTTTCGCTCCTGCTCCTGGCGCTCGAATTCGGCCTTGGCTGCATCCAACGCCGTGCGCTCTTCGACGATCTCGCGCCGCATGCGCAGCAGGTCACGCTCCAACACGGCCAGCTCCTGCTCCCTACGCGCCACGGCTTCCTCGCGCTGGCGCAGGTCGTCGGTCTTAAGCTGCTGCCCGGCCGCAGTTGGGGGCGTTTCGCTTTTTTCCTGTCTCTGGTTCTCATCCTGGGCGCTCCCCGCGCCGAGGATGTCGACAGAGGGATCGCCCGCGGAGCCTGTCAGGTAGAGAAATCCGAAATAGGCGATCACCAGCGCCGGGATAATCACCAGCAGCCTTGTCATTAATTTCCCGGTCAATCGCATGGTTTCTTCCTCCGTTCAGCTAGAGGCGCTCCTCAGCGCCATGCTCAACTCGCCGGCGCCGCGAAGCGTGGCGATCTCATCGATAACCGACTGCTCATAGCGGCGCAGTTCCTGCAGATAACGATCGTAGTCGCGCAGGCGCAGTTCCTCGATTGTTTTACGGTCCTTTATCCGCGCCAGGAGTTCTTCCCGCCGCTCCTCCAACTCAACCTCCGCAGCCGCCACGATCTCAACCTGCTCGGCAGTCTTTTCGCGCAGCCGCGCGATATAGCGGTCGTAAAGCAGCTGAATGGCCACATTGATGCCGCGCTTGCGCAGGGCTGCGAGATCCTTGTTGAGCTTCACAAGTTCCGCCTTCAAGTCATCGAGCTTTTCCACGGCTATGGTCAGCTGCTGCACTGCAATGCGGAACAGGCGCTCCGCCTCGTCCTCGAATACCTGCCGCACGCGCATCAGCGTCTGCAGCCTGAAGCTGTATTTCTTCACCTCAGCTCTCCGCCTGCGGCTCGCTTCCCGCTATGCTGGTCAACCTCTTCACCGATTCCTCCAGGCTGTAGGGATCGTCCACTTCCTGCCGCATGAAAGAGTTGAAGGATTCGATCTTGTCGATCGCCTCGTCGATCTTGGGATTTGCGCCCTGCTTGTAGGCGCCGATGTTGATCATGTCCTCAGCGCGGACGTAGGCGGCCAGTAAATCGCGGAAACGGCCGGCCGCAAAAGAATGCTCCTTTGAGGATACTGTCTTCATCAGCCGACTGATGCTCTGCAGCACGTCGATCGCGGGATAATGGTTGCGGGCGGCCAGCTCTCTGCTGAGGATGATATGACCGTCGAGGATCGCCCGGCTGTGGTCGGCGACCGGATCGGTGAGGTCGTCGCCCTCAACCAGCACGGTGTAAAAGCCTGTGATCGTGCCCCTGCCGGTAAACGCCCCCGCGCGCTCGTAGAGCTGCGGCATCAGCGTGAAGACGCTCGGTGTGTAGCCCTTCGACGACGGCGGCTCCCCGATGGAGAGCCCGACTTCGCGCTGGGCCATTGCGAATCGTGTGACCGAATCCATCATCAGCAGCACGTCCAGTCCCTGATCGGCGAAGAACTCGGCCACCGCGTTGGCGGTAAACGCAGCCTTGATGCGCAGCAGCGGCGGCATGTCGGAAGTCGAGACTACCACAACCGAGCGGGCCAGACCCTCCTCGCCGAGGTCGTTCTCGATGAATTCCTTAACCTCCCTGCCGCGCTCGCCCACCAGCGCCAGGACGTTTATGTCGGCCGAGGTATTGCGCGCGATCATCCCCAGCATAGTGCTCTTGCCGACGCCGCTGCCGCTGAAGATGCCGATCCTCTGCCCCTTGCCGCAGGTCAGCAGGGCGTCGATAGTGCGCACGCCAGTGGTTATCGGCTCTGAAATCGTGCGGCGCTGCATCGGATTGCTGGCATCACGGTGGATAGGGTACATCGCCTCGCTGTGGAAGTGGCCGCGGCCGTCGATCGGCCTGCCGAGCGCGTCGACCACCCGGCCGAGCATCTCCCTGCCCACACCCACTTCGGGGCGAGAGCGCAGAGCCTCGATTCGATCGCCCATCTTGATGCCGTCGGCCATGCCGAGCGGCATGAACAGCACATTGTTGTCGCGGAAGCCGACCGCCTCGGTAACCAGGCTCCCGCCGGTGGCGCTCATCCGCACCTTCGCCAGCTCACCGAGAGAAACCTTCGGCCCGCTGGCCTCGATCACCAGACCGATGACCTTCTTGACCTCTCCGATCGACTTGAGAGGATCGGACTGGCGCAGAGCGTCGTGGTATCCTGTGAAATCGAGCTTCATCAGCTCGCACCTTCGGCGTCGATGATGCCTTTCTTGAGGCTCTTCTCTATCTCGGCTAGCTGCTCCTCAATCTGGGCGTCGAGGTTACCGCCCGAGCTTTCAATTACTGCGCCGCCGCGGGTGATGGTGGGATCGGGAACGAGCTTGACCGCCTCGAGGAATTCCGCGGTGCCGTTGTTCAGGACCTGGTGATCCTCCGGATTCACCCTGACAACCAGGCCCTCCCGCACGCTCAGCAGGCTTATGGCTTTGCTGATCACTTTTGCCACCGTCTGGGGATCGTTGTGTAACTCGGCGCCGATCAGCTTGCGCGCCACGTCGAGCGCGAGACTAATTATCTCAAGCTCGTTTTCCTTGATTGCCCGTTCGCGAATCCGGGCGATTTCCTCGAGCGTGTTCTGGAAGTTGTTCAACACATCGCCCAGCGCGGTGTTCTCTTCCTGCTGCGCCTTCTCCAAACCCTCGGCATAACCCTTGTTGAGCGCTTCGGTCTTGATCGACTCGGCCTGTTGCCTTGCTTCGGCGATCATCTTTTCAGCATCCACGGAAGCCTCGGCGGCGCTACCCGCTCCACTCCGGGCGTCCTCGGCCCTTCGCTGCTGGTCCTCCGCCGCCAGCGTCTGCAGATAGTCCTCCTCGCTGGGCAGAGCGAAATTCTCGATATTCGGTGGCTGGCGGTCGGCCTTGATGACCTTCGACTTAGACAACGTACTCCTCCCCACCGGATCCGCCGATGGAGATCACGCCCTCTTCTTCGAGCTGTCGCACGATCTCGACGACCTCGTTCTGAGCACGCTTGACGTCGCGCACCCTCACAAGACCCATGTATTCCATCTCCTCGTTCATCATCTCCACGGCGCGCTGGCTCATGTTGCGGAAGAACATCTGCTGCAACTGTTCCGTGGTGCCCTTGAGGGCGAGGGCAAGCGTCTTCTTGTCGGCGCGCTTGAGGATTTCGATGACCGCCTGGTCGTCCAACAGCAATATGTCGTCGAAGACGAACATCAGGTCGCGGATCGCGTTCGCCAGGTCGGAATCGACAACCTCGATCTTCTCCAGCACGGCCCTGCCGGCGGTGCGGTCCATGCGGTTGAACATCTCGGCAACTGCGCGTACCCCGCCGTACTCCTCAACCTGGCCGCCGCCGAGCGCCTCCAGCTTGTGCTCCAGAACGTTCGATATGCGCCTCACCACCTCAGGGTTGATCTGCTCGAGGCTGGCCATCCGCATCGACACCTCGCTCTGCAGGCTCTCCGGAAGGCTGGTGAGCAGCTCCGACGCCTGCGTAGGGTTGAGGTGAGCCAGAACCAGAGCGATTGTCTGCGGATGCTCATTCTGGATGAAGCGGCTGAGCTGCTGAGGATTGGCCCTCTCGAGGTTCGAGAAACTGGGTGTCGATTCCAGGCTCTTGACCAGGCGGTCGAGAATCTTGCGTGCCGACTCGGGACCTAGGCTCTTGATCAGCACTTTCTTGGCATAATCGAATCCACCGACGGCGATGTACTCGCGCGCGAGGCTCATATTGTGGAAGTCCTCGAGCAGCTCGTCGGCGGTCTCGGGCGGCACGTTACGGATCGATGAAATCTCCTTGCTGACCATGGTGACTTCATCTTCGTTCATCTGCTTGAACACTTCAGAGGATGCGTCGTCTCCGATCAGCACCATCAGCATCGCCGTTTTGCGCGCCCCGGTGAGCCTTTCTATACTCATTAATTACCTCTGCTACTCGTACAGCCAAGAGCGGATGAGCTGCATGAATGTTTCCGGCTCGCTCTTTGCCAATTCAGCAATACGTTTCTTGAGGATCGTTCCTTTCTTCACCTCGCGAGCGCCGATATCCAACTCCTCTTCAAGCTTACCCTCCATCTCCGCCTCCAGCTCCTCCACAGTCTTCGGCAAGCGCTCCGGCAGGGCGGCCATAGTCCCGGCGGGAAGCTGCAGCAAGGGCGCGAGCACGCGCTTGCCCATCGGCCTGATCACGAACCACAGCACAAAGAAAGCCAGCAGGATGATGACAGGGATCTTGATCAGCGATGTCCAGTCGGTCCAGTCCATGATGTCGTACATGCGCCGGTTCTGTTCGATCACCAGCCGCTCCTCGAGCTCCTGCTCCATGCGATGGCTGTGCTCGAAGGAATCCTCCTCCAGCGTCAACGTGTCACCGCGTTGCTCATCCAAGCCGACCGCGTTCTGCAGCAGCGACTGCCAGCGCTGCAGGTTCTCATCGCCCCAGGAAACAAATTCCAGGCTGCCGTCTTCGCCTTCGGTCCTCCGCAGGTCGATAACCACTGCGACCGACTGGCGCACGATCTCGCCGGGCCTGCGCTCGACCTCGGTGAGCGTGGTGGGGTAATCGATCTGGCTCTCCTCCTCGGTCATGGTGCGGTTACCACCGCCGCCGCCGCCGGCTGCAGCGGTCTCCTCACCCGTGTTGGTCTCGGTGCCCGGGACGCCCTGGGCGCCCATCCCGCTGCTTTCCTCTTCCTCGCGGGTTTTACGTATCCGCTCGGCGGGGCGGGATATATCGATCTCGGTGCTGGTCGACTTGCGCGAGACCGTCTCCAGCTCTGCCGTCACCGAGACGAGTGCGTTGCCGGGCCCGACTTTTTTATCAAGCAGGTTGAGTATCTTCTCACGCTTCTCCTGCTCGATCGTCAGCCTCATCTCGGCGAGCATCGAGTCGTCGTCCGCGCGGCTGCTGAGGAGATTCGAGTTGTGGTCGAGTATCGAGACGTCGTCGGCCAACAAGTTCTGGATCGAGTGGGCGATCTGGATCTGAAGCCCTCGTACCTGGGCGTGGGAGAGCGTCCCACCGGGACTCAGCGTAAGCCACACCGACGCCTTGGCAGGCTGGCGGGTGGAGGTCAGGAAGCCCGTATCGGGCGGCAACGCCAGCTTAACCTGCGACGAGGTGATCAGCGGCAGCGAATTAAGCGCTTTCTGTATCTCCTCCTGCAGGGCGAGCTGCTGCTTGGCGGCGATCGTCTTCTCGGTATCGCCCATGGAGGTGGTCTCGAGGCGCTCGAGACCCTTAAGCTGGCCGACGTGCAACTCCTGGCCGGCCATTTCAATTTTCAACTCGGCAGCCACATCGGCGGGCACCATGATGGTGTCGCCCTCGAACTTGTAATCGACGTTGTTGGAGCGCAGGTATTCCAACACCCGCGCGCGCTCCGTGTTGGAAATTCCCGCGGCCAACGGCTCCCATGGGCGCAGGAGTGCCAATGCACCGGTCCAGACAAACCAGGCCAGCACCAGCCCGGCGACCAGAACAATGGCTAATCTTGCCAGGCCCGGGACGCGCGCCCATAATTGGCTGATCTGTCCCGCAGCACTGCTTTCTTCGGCCATATACCCCACCTATCAATGCAATCGCGGGAATCGGGCTACTCGTAACGGCGGGCGGCCGACGAAGGGCCACGGAAGATGTCCCGTCAGATCGGCATACGCATGATCTCTTCGTACGCTTGCAGAATTTTGCCGCGGATCTGCATCATCAGCTGAAAGCTGACCTCCGCTTTCTCCAGTGCAATCATAGTGGAATGAAGATCTGTGGTTTCTCCCGACGCAAGCTGTTTCTGGATGGCCGCGTCCGCGGCGCTTGTCAGCTCGTTTACTTCGCTGATGGCTTCCTTAAGCACTTCGCCGAAGGAGCCCTTGCCACTCGGGGCGGACTCCTTCCGCTGAAGCTGATCCCGCAGCCGGTTCAGCTCCAGCTCGACCTGCTTAATTGAAAACTCATCAGCCATGGCCCGGTTCCCTCAATCGCGCTAGCAAACTGCTTTATTATACTTTATTTCCCGCCGAATTACAACATCGACGGAGCAGTCGCGCGCCGATAACTGTTTGTACTTCAGCACGATAGCGCGGCAGCTAAGCATTGCCGAGCTCCAGTGCCGCCACCATCATCCGCTTGCTCGTCTTCACAACCTCGAGGTTGGCCTCGTAGGAGCGCGCGGCGCCGATCATGTTTACCATCTCTTCGACCACGTTTATGTTGGGCATCCTCACGTAGCCGAACTCGTCAGCGTCGGGGTGCGACGGGTCGAAAACCTCCAGCGGCGGGCGCGGATCGTCGACGACACGGTCGACCTCCACCTTGCGCACCTGCCTGCGGAATTCGCCGGCGAAGTCGCCGTTCAGCTTGTCCAGCTCGGCGGCGCTGAAAACTATCAGCTTCTTGCGGTACGGCCCGCCGTCGGCCGTGCGCGTGGTGTGCGCGTTGGCCATGTTCGCAGCTATCACTTCCAGGCGGCGGCGCTGAGCGCTCATCCCCGAGCTGGCGATTTCGATCGATGTATTCAAAGCCATTGTTCCACCTAATCTCTCATCGCGGTCCTGATCATCCGCAGCTTGATCGCCATCATTTTAATCGCCTGCGCGTACCGCCCACTCGTTTGCGCCAGCTTGCCCATCTCGCTGTCGATGTTGACGTTGTTGCCGTCGAAGCGAGCCGGACCGCCGGTCTCCACGATTCTCGGGCTGAGCACCTCCTCGTGGCGTAACCTGGCGCCCCGAATCCCTAGTTCCGGGGATTCGCGGCGTTCGAAAGCTACCCGCAGCTCGCGCTTGAAGTCCAGATCGACCGCCTTGTAGTTGGGCGTGTCGACGTTGGCGATGTTGCTAGCGATGAGGCTGTGCCTGACCGAAAGCAGATCCATCGATGTTTCGAGAAACCTCACCGCCTTATCATTGCCGAGCAGATCAATCATTTTTTTCTCCCTCTCGGGCACTACCCATTCTTCCGAGCAAATTAGAGCAAGTGTCGTGCCGGAACTCTTACCGCGCAGGATAGTGTCGGCTCACAGATAACTTATTGGAATTCAATGGATTAGACGTTGTGTGCTGAATCGCGATCAAATCGGTGTTGCGTAAGAGGGGGAAATAGCTGCCCCAACGGCAGATTCTGCCGTAAAAACCGTCAGTCGATTTCGACGCCCTGTTCGCGGTATTCGTTGATCTTGTTGCGCAGGGTCCGCAGGCTGATGCCCAGCAGCTTGGCGGCGGCGGTGCGATTGCCGCCCGTGCGTTTGAGCGTGGCCAGAATCAATTCCTGCTCCATCTCCCTAACCGTCGTTCCCGGTTGGATACCGGCTGATGAGGGGGTGCGCACGGGAGCGGCGCCCGGTGCAAATATGTCCTCCGGACCGATTTCCGTTTTTTCGCCAGAGCAGACGATTGCCGCGCGCTGGATCACATTTTCCAGCTCGCGGACGTTGCCTGGCCAGGAGTGTGCCGTCATCGCCTCGATTGCAGCCTTACTCAGCTCCAACTCGCGCCCCCTGCCATAACGCCTGACGAAATGTCTGGCCAGCACTGGCACGTCGCCGGGGCGCTCTCGCAACGGCGGTATCGTGATCGGCACGACGTTGAGGCGGTAAAACAGATCCTCGCGAAACGCCCCGGTCCGCACACGCTCTGCAAGGTCGGTGTTGGTGCTGGCGACCACGCGCACGTCAACCGGAATCGGCTTTTGACCACCGACCTTATCGATCTCTTTCTCCTGCAGCACCCGCAGCAGCTTGGCTTGCAGCAGGTTGCTCATTTCGCTGATTTCGTCCAACAGCAGTGTCCCGCCGTCGGCGATCTCGAATTTGCCCGCCTTAGCGGAGGACGCACCGGTGAAGGCCCCCTTCTCATAGCCGAATAGTTCGCTCTCCAGCAGGTTTTCCGGGACAGCCGCACAATTGACGGCGACGAAATCGCGCCCGGTGCGCGGCGAGTGGGCATGGATGTAGCGCGCAGCCAGTTCCTTTCCTGTCCCGCTCTCGGCCTGGATCAGGACGGTGGCATCACTGCCGGCGGTCTTTCGCATGTAATTGAGCAGCCGCTTCATCTCAGGATCTTCGGTGACGATGTGGTAGCGGTCGTCGTCGTCCGGCTCACCGCGACGGCCTATCAGCCGCGCCACCACCTCCTCGAGGTAATCGGGGCTGAAGGGCTTGAGCAGATAGTCGGCGGCGCCACGCTTCATCGCTTCAACAGCGTCCTCGATCGTTCCGAAGGCGGTGACCATCACCACAGGCACCTCCGGATCTGTCGCCCTCAGACGCGAGAGCAGCTCGATGCCGTCCATCTCCGGCATGCGGATATCACTGACCACCAACTCATAACCGCCCTTCTCGAACAGCACTAGAGCGTCTGCTCCCGAACTCGCATCGCTGGTGGTATAACCCGCGCGGCGCAGCGTCTCGCTCATCGCCAGACGCATCTGCCGCTCGTCGTCGACTATCAGTATTTTCGCCGCAGTCACGCGTAAATCCCCACTGACCTGCTAAGCCGGATATTATAGCAGGAAAGTTTAAAACATTCATCATAAAGGGTTTCCAGCCGACCCAATGGCGGGAAACGCCATTCCGCGACGCGACTGCGTCCGCGCCGAGGCCGTTCCAACCGGCTTCGCTGAGCCCCTTCATGCTCGCTTGCCGCCACTCCGCCGCTGCGCTATACTTCTCTGCCTTTGGGCTGGAACCAAAACACTGTTGCGATAAGGACCGTTGAGATGGCCTATATTGAAAAAGGAAGAGCAAAAACGCTCACCAAAATCATTCTCTGGGCGGTGGTGATATCGTTCGTCGCCGCCATTTTCGTCACCTGGGGCGCGCAGCGCTCGGAACTGCAGATGGGAAGCACGACAGTGCTGCAGGTTGCCGGGATTAATATCACGCCCGACGACATGCAGTTCTACGGCAATTTCTACCGCTACATCAGAGATCGAGTGAACTTTAAGTTCACCCGAGATCTGCAGGCTCTGCAGTACCTTTCGCAGTTGATGAGCCAGGGAATCGAGCTGCCGCAAATCGATACCGGCATGCTGACCTGGTACATCTCTTCGCTGTCGATTGGCAACAGCCTCGCCGGCTCGGTGCTGCAATACGGTTCGGGACAAAGTGATGAATTGATGTTGCAGGGCGTGATGCAAATGGTCGGCGACCTGATTCTCTCCGAGCAGGCGAAAAAGGCAGGCTTGCGGATCAACGAAAGCGAGATCACCGGAATACTAGCCTCGATTTACACCGATCCGGACGGTAATTTCCTCGGCGAGGAAGAGGTTGAGCAGGACCTCCGCTACTACCGCATCTCCGACCAAAAGACCAAGTTTATGGATTCTTTGCGCCGCCACCTGCTTGCGAGGCGTTACGCCGCAGACCTCTTCGCGGCGGTCGAGCCCGATCTCGACAAGAGCATCCTCGAGGCCTACAAGGCACAGAGCATCAACGCAACGGTTCACTTCACAAAATTCCAAGCTTCCGATTATCTCGAGGAGTTGGATTACAGCCAGGATGACCTGATTAACTACCTCCAGGATCACACCGCGGAGTTCGTCATCGCCGACGGAATCATCTTCGACACCGATCTCTATACCAGCTTCGTGCGCTCGCAACTGACCGATGAGGACATCCAGACTTACTACGACGCCAATAAGGAGGATTTCAGGGAGGAGGAGCGTCGCGACTTCCGCCGCATACTGATCGAGCTCCCGGAGGACGCCCCGGAGGAGCAGGTTACCCAGGCGCAACAGCAGATCGACGAAATTTATCGCCGCCTGGAGCGCCCGGGAGAAACATTCGCCTCCGAGGTGATTCTAGAAAACCAAGCCAGGGATGAGATCGAGGACGAGAGCCTTGCCAACGCCGTTTTCGACCTCAACGAAGTCGGCGAATACAACACGGAGGCCGTGCGCACTTCGCAAGGACTCGAGATAGTCCAACTCGTCAAGATCCACGAAGCCGGCTACAAGCCGATCGACGAAGTCCGGGAGGAGATCCTCGACTCTGCCGCGCAAGATCGCGCCGACGAGGAAGCCCGGACGAAGGCCGAGGAATTGCGGGCCGAGGCGGAGAGCGGCGATTGGGAAAAACTCTACGAGCCCGAATACGTTCGCTTCGAGCCGGCAGTTGCTGCTGTCGAGGGTGAGCGCAGTATCTACAACGTCGAGGCCGGCCTCGAGGACCGGGGAGCAGTCTCGGGAATCAATGATCTGCTCGCCACCGAAACCGGCCAGATCACCGATCTATTGCCGATGACCGGTAACTTCGCGTTTTTCCGCGTGCGAGCCTCCGACGACGAGCTTACCGGACGTTTCGAGAAGATCCGGCCGGCAGTGCGCATGCGTTATACCAAGATAAAAAGCCGCGAGCTGGCGGAGAGCAAAGCTCGGGATCTCGCCGAAGCGGCTGCTTCCGCCACCCACGCCGAAGCCTTCAACACGTTTGTAGAGGCAGCCGGAGCCACGCCCGAAGAGCGCACCAATTCCCGCTGGGGCTTCTTCGAATTCGGGCAGGAATTCACCGAAGAAATTTTCTCCGCGGAAACTCCAAAGCTGATCGGCCCCGGCGGTGGACCTGACACATTCTATGTCGCGCTAGTTACTGAGGTCACGCCGTTCGACGATGAGGCATTTAACCGCCGCAAGCCCGAGCTGCGGCTTTCGATGCTGCTACCATGGCTGCAGAGTCAACCGGCCATCGAGGCTCAAATTTCCTACCTTATCACTACGAGCGATGTGCGGTTGAACAGAGAAGTCCTGAGCAGAATGTTCGGCGGTGGACCGGCTTCATAACAATGTCGATGCGGAATCCGGCGGTAGCAGGGTGACCGCAGGCGAGAAGGCCGATCTCTCACCCGCCCGCCATCCGGTCTCGAAAGCCGCCCTCTGCGTCGGCTTCCTGGCATTGGCGCTCTTGTTCAATAATCTTGGCGGAACCAGCCTGCCCAGCTTCGACGACGCCTACCATGCTCAGACCGCCAAGGAAATGCTGCGGCGCGGCGACCCGATCACGATAACCTACAGCGGGACGCCGTCTTTTCAAAGCTCTCCGCTGCCGCTTTGGTTGATGGCGCCATCCTACGTGGTCTTCGGGGTCGGAGAATACGCGGCGCGGCTGCCGTCGGCGCTTCTCGGGCTGGCCACCATTATCCTTATCTACTTCTTCGCGCGCCGCCGTTGGGGCGAGGATGCGGCGGTCGCCGCCTCGTTCATCCTGCTGACCACCACGCTTTTCCTGCGCTACAGCCGCCATGTGATGGCCGAGGTTCCGCTCGCATTTCTCTGCACCGCCGCGTTGCTTGCTTTCGCCAAAGCGCAGGAGCGCCCGGCATATTATTACCTCTTCGGAGCCTTTACAGGCTTGGCGATACTTACCAAATCGGCGCTGGGGCTGTTGCCGGCTTTGATCGCGATAGCCTTCCTGGTTGTCTCAGGAAAGTCCAGGGAGCTTTTTAAACCGGCTTTTCTGCTCTCCGGCCTTATAGCTGTGGGCATCGCCGCCGCCTGGTATGTTCCTGCCCTGATCATGCATGGCTCGCTATTCACTGACAGCCATATCGGTGCCTACCTCGCCACACACACTTTGACAGGGCATCACGCCGAACTTGGATTGTGGGGTTTGTTGTTTTACCTGATTTGGGTGCCGTTTCAATACCTGCCCTGGACGCTGCCGCTGCTGCCGGCGCTGTGGTGGGGTATCGTCGACAGGCGCGAGAGCAGCACTTCCCTGCTACTCTGGACGGCGGTGATCCTGCCCGTCGTGATCCTCTCGCTCATCACGTCGAAATACACTAGATACCTCATGCCGATTTTCCCGCTGGCCGCGCTGCTCATTGCAGCTACCTGGGCAAGGAGACTGCCGAAAGCATGGCTGAGACGCATCCGCGCGTGTATCGCCTGGCTTTGTATCGCCGGTGCGGTGGCCGTGATCGCGCTGCCAATTGATCTCTCCTACGACCGCAACGCCGATATAAAGGCGGTCAGCGCGTCCGTGCGGGAGTTAGTGCCCGAGGGACAAAATCTCTACAACCTGGGTCTCGACTTCTACACGGTCCAGAACCCGCTTCTGTTCTATTCCGACCGGCCTTTCAGCTTTTCTGTCGACGAACCGCAACGCCTCTGGATGGGTCTCACGCCCGGAGTCACAAGATACGCGCTCACAACCGAATCGGATTATCAATCGCTGCCTGAGCCGGCCGACGATGTCGATCTGCATCAGGAAAGCCGCGGTAGTGATTTGGTTTTCTTCAGCATTCGCCGCGCCGGTGTCGAGGACTGGGCTGCAGATATAGAACGCCTGGCTGAAAACATCAAGATTCTCGTCAATGACAATCAAATCGGCTGCTATCGGCTGCCCAGAGAATTGATCGCACCCGCGCTGGGCCGGCTGACTGGCAAACGGCTGCTGCCACCCGATGACAAACCGCGCCGGATGATCCGCGCCATGGAGCGCCGCGGCACGCTGTTCGGTCTCTCATCTGAGCGCGGTTTCGAGGATCTGCGGAAACTGCCACACGGCCTGCCACGCGTTGTAAAAGTAGCCGCGGGCAAGAGGATTGTTCTTTTCCGCATCGAATCGCTCGAAATGGAGGATTAGCCGGTGTTGTGGGACATCGATCTGCCGATCGCAGCCCCGGCGACAACGATTTTCGATATTCTGGCCGGGTGGTACCGCAACAAGCGCCTGTTAAAGCTCGCATCCGCCAAAAGGCACCACCTGCTCTCCGGGAATGGCAAAACAGAATATTTCTGGCTTGAGGTTCGCGACATCCCCTTCAAAGTGACTCACTGCTACGGCAAACGGCTGCTGCGCAGGCCGGACGCGGCCGTAACCATCTTTACTTATCGATTCATGCGCTCGAAGGAATTGAAGGATCCTGCGAAAATCGAACAAATGATGCAGCGCGATTGGGATGCATTCTTTTATCACACTGTGCGCATTTTCCCCGTGGGACCCAGCTCATCCCGCTTGGTCGCAGCCGAGCCGACCGGCGATAGGGCTGACGGAACTCCGTTAAACGAAATCAGAGCTTTTTATCTCGAAATGCGGCATATCGCCGAGGCGGTGGCTGCGGGCAAGGCATCCGATTGGGCTGACGATGAAGGCTTTGCAGCAAAAGGCGCGTATTTCTCCCCCCCCGATGAAAACGAATACAATCCGTATGCTGTCCTGGGCGTCTCGCCTTCCGCCGGCCTCGAAGAAATCAAGAGAGTCTACCGTTCGCTGGCGATGAGATGGCATCCCGACACTATTGCCGGACGCGGCGGAATCGCAAAGGAATACGCTCACAACCAGTTTATCGAGATCGCCACAGCGTACCACTCAATCATAAGATCCAGAGAAAAGTAGCTCGCAGAGTCATGTTTAGCTTGCGCATTGCACCCTGCGCTGTCTATTCTTTTAAAGGGGTGACTCCAAAAAATCACGCATCTCTCGATGCACCATAACGGAAATACTGCGGCTGGCAGTAACTTCTTTCATTTCTAAGAAAGCCAAGGGACCAGGTCAAAGGAAGGAGTCTTCGATGAGAAATACTGTTCTCTTCACTTGCCTTTTGGTATTGCTCGCAGCTTCGGTTTCAGCATTCGCCGAAGGCGAGACAAAACTGCTGCGCTTCCCCGACTACGCGAATGGCAGGATCGTGTTCGCCTATCAAAACGACCTCTGGATCATTCCTGAAGTGGGTGGCCTCGCGCACCGGCTGACCGCTTTCGATGGCGTGGAGGATACGCCCAAGTTCAGCCCCGACGGTAACGTGATCGCCTTCAACGGTCAGTACCACGGCAACACCAATGTCTATGTTATTCCCCTGTGGGGCGGCGAACCGGTACAGGTGACCTTTCATCCCCAGGACAACTCGGTCGTGGATTGGACGCCGGACGGCAAATCGATACTCTTTACCAGCGGGCGCAACTCCCCCGTCAGGTTCTATAACCGCTTCTTCGAGATCGCGCTCGACGGCACCGCTCCTGTGGAGCTGCCTGTCGACCAGGCGGGGGCGGCCAGTTACAACCCCGACGGTTCCAAAATAGCTCTCAACCGCCACGGTTTCCGCTATTGGTGGTGGAAACGTTACAAAGGCAGCGCGAACACCGATATCTGGATAATGGACCGATCCACGGGCGATTTCGATCAGATCACCGATTGGAACGGTCAGGACTCCTGGCCGATGTGGGCGGCCGACGGCAATATTTATTTCGTTTCCGAGCGCGACGGCACTGCCAATATCTACGCTATTAACCCGTCCACACGCGAAACCGTTAAAATCACAAATCATCAGACCGACGGCGTGCAGTGGCCGAGCATAGGCAGCGCCGGCCGCAAAATCGTCTACGAGTGCGAGGGAAAGCTCCGGCTGCTCGACACCGCTTCCCGCGAGAGCGGGGAGGTCGAGGTTATTGTGCGAACGGATCATCACAGACCCATGGTCGAGTGGATAAATCCGTTTGATGACTACCTTGTCGACGCCTCTATCGGACCGAGTGGCAAGAGGGTCATCATCGAGGCGCGCGGTGAAATCTTCAGCCTGCCCGTGGAGAACGGCGAGACGAGAAACCTGACAAACAGCTCCGGCGCCCGCGACCGCGAGCCCGCGTGGTCTCCGAACGGACAATACATTGCATACATATCGGACCAGGGCGGCGAATACGAGATCTATCTGGTCGACCAGAAAGGCAAGGACGAGCCGCAACAAATCACCGACACCGGCGAATTCAAATTCGGCCTTACCTGGTCCCCCGACAGCAAAAAGCTGCTCTACTTCACAAACGAGCACGATCTGATGATGGTCGATCTCGATAGCGAAATCGTCGATCGCGCAGCCAAACTCGCAGAGAGGTACGAGCGCCGCCGGAGGATCAGAAGCCACTACAGAAGCATTCAATCCAGCATATCCTCTGACGGCAAGCCCCAGGATCTTTACGGCGCATTGGCGGCTCAGGCGCTGTCGGAATCGCTCGAAGTCGAGATGGCCACTCGCGTCAAGGAAGCTCCCCCGAGCGCGGCAAGCATACGCGAACCGAAAAAGATCGCCGGCTCGAGATACGCAAATGTGAGCGACTACGATTGGTCGCCCGACAGCAAATGGATCGCGTACATCGAGCCGCTGCGAAACGACTACACAGTCGTGAAGTTGCACTCTTTGGAGACCGGGGCAAGCACAGCTGTTTCCGCAGGAGACGCCCGGGAAAGTGATGTAGTCTTTGGCGCCAAGGGCGACCGGCTGTACTGGCTTTCATTCGGCCGCGTCTGGGGAGGATTCGGCTACAGCGCGGAGCCTCAGCGGCTGGTAATGTCGGCCAGTCTTGCACCCGAGGAAGAGGAGCCGTTCGTCAAGGACGAGGATGAAGAACCGCAACCGAAATCGGGCGAGGAAGAGGAGCAGAAGGAAGAGCCCAAAGCCCGCGGCCAAAAACCAGCCGAAAAGGAAGCGGAAGAAGAGAAGGCCGAAAGCACTAACGTGGTGCTGGATGGGATCGCCGGACGCATCCGCGCCCTGCCCATCAGCTCCGGCAACTACTTCTCGCTCGATGTATCGAGCACGCACATCTACTTCATGGAGAGAACTCCCGGCGCAGGTTTCCGGCAGGGGGCAAAACTCCAGGCCTGGAGCATGAAAGACCAGAAGTCGACCACCATTCTGCCTTCTGTCCGGGATTATGAATTAAACGCCGCCGGCAACAAAGTGCTTTACTACGATGGGAAAAACATTGGAGTGGTCGGAGCAACCAGCCCGGCCAAGGCGGGTGACGGCAGAATCGATACGTCAAACATGCGCATGCGCCTCGACCGCCGCGCGGAGTGGATCCAGATCTTCGACGAGACGTGGCGGATGGTGCGCGATTGGTTCTACGATGAAAATCATCACGGCGTCGACTGGCAGGCGATCGGCGAGTTCTACCGCGGCCTTCTCCCCTACGTGACCACCCGCAATGAGCTTAGCCTGCTGCTGAGCGAGCTCGTCGGCGAGCTCAACGCCAGCCACCAGGGCGCGCGCGGCAATCCCGACGTCGAGACTGTTCCCACTGTCAACATCGCCCTGTTGGGCGCGGTTCTGGAACCCGACATGGAGGCAGGATACTGGCGCTTCAAAACGATTTACCGTGGCGACAAGACCGAACAACGCTACCGCGCACCACTCTTCGCCGATTACGTCAAGGTGAAAGAAGGCGATTATTTACTCAAAATCAACGGGCAGGAGATTCACGCCGACCAGAATTATCTGAAATACCTCCTGGGCCGGGATAACGGAACCATCACTATCACCACCAACACTGAACCGAAGCTCGACGGAGCGATCGAAACGCGTATTGAGCCGGTGACCAATGATTCAAATCTTCGCTACAAACGCTGGATCAACGGTAATCGTGAGAAGACTGAACGGCTCGGAGGCGGTAAGATCGGCTACATCCACCTGCCAGACATGGTTTTCGGCGGACTGGTAGCGTTCAATCGCGCTTTCACGGAATTCCGCTATAGCGACGGCCTGATTCTGGACTGCCGCTTCAACGGCGGCGGCGGAATCGACCCGATCCTGATAGACATGCTCGAAAGGCGCGCCTACCAGGTAACGCGGACGCGTGACTACGACCCTGAGATGCGACCCTCCGACGGCTTCTACGGCCACGTCGTAGTCCTCATCAACGAGCACAGCTACTCCGACGCGGAGGTCTTTCCCGCAGCGTTCCAGGTGCGCAAGCTCGGTACCGTGATCGGAATTCCAACACTCGGTTTCGTCATCGCAGTTGGTCCTTACCAGCTGATCGACAACGGAGTCGTCAGGCGCACGACAACCGGCCTCTGGGACATCTACGGCAGCCAGCTGGAGAGCCGGGGAGCGATCCCCGATATCGAGGTGAAAAATCCGCCCAAGGAAACTTTCCACGGCGGCGACGCCCAGCTCGAGGCGGCGATCAACCATCTGCTACGGCTGATTGAGAAGCACCCGGTTCCGCGGCCGGAAGACTACAAACAGGAAATCAAACCCAGGTAGCAGCGAACCAGGTACTCAACAAGCCGGCGGTGCGACACACGCCGGCTTTTTTCTCGTCGTGAGTTGAATGAGCACATCCGGAAAAATGCAGGCGCCCCGGCGCCTGAACCTTCTAATTGAGCTTGAGAACCATTTGCAATTTCACTATAATGCTTGAGTGGAACGACAGATAAGTAATTTCAGTTGAATAAGTTGTCAGAATTCGTTTCCAAGGGCACTAATGCATAACGAAGCGATGTCTGAGAAAAATGGCGAAGCGGGAGCCCCGTCAGGCGGCGGGGTGACCGACCATGCTATTTATATTGCTTTGGCAGGCAATCCGAACTCGGGAAAAACAAGCCTCTTCAACGCGCTTACGGGCGGCCGCGCCAAGACCGGCAACTACGCCGGCGTGACCGTTGAGAAAAAAGAGGGCAAATTCCACACCATCAACGGTCGCCTGGTGCGCGTGATTGATCTCCCGGGCCTCTACAGCCTCTCTGCTGCCTCGCCTGAAGAGGAAGTAGCGCAACAGGTGCTTCTGGGTAAAAGAAAGGACACGCCCAAGCCCGACGTAGCCATCGTTGTTGTGGACGCATCCAACCTCGAGCGTAATATTTACCTTGCCATCCAGATCGCCGAGACGGGTGTGCCAACGGTGGTCGCGCTTAACATGAGCGACGTGGCACGAAAGCACGGCTTCGAAATCGACCGCCGCGAGCTCAGCCACGAGCTTGGGCTCACCGTTGTCGAGACGATAGCCACCAACGGCAAGGGCGTGGATGAGCTTAAAGAGCTGCTCGACCACTTGCACACCATCGGTGCTCCGCCACGACGCTGGCTGATGAGCCACGGGACGGAGCACGTCATCGGCGAAGTGGCCCAGGAGTTGATCGAGGCCGGCCTGGCGGGACGTAGCAATGCTGACTGGCTCGCCCGGCGTGCGCTTTTCACCGACAGCCTTTCCGCAATGCCGTTTGACGGCGACCTCGCAGGCTTGCAGCAGCACATCAATACCCACAGGGCAACGATTCCTCACAGCGATGACGATCTACTCGATGAAGAGGTCACAAATCGTTACCACTGGATCAGAAGGGTCTATAACCTCACGGTACTAAAGCCCGGCGAAGAAAAACGCACGCGCAGTGAGTTGATCGACAAGGTTCTCCTCCACCCCGTCGCCGGCTACTTGGTCTTCTTTATCCTGATGGCCATTGTGTTCCAGGTGATTTTCTTCTGGGCCGATTGGCCGATGCTGGCAATCGAGAGCGGTATATCCTCGCTTGGTAATCTGGTCAGCGGAAATATGCCACCCGGCGAGCTGCGCGACCTGATCGTCGAAGGCGTGCTTGCCGGAGTCGGCAACGTGCTCACCTTCCTGCCGCAGATCGTCTTACTCTTCTTCTTCGTCAGCCTGCTTGAGGAGAGCGGCTATATGGCCCGCGCAGCCTTCCTGATGGACAGAGTCATGGGGCGCGTGGGACTCAGCGGCCACTCCTTCATCCCACTGCTGGGCTCGTTCGCCTGCGCGGTGCCGGGCATCCTGGCCACGCGAACAATCCGCGACCGCCGCAATCGGCTGGTCACTACGTTGCTCACCCCGTTGATGCCCTGCAGCGCCCGCCTGCCGCTATACGCGCTCCTGATCGCGGCATTCTTCCCCGAGAGAATGCTGCTGGGATTCGTTTCTCTACGAGGCATGATTCTCCTGCTGCTTTACATCGGAGGCGTCGTCGCCGCACTCTTTGTCGCCTGGATTCTCAAGCACACTCTGCTCAAGGACGAGAAGACAACGCTCCTCCTTGAGATGCCGTCTTACAAAGTGCCGAGCCTCAGGAACGTCGGCCTGGCGATTTGGGACAGCGGCTGGTCGTTCATCAGACGCGCCGGAAGTATCATCCTGATCCTGACGATCATCTTCTGGTTCCTCATCTCCCACCCCGCCAACAACGAGCTGGCAAACAGCCTCAGGCTGCAGGGCGCAAGCGAGACCGAGGTGCAGCGGCAGCTGGTCCGCTCGAGCTATATAGGGCAGTTCGGGCTGATGATCGAGCCGGCGATTCTGCCGCTGGGATTCGATTGGAAGATCGGTGTCGGCCTGACCACGGCGATGGCGGCGCGCGAGGTGATCATCGGCACACTGGCAATTATCTACAACACCGAATCGACCGGAGAGGGCTCGCTCAATCTCAAAAACGCCATGCTCTCCGATGTCGATCCGCAGACCGGCAGGCAGGTTTGGACGCCGCTGGTGGCGGCGTCGGTGCTCGCATTCTTCGTTTTCGCCTGCATGTGCACAAGCACGCTGGTGACCATATATACCGAAACTCGCAGCATCGGATGGACTGTCTTCGTTCTCGCGTATACTTTCGCGCTGGCGTTCCTGGCTTCGCTGGCTGTTTACCAGGGCGGGCTGGCTTTGGGATTTGGATGATGAATCTGCAAACATTTGCAGTTTATATAATTGCCGGCCTGGCGGCCTTGGCGGCCGTCTACAGGGTGGTCAGGATCTTCCGCCGTAAGGCGGCCCCGGTTTGTCCCGGCTGTGCAGCGGCAGGTGCCTGCCCGCATAACAATATCAAAGGGAGCCGCCGATGATCGGCCATCGCCATCGCCGCCACAGACCGATTGATTATCCTCCTCCGGCCGGCAAGACCACACTTGAGCAAATGCCTCTGGGCGCCGAGGGCGAGGTTGTCGCCATCAAGGGCGACAGGCGCATGCGCCGTCGCATGATGGAAATGGGGCTGCTCGAGGGCAGCCGCCTGCGCGTCAGCAAATTCGGCCCCTCCGGCGACCCGATACAGATCAAGATCAACGACTATTTCCTCTCACTCCGCCTCGCCGATGCCGCCAACATTATTGTCCGGCTCGGTCGTCACTCCAGTCACGATAGCAAAACGCAAGAAGATATAGAGTCCTGAAACCTGGATGAAAAATTCCTCTTGAAGTTTCTTTTCTGCGGGTGTATATTGTGCATATGCACAGTATGTGAGGAGTTGAATAGGTGCCGAGGCGAAAAAAATTCAGACACTGCGGCAGATTCCGGGGTGGCAACGCCTTCAAGCCGCTGGGAACACCGATGGCGGAATTGGAGGTCATCGAGCTGCAGCACGACGAACTCGAGGCGCTCCGGCTGTGCGACGCCGAGGGCCTGACTCAGGAAGAGGCGGGCGCCGGCATGGGCGTCTCGCGCGGCACTGTGCAACGCCTCGTCACCAGCGGCCGCGCGAAAATGGTCAACTGCCTGCTGCGCGGTGCGGCGCTACAGATCGTTCCAACGCTCAACATCTCGGACACCCCGCTTGAAACCGAACCGCCATGTGGACCCGAAGGGCGGCACCGGCATGGATGGGGCGGCGGTCGCCACGGCGGCGGACATCGTGGGTTCAAGTAAAAAAGGAGAGAAAAATGAAGCTGGCGATTACGGCCGAAGGAAACTCACCCGACAGCCCGGTCGATCCAAGGCTCGGCAGGGCGAAGTGGTTCATGATCTACGACAGCGACAGCGAGACATATGAGGCGGTCGACAACAGCTCGGGAGTCGAAGCGACACACGGCGCCGGCCCGAGAGCAGCCCAGACAATCGCCGCACACAAAGTTGATTGCGTGATCACCGGCCACTGCGGCCCGAGAGCTTACCAGGCACTCAACGCAGCGGGGATCAAGGTGGCGGTCAGCGTTGAGGGCACGGTTGCCGAATCAGTTTCTAGCTTCTTGGCTGGAGAACTGAAGTCGACCGACGGTCCGGACGTGCAAGGGCACTGGACCTGATAATTATATGTAAAACCCTAATCACCGGCATGAGCCGGTTTGATGGAAAGGAGGCACAAAATGCCAGGAGGAGATAGAACAGGCCCCGTTGGAATGGGCCCGATGACGGGGCGCGCCGCCGGCTATTGCGCCGGTTACGACGCTCCCGGATATGCAAATCCAATCGGCGGTCGCTGGGGCGGCCGTGGCTTCTATGGAGGAGGGCGCGGTGGCGGACGCGGCCAGCGTAATCGCTTCTACGCCACCGGTTTACCCGGCTGGGCAAGGCAGGGCTGGCACCACGCCGGCTGGGCTCCGCCTTATTACTCCCCCACTCCGCCCGAATACACCGTGGAGAATGAGCTCAACACCCTCAAGGCGCAGGCCGAGTATTACGGCGAGGCGCTGGATGATATCAACCGCAGAATCGCGGAGCTCGAGAAAGGAGCTGCAGAGCGCAAGGACAAGTAGCTCTCGCAGCCCGGAAAGGATGCAACTATGCCTGCAATGCGCGGACAAGGAGGAGGCCGAGGAGGTGGCGGCGGAGGCCGCGGGCGAGGCGGCGGGATGGCTCTTGGTCCCGTCGGAACCTGCGTCTGCCCGAAATGCGGCGCGACCGCTCCGCACCAACGCGGTGTCCCCTGTTACGAACAGAAATGCCCGTCCTGCGGCGCTATGATGGCTAGAAAAGACTGATCACAACCAAAAAACAATCCTCCAGGAGAAACACATTGATAATCGCCATCGCCAGCGGAAAAGGAGGCACAGGAAAGACGACCGTCGCCAGCAATCTGGCGGCGGTTGCCGCAAAGACCGGACTCCCGGCCCGCTATCTTGATTGCGACGTCGAGGAACCCAACGGCCACCTCTTCCTCAAACCGGCAATTAACATCTCCCAACAGGTCACGTCGCTGGTCCCCGAAGTCGACGAGTCGACGTGCGAGGGCTGCGGCGCTTGCGCCCGTATCTGCCGCTTCGGGGCGATCGTCTGCCTGGCGGGCAAGGCGATGGCCTTCAACGACCTTTGCCACTCTTGCGGCGGCTGCACACTGGTCTGCCCCACCGGTGCGATAAGCGAAGTGCAGCGAGAAATCGGTGAAATCGAAGCAGGCTCCTCCAACGGCATCGGCTTCATCCATGGCCGCTTGCGAATCGGCGAGCCAAAATCCCCTCCCCTGATCCGAAAAGTCCTGGAGCGAGGAAACGAGCTCGCCGCGGACGGCGAACTGCTGCTCGTCGACGCCCCGCCCGGGTCGGCTTGCCCGGCGGTGGCGGCGATACGCTCCGCAGATTTGGTTCTGCTGGTAGCCGAGTCCACGCCCTTTGGCCTGCACGATCTGAAAATCGCCGTCGAGGTCGTAAAAAAGCTGAAGCTCTCTTTCGCCGTGGTGATCAACCGCCACGGGATGGGCGACGACCGCGTCGAGAAGTTCTGCCGGCGCGAGGGCATAGAGATCCTGGAGAAGATACCTGACGACAGGCGGATAGCAGAGGCCTACTCCCGCGGCGAGCTGATTATCGAGGCAATCCCGGAGTACCGCGACCTCTTCCTCTCGATCCTGGAGAAGGCCCGCAGCACAGCGAGGAGTAGACAATGAAAGAGCTGGTAGTCGTCAGTGGAAAAGGAGGCACCGGAAAAACCAGCATAGTCGCCTCGCTGGCGGCGTTGGCGGGCGGGAATGCGGTGTGTGCGGACTGCGATGTCGACGCCGCCGACCTGCACCTGGTGCTCTCGCCACGCATCCAGGAAAAACATGAATTCTACGGGCTCGATATGGCCCGGATAGACCCGGAGAAGTGCACAGCGTGCGGCGAATGCGCAGAGCACTGCAGATTCGACGCAATAATATCGCCGGTTTCCGGAAACGACTCTTACTCGGTCGATCCGATCTCATGCGAAGGCTGCGGTGTCTGTTTTCACGTCTGCCCGGCGGAGGCTGTGATCATGGAGAGAAGCGTGGAGGGCGAGTGGTATATCAGCGAGAGCCGCTTCGGCCCGATGGTGCACGCCCGCCTGTATCCCGGGGGCGAGAATTCAGGCAAGCTGGTGACGCAGGTCAGAAAAAGCGCGAAGCAGATGGCCGATGCGCATAACTGCGGCCTGATAATCACCGACGGATCCCCGGGAGTCAGCTGCCCGGTGATCGCATCGCTGACGGGAGCGGATATGGCGCTGATCGTCACCGAACCGACCCTCTCCGGCGAGCACGATCTGGAGAGAGTGGCACAGCTCGCAAAACAGTTTGGCATCCCCACGGTGGTCTGCATCAACAAGCGGGATCTCAATCCTGACCAGGCGGAAAACATGAAGCGCCGTGCGCAGGCACACGGACTGGAAGTGCCGGCGATGATCGATTACGATTCGGTCTTCACCGCGGCGCAGATCGAGGGATTGAGCGTCGTGGAGTTCAGCGACAATAAAGCTGCAACCCAGATCAAAGAACTTTGGCGCAAGATCGTTGAAAAATTGGAACTGAATAACTCCCGGGAGGAATTCCCGGCTGATCAAACTGGAAAGGAACAGCAAACATGAGAATAGCGATCCCAATATCCGGAGGTAAATTGAGCCTCCATTTCGGTCACTGCGAGAAATTCTCCCTCATCGATGTTGACATGGGGCAAAAGCAAGTCATCCGCAAGGACGAAGTTGCATCCCCCCCCCACCAACCGGGCCTCCTGCCACGCTGGCTTCAGGAGCACGGCACCGATATCATCGTCGCCGGCGGCATGGGCATGAGAGCACAGCAGCTTTTCGCCGAGAAGAACATCAGGGTGGTTATCGGAACGGCTAAGGACGATCCCGACGAAATCGTATCCGACATACTCGAGGGTCAGCTCGAGACCGGCAAGAATCCCTGCGACCA
>CBFCZO010000038.1:0-27396 GCA_965602675.1 uncultured bacterium | reverse complement strand
TTCTTTAGTCTCCAGACTTTCCTTTTCTCTCCCTATGTTGCTTTAAATAGTCGCAACGTAGAAGCATCCAAACTCTCCGAGAAGATAGTTACTAGTATTAACGGTAACATTGTTGAGATTCGGTACACCGTTACATATGACGAGATCGAGGAAGCTCGGTATTATCCCATGAGGCTCGGTATCAATTTGTACAACTCAGCGCGTTGAACTGTTGAAAAAATCAGCTTGAACTCTTCCGAGAAACATCTTGCCAAAGCACTTTTTACATCGCTCATGTCGACCAATCCGCCTAGTTGTATTCTCATTGATGTAGCCTGTTTTCCGTGTAATCCGCAGGGGACTATCCCGCCGAAATAGCTGAGATCGGTGTTGACGTTGAGCGCAAAGCCGTGGGTGGTAAACCAACGCGAGATGCCCACGCCGATTGCGGCGATCTTGCCGCCGCCGCACCAGACGCCAGTCATGCCCTCGACTGTGTATGCCTTGAGCCCGAAATCTTCAAGTGTTGCTTTAAGTACGTCCTCGAGCTTGCGAAGATACAGGTGGGCGTCCTTGCCGTGATTCTGCAGGTCGAGGATCGGGTATCCGACTATCTGGCCCGGCCCGTGGAATGTGATGTCGCCGCCCCTGCGTATCTCTCGGACCTTGATTCCGCGCTGATTCAGGTCCTCGAGATCCAGTAACAGATGTTTGAGATCGGCACCGCGTCCATACGTATAAACCGGTGGATGTTCCAGCAATATCAACAGATCCGTGATCCTGCCGTCTTTGCGCGCTGCCTCGCAGCGCGCCTGCAGTTCCGAGGCCTCGTCGTAATCAACAAGTCCAAGATCAAGCAGCCAACCCTGTCCCGGCCCGGTCAAATTGATTCTCCGTTACTTGCCGACATAAAACAGCCCGGCTGCGACTGACAAGCAACCGGGCAGTTGAAGTTTTACTTTAGATTTCCCCATCAGCTGCTGCTTTCGCCCAGAGCTTCGAGATCTCCAGTATTACGTCCCTGGCCTTGTCCATTGTCTGGATCGAGACATATTCCTTGACGGAGTGGAAGTTCTCGCCGCCGGCGAAAATGTTCGGTGTCGGCATACCCATAAGCGTCAGGCGGCTGCCGTCGGTGCCGCCACGGATCGGTCTGGTAATAGGCTCGATGCCGAGGCCGCGCATCGCCCGGCGAGCGACCTCCATAACCATCGGGTGCTTGTCGAGCTCGTACTTCATGTTGCGGTAGTATTCCTTGATCGACATCTCCACTTTGACGCCGGGGAATTTCTTCTCCGCATCCTTGCATAGCCCCTCTAGAATGTCCTCGAGAGTCTTGAGGCCGGATTCCTCGAAATCGCGCACGAGGAAGGTGATCTCCACCTCGCCTACATTTCCTTTGATCTCGATGGCGTGCAGATAGCCCTGCTTGTTCTCGGTCGTCTCGGGCAGCTTGTCAGTCTGCATACTGCCTACGATCTCCGAAGCAACTCGGATGGCGTTGACCATCTTGTCCTTGGCATAGCCGGGATGGACGTCGTAGCCGGTGATCTTGACCGTCGCGCTGTCGGCGCAGAATGTCTCGTCCTCGACCTCGCCCAGCACGCTGCCGTCCATCGTGTAGGAGTATTTCGCGCGGAAATGCTCTAGGTCGAATTCATCGGCGCCTCGGCCGATTTCTTCGTCTACGGTGAACGCCACCCTGATCTCGCCATGGTGGATATCCGGGTTGCAGGCAAGTTCCGTGACAGCATCCATGATCTCGGCTACGCCGGCTTTGTCGTCGGCGCCGAGGAGAGTCGTGCCGTCGGTGTGGATGATGTCGTTGCCGATCAGGTTCTTCAGGCCTTCGTCGACCTCGGGATCAAGCACCATTTCCTTTTCCTCGTTGAGAACGATTTTCTGACCCTGGTAATTCTCGACGATCGTCGGCTTGACGTTCGCTCCCGGCGTGCTTGCATATGTATCAACGTGGGCGATGAAGCCGACGGTGGGGATTTTATCGGGCGCGGGAAAATCAGGCGGCAGATTCGCCAGCAGAGTGGCCATCACGGCTGAGTAATCGGTTTTCTCAACTTCCTCCAGGCCGAGCGCCTGCAACTCCTTAACCAGCAGGTCGAGCATATCGTGTTGCTTGGTGGTTGACGGCCGGGTTTCCGACTTTTCGTCCGCTTGAGTATCGATTTTTACATAGGTAAGAAAACGGTCGACAAGCGATGGGAAATACGCTCGATTCTTGCTCATTTATCCTCTCCCTTATTAATTCCGTTGGATAATAATTACATTCTTGAAGGATCCCAGCTTTCGAGACGTTCCGTCAAGCGCTGACTGAAGCGGCCGCCGTAGGAGCCGTCGACGATGCGGTGATCGTAAGTCAGGCTGAGGAACATGATATCTCGTATGGCGAGCGCGTCGCCTCCGACCACCCATGGCCGCTTGCGGATCGCTCCGGTACCGAGGATGGCCACCTGCGGTTGACTGATGATCGGCGTGCCGAAGACGCTGCCGAAGAGGCCGTGGTTGGTGATCGTGAATGTCGTGCCCTCGATATCGTCCATCGTCAGCTTGCGGTTGCGCGCCCTGTGCGCCAGGTCGTAAATCGCTCGTGCAAGGCCGCGGATACTAAGGTCGTCGGCGTTCTTGATCACTGGCACGATCAGTGTGTCGTCGGCCAAAGCGACGGCCATGCCGATATTGATATAGTGCTTGATGATGATTTTGTCGCCGTCGACCGAGGCGTTGATCTGCGGGAATTCCTTGATCGTCTCGACGACTTCCTTAGTGATGATCGCCATGTAAGTCAGCGGGAAGCCGTTCTGCTTGCGGAACTCATCCTTGATCGCCTCGCGGTAGCGCACGATCGGCGTCATGTCTACTTCCTGCATCGAGGTGACGTGCGCCGATGTCTGCTTGGAGCGGATCATGTGCTCGGCGGTGCGCTTGCGGACGTTGCTCATCGTGATGATTTCTTCGCTGCCGTCGAGTACCATCGCCGGCATCTCAGCCTTTTCACCAGCAGGCGTAGCGGCGGCTTCCGCACGAGTCTTGCGCTCTGCGAGAAATCTCTGGACATCCTTCTTGGTTACGCGGCCGCCCATGCCGGTTCCGTCGACCGCTTCGAGATCGATGTTCTGTTCCGCGGCCATCCGCAGAACTACTGGCGTGTAGAACTTACGCTTGTCGCCCGGTTCGGCGGCCTTGACGGGCTTCTCAACCTTGGGCTTTTCCTCGACAGGTTCGGGTTCCGGCTCGGGGGCCTTCTCTACCTTCTTTTCCTTCTTCGGCGGCGCGGCGGGCTTCGCAGTAGCAGCCTCGTCCATGCTGTCGGCTATGACTGCCAAAGAAGTCCCCACATCTACTGTCTGCCCTTCCTCTATCAGGATCTGGATCAGATAACCTGCTGCCGGGGACGGGACCTCCACATCGATCTTGTCGGTGCTGATTTCGAGAATGTTCTCGTCCTTGTTGATCTTGTCGCCCGGCTGTTTGAGCCACTTGGCGACAGTCCCCTCCGCAACGCTCTCGCCCATCTGGGGCATGATGACCTTTGTCTGAGCCATTATTCCAACCCTTCTGCTTAACGGTGATCCTATAACCCCGTTTAATGTATCACCCAAGCATTGTCGACACGAAGTTAATAACCGGCCAGTTCCTTTACAGCGGCGGCGATTTTATCCCTCCCCGGTAGGTACTCCTTCTCGAGCGAAGTGCTGTAGGGCACCGGCGTATCCAGCGCACCTACCCGCCTCACCGGTCCGTCGAGGTGTTCGAACGCCTCCTCGCTGATGAAAGCCGCATACTCCGCGCCTGGTCCGTAGCTGAGATTCGGTTCGGTAACCACCAATACCTTACCTGTTTTCCGGGCGCTGGCGAGGATCGCCTCTTTGTCGTATGGCAGCAGCGATCTCAGATCAAGCACCTCAACATCAATACCATCTTCCGCCAGCATGTCCGCCGCTGCCAGCGATTCCCACACCATCGCCCCGTAGGTGATGATCGATACGTCCAGCCCTTCCCTGCGAATCTTGGCTTCGCCGATCGGTGTGATGAAATCCTCTTCAGGCAGTTCCTCCTTGATCCGCCGGTAGAGATACTTGTGCTCAAAATAGACCACCGGGTTGGGATCACGAATCGCTGCCTTTAACAAGCCCTTGGCGTCGTATGCCGTCGCCGGCACAACCACCTTTAGCCCAGGCGTGTGGCAGAACCATGCCTCCGGGCTCTGGCTGTGGTAGGGCCCGCCGCTGACTCCTGCGCCGCTGGGGCCGCGGATGACCATCGGCACGGGAGTGCCCATGCGATAGTGATACTTCGCGGCGACGTTCACCACCTGGTTGAAGCCGCTGGAGATGAAATCGATGAACTGCATCTCGACGACCGGCTTCATCCCGACCAGTGCCGCGCCGATACCGACGCCGACGATCGCGCTCTCGGCCAGGGGGGTGTCCATGATCCGCTCATCGCCGAACTCGTCGAGGAAACCCTTGGTCACCTTGAAGGCTCCGCCGTAGATTCCGACGTCTTCACCGAGGATGAAAACGCGCTCATCGCGTCTCATCTCCTCGCGGAGGGCCTGGCTGATCGCCTCGATGTACGTCACCTGCTCAGCCATGACAACCTCCTGTCGTCCGGGATCTCGCCTTCGTAGTAAACGCCCTCCTCGACGCTCCCAGGCTCCGGGAAGGGTTGAGCCTCGGCCCATTCGGCCGCTTCTTCCACTTCCCTGCGAACCTCGTCGTCGATCTTCTCTAGCTGCTTCGCTGAGAATATCTTGTGCTTCGTCAGGTAATTGCGATTTACCGCGATCGGGTCTTTCTTACCCCACTCCTCCAGTAGCTCCTTCGGAACATATTCGTGCGGATCGTGCTCGGAGTGGCCGCGCATGCGCATCGTCTCCGCCTCGATAAGCACCGGGCCATTGCCGGCTCGCGCCCACTCCACGGCCTCCTTGCAAGCCTGGTAGACCTCGATCACATCGTTACCGAAGATCTTCATCCCGCGCATGCCGTAGCCTATGGCACGGTCGGCCAGGCTCTCGCAGGCAAACTGCAGCCTGTTGGGAGTCGAATAGGCGAATTGGTTGTTCTCGATGATCAAAACAAAAGGAGCCTTGCGCACCGCTGCGAAGTTGAGACCTTCATGGAAATCGCCGATCGACGAGCCTCCATCACCGATGTAGGTCATCGTCACAATCTTGTGGCCCTGCATGCGCATACCCAGCGCCGCGCCCACAGCAAGGGGCGTGCTGGTGCCGAGGTGGCTGATCATTCCGATGATGTTGATGCTCATGTCGCCGTGGTGGACGTTGCCGTCGCGGCCCCTCGTCGGCCCGCAGGCGCGGCCCATGAAGTTGCAGTACATGCGCCTCAGCGTCTGACCGCGCACCAGATGTGCTCCCGCATCCCGGTGTAGAGGGGAAATGATATCCTGCGGCTTTAGGGCATATGCACTGCCGACGGCGACCGCCTCGTTACCCGTGCCTCGGTAAACGCCGCCGAAGAGTTTTCCCTGGCGATATAGGATCGGCAGCTTGTCCTCGTAAAACCTGGTGGTCACCATGAAACGGTAGAGCTGCTCGAAATCCTTTTTCTTCAAGGGATACTTTAGCTTGGGAGTCCTGCCCGCCGTGGAAGTGGCTTTCTTCGTTGTTTTTCCCGCCTCTTTCTTTCTTGCCATCGTTGCTCCGTCGAAGATGTGAGGGTCTAACTCAGATGTGTATTGCGTGCCCGAGCGCATCCGCCGCCGCTTCGGCAACCGCTTCTGAGAGAGTCGGGTGCGGATGGATCGTCTTGTGCAGCTCGAGCGGCGTTGCCTCGAGATTCATCGCCAGTGTCAACTCGATGATTTGCTCCGTGGCATCATGTCCCGCGATGTGGGCGCCCAAGATCTCTCCGTATTTCTTATCGACGACCAGTTTTACCAAGCCGTCGGTATCGCCCATCGCCCGCGCCTTGCCGTTGGCGCTGAACGGGAACTTGCCGACCTTTATGTCGTAACCTTTTTCTTTAGCCTGCTCTTCGGTCAGGCCGACGCTGGCGATCTGGGGCTGACAATAGATAGCGTTGGGCACGCGCAGCTTGTCGTAACCGTAGGTCTTTTCGCCTGCGATTCTCTCGACGCACTCAAGCGCCTCAGCCGATGCCGCGTGAGCCAGCAACGGCTCCCCTATTACGTCGCCGATCGCATAGACGCCGTTGCGTGAGGTCTTGAAATTCTCATCGACCTTGATCCAGCCCTTCTCCATCTCGATGCCTATCTCTTCCAGGCCGATCTTATCGCTGTTGGGCATAAAACCGATGCTCACAAGAGCTTTCTCCGCCTCGAGTGTCGATTCCTTGCCGTCCTTTTCCACGGTTACTTTGACGCCCTTCTTGGTCTTCTCAACCTTCTTCACCGCGGTAGACGTCAGGATCTCGATCTTGCGTTTCTTGAACGACTTCGACAGCACGTCGGAGAGCTCGGCGTCGACAAGCGGCAGAGCGCGCGGCAGCATCTCGACAATTGTGACTTCGGTACCATAGGCATTCATCACGTAGCCGAATTCCACTCCGATAGCGCCCGCGCCGACGATGATGATGCTCTTGGGCAGTTTTTCGAGCATGATCGAGTCGCGATACTGCATAATCTTGTTGCCGTCGAACTCGACGCCCGGCAGAGGTCTGGCCCTCCCACCTGTGGCGATGATCGTGTTCTTCGCTTTCAGCTTGGCGCTTTCCTTGCCGTCGGCGTCGAACACCGCGATCTCGCCCGATTTTGTGAAGCGACCTTCTCCCATGAAGACCTTGATGCTGTTCTTCTTCATCAGGAATTCGACGCCCTTGGAATTCTTCAGAGCCGCAACGCGGCTGCGCTTGAAAGCGGCGGCATAGTCGGCCTCGAATTTCTCGAAGCTAAAACCTAGGCTCCTGGCCTCATGATTTATCGTGTTGACCAGCTCGGCGTTTCTCAGGAGCGCTTTGCTTGGGATGCAACCCCAGTTGAGGCAGACCCCTCCCAGGTTTTCCTTCTCGACAATCGCAGTTTTTTTACCCAACTGAGAAGCCCGGATTGCTGCGACATAACCGCCCGGCCCGGCTCCCAGAACTATCAGATCGAAACTCTCCGTAGCCATAAAATTACCTACCCCGTGCGTCTAAAATTCTGTTTAGTGTTGTCTCTCATGATAAAACACGACCGCTTCATTTTCACCGAAAAAACGCAATAAACCCGTTCGGCTTATGATGTTCCCGAGAAGCCGGTAGACACACGCCCTCCTACAATTTGCTGCAGGGGACATCAGACAGACTACTGGTAGGGAAACAGCCGTTGAAGCCTAGAGGTGGAATTCGATCGTTCTCTCGATCTCGGCGCGATGAACCACTCCGACGAATTTCTCAGCGATCTTGCCTCCGACGAACAGCAGCAGGGTTGGCACACCCATAATCTCGTAGCGCTCGACCGAATCGGGATTGTTGTCTACGTTTATTTTGCCGACCTTCAGGCGCTCGCCGTACTTCTCCGCTACGGCCTCAACGGTTGCGGCAATCATTGTGCAGGGGGCGCACCAAGGGGCCCAGAAATCCACCAGATAAGGCGTGGTCGACTTGAGTACTTCCTCGCTGAAGGTGCTGTCGTCTAATTCCTTTATCATCTCTCTCCTCTCAGTTTATTCTTGATTTCAAGTAATCTGAGAGTCATTTTTAGTGTATCTCCAGTTCGGCCTACTATCAAGTTACGATTCGGCACGATCTGATTTTTCTTCCCATCAGATCGGCTTGATCAGGAAGAGTGTCTGTCCGAAGCTCACTTCTGAAGTGTCTTCCACCGGGATTTTTACCACCGAACCCCTCTCCGGCAGGCCGATACCGCCATAGGTGATTTGATTGAAGCACTTCATTACTTCCACAAGGCCGAGCACGCTTCCTGAGGAGACGTCAGAACCTTCTTCGACGAAGGGTGGCGAGTCGGGTGACGGCTTGCGATAGAAAATGCCCTCCGAAGGTGCCGTAATGGATATCAATCCGCTCTCCCCGCCGGCGGCTTCTCCCTCGACCGCGGCATCGACAGCGCCGCTCGCAGCTACTTCGGTCAGAGCCCGGGGATCCATGCGGGCGATTGGCGTGCCGTATGCAACCGGCGTAAAGCTGTTGGGAATGAAGACCTCAGTGATCCTACCGTGTGTTTCCCTCGGCAGGCGAAGGACGTATCGCTGATTCAGAATTTTCAGTTCAATGACCCGGTCGAACGGATTGAGGAATTGTCCTTTCTTCGGGGCTCCGTCGGCATATCCCACAACCGGAGAGGCGATGATCAGAGTACCCGGGATATCTCCGTCCTCCAACAGCTTCGCTATCAGCGTCTTTTCCGCCATTGTTACCCCGCTCTACCTTCCGGTGAAATCGGTCAGAACATTGAGGTCATGCATCGACCAGATTCTCGGATTCTTCACCCGCCTGTAGCCGTAACTCTGGTAGCACATCTCTACCAGCGTCATCAGGTAATTCCTCAACTCGGGCAACGCGACGATCTCGTCGGTGTCCATCTGTCGTGCCGACTTGTATGGGTCCATGTCAGCCTCGATGCGATCCTCCACCGCCTGCATCCCGGCCTCAATCTGCGCTCGCTCCTCCTTGTCCTTGGTGGTTATCTGGAAATTGTCGTCGAGTTTCGTCCTGAACGCGCCGATCGACAGGGTGCGCCCTTCCATCACTGCAAGCCTGGTGACCGGCGTCGAAAACTGGACGATCGGCTCGTATGGCCGCCCGGTCATGGCGTAATATCCGGCGCCGGATGCCTTGCGCAGCAGCACGGTAATCATCGGCACGGTGTTGGTCGAGTTCGTGTAGAGCAGGTTGGAGCCATAGCCGAGCAGCCCGTGCTTCTCCGCCTCGAGGCCGATGTCGAACCCGGAGATGTCCTGCAGCCAGATAATGGGTATGCCGTCGGAATTGCAGGCTCGCGAAAACTGGGAAATCTTTGCGATTCCCTCACGGTAGAGGATGCCTCCGGGGCGCGACCTTTCCTTCTGCTCCGGATTGGGTGTGAGCTGCTGGTTGTTGGTGATGATGCCGACGTAAAGGCCGTTTATTCGCGCCACGCCGGTGATCATCTCCTCGCCGCTGTGGGGCATCAACTCCCAGAAGAGCGAGCTGTCGACAAGGCGGGCGATGATCTGCTTTACATCGTAAACAACGCGATGATCGGCTGGCAGTAAACCGTTGATCTCTCCCGGGGAAAAGAGCGGATCTGAAGGAGAGTAACAGTGGCGATAGTAGTCTGCGGCGCCGGACGGCAGTTTGGCCACCTCCTGTCGGATGCGGCGCATCATCGTCGGGTCGTCTGGCACGCGCTCGTCGGCACAGTTGGAAAGATGAACATGGATGTTGGGCCCGCCGATGTCGAGCGATGTGATCTTCTGCGACTTGCCGCCCTTCACCAGCGCAGCTCCGGCGATGACCATGTACGCCTGTTCCGTCATGAACAGCTTGTCGGAGATGATCGGCATGTAGCCGCCGCCGGCGATGCAGTCGCCCAACACCCCCGCGATTTGCGGCACACCGTTTGCCGAAAGAAGCGAGTTCATCTTGAAGATGTAACCCGCGCCGGTCTTGCCGGGGAACGTTTTTGACTGCTCGGGCAGGAACAGTCCGGAACAATCCACAAGGTAGATCACCGGAACCCGCAGCCTCAGGGCTACCTCCTGCGCGCGTTCGATCTTCTCAGGAGTCATCGGCCACCAGGAGCCCGAAGCAACGGTGTTGTCGTTGGCGATGACTACCGTGAGCCTGCCATGGACTCTCACAAAGGCTGTTATTACGCCTGCAGAAGGCGATGTACGCGGCGGTTCTCCGAACGTAAGGCCGTAGTTGACGAAGGTATTGATCGGGAAAACTTCGGTCTCCTCGTCCTTGAGCAGCTCGATTCGCTCCCACGTCGTCAGCTTGCCTTTGGCATGAACGCGGTCGACGTACTTCTGTCCCCAGCCGAGGCGCAACTCCTCGCGGCGTTCGAAAAGCACTGTCTGAAGCGTTTCCATCCGCTCCAGGTTTTCCGCGTATGTATTCCGGTCCATCACCTCTTCGACCGGTTTGCCTATCGGGTGCAAAATAACTTTTGCCATTGGCCTTCCCTACTCGCCTTTGGCGAGGAGCCGTTCGATGAAGCCCGTATCGTAATCGCCAGCTGAAAAATTCTTGTCCCGCAGAATCTGCAGATGTACCGGGATGGTGGTCTTGACGCCGCCCACCTCGAATTGTTCCAGAGCTTTGATCATACCTTCGCGTGCCGAATCGCGATCCTGCCCCCAGACAATCAGCTTGGCGATCAGCGAATCGTAATAAACGGGAATGCGGTAGCCGGGGCGGACGTGTGTGTCGACCCGGACCTTTACGCCGTCGATATTCTCCGGTGGTTGGAACTCCTCAACCAGGCCCGGATTGGGCTTGAAATTGTCAAAGGGGTCCTCAGCATTGATCCGGCACTCGATCGCGTGGCCCGATAATTCGACATCCCGCTGGCTGAATGAAAGCGGCTCGTTTGCTGCTATCCTGATCTGCTCGGCGACGAGGTCCCGCCCCGCAACCATCTCCGTCACGGGATGCTCTACTTGCAGTCGGGCGTTCATTTCCATGAAAAAGAGCTGCCCTTCAGTGTCGCGGAAGAACTCGATAGTACCGGCATTGCGATAACCGATCCTGGATATCGCCCGGCGGATGACCTCTCCCAGCTCGGCCCGTGTTTTATTCTCCAGAACAGGCGAAGGCGACTCCTCGAGCAGCTTCTGGTGCCGGCGCTGGGCGGAACATTCACGCTCACCCAAATGTACCGCTTTGCCGAAGACATCAGCCATCACCTGGAACTCTATGTGTCTGCCGTCGACTATGTACTTCTCCATGTAGAGTCTTGGATTGCCAAACGCTTTTTCGGCCTCCATCGCGGCCTCATTGTATCGGCTCTCGAAGTCGGAGTCCTTGTCCACACGGCGCATGCCGCGTCCGCCTCCTCCCGCGGTGGCTTTTAGCAATACCGGAAATCCGATCTTGCGCGCCAGCCTGAGGCCTTCTGCGGCTCCCCTCAATGTTCCGTGTGAGCCGGGGATAACGGGTAGGCCGACGGAGCGCATCGTTTCGCGGGCTGTCGCCTTGTCGCCCATCGCTCGGATGGCAGCCGGAGTCGGGCCGATGAAGGTCATCTTGGCGCCCTCGCAAAGCTCCGCGAACAAAGCGTTCTCCGCCAGGAAGCCGTAGCCGGGGTGGATGGCGCAGCAATCGTGTTGCTCGGCGGCCTGGATGATCGCCTCCATGTTGAGGTAGCTCTCTGAGCTGCGCGGGGGACCGATACAGGCCTTGAAATCCGCTTCCTGCAGATGCGGGGAATCGGAATCAGCTTCCGAGAAGGCCGCAACGGTCTCCATGCCGAGTTCCCGGCAGGCGCGGATAATCCTCAGGGCTATTTCGCCGCGGTTGGCTACGAGAATTCTCTTGAACATCTGGTCAGTCTCTCAATCTTGGTCTTTCACCCATCCAGGTATGCGCTTCTCCAAAAAGGCGTTCATCCCTTCCTGCCCCTCCTCGCTCATCCGCAGCTCGGAAATCATCTTCGCGGTGTATGTCTTGTGGAGTGCCATCTCGCCTCCGGAGATGTCGCGTATCAGCTCTTTCACTTTTGACTGGGCCTGGGGCCCCCCGCCCAGAATCGAACGAACTATCGCTTTGACTTCCGGATCCAGCCTCGTAGGTTGTACAACCGCATTGAGCAGTCCGAGTTCCACTGCGCGCTCGGCTGTGAAGCGCTGAGCCGTAAGGAATAATTCGCGCAGGTTCCTCTCCCCCATCCTTTTCAGCAGGAAAGGCGATATTACCGCCGGGACGAGCCCAAGCCTCGTTTCGCTGAGAGCGAACCAGGCATCCTGGGAAGCAATGGCAATGTCGCAGACTGCCACCAGCCCCGTTCCTCCACCGACTGCGGGTCCGTTGATCCGCCCGACCACCGGCTTGGGGCAGTTGTAAATCTCCTCGAGAGTATCGGCGAGCTTGAGCGAGTCCTGGTAGTTCTCCTCGAGGTCGTAGTCGACCACCTTTTTCATCCAGTGCAGGTCGGCTCCGGCACAGAACGCCTCGCCCTCTCCGGTGAGGACTACAGCTCGAATATCCTCGTTATCATTGATTTCTCTGAACGCATCGTGCAGTTCATTCAACATCTCGTCATTGAAAGCGTTGCGGATTTCAGGCCGGTGCAGGACCACCTGGCACACCTGCCCCTCTATCACCAAACGTAACGTCGTGAAATCCATTCCAGTCACCCTCCGGTTAAATTAATCCGCAGCCGATTCCCTCCCACGAGCGGATACCGGAGCCGACTAAGATCTGATGGGAACTGCTTTGTGACCGTAGTGAATTACTCCTGCCGAGCCCTCACTGTAAAGCCTACGGAATTCGAGTTTAACAGGCATTCCCACGCGCAGCTCTTCAAATTCCACATCGGCTATCTGCGCCATCAGGCGGACACCGTCTTCGATATCCACTATTCCAAGCGCAAAGGGAGCTTCACCGGCGAATTCCTGCGAGGGCGTGCGAATTATCGTGTACGTCGCCAACGTACCATCGGTTTTCAAGCGGAACGTCTCGAACTCTCTTACCCCGCACTTGTCGCAAACCAGCCGGGGTGGATAAAACACCTTGCCGCATTGTTTGCAGCGGGCAGCTTCCAGCCTGTATCTCTGAGGGTAATCCCTCCAAGCTCTCGACGGGGGCATTACATCACCTCCAGGATGTGGACGACTGAGCTGCCGCCGCTGCCGCCCATGTTCTGCGCGAGGCCGATTCGCGAATTATCTACCTGCCTTTCACCTGCATCGCCTCGCATTTGCTCAGTCAGCTCGACAATCTGAGCGAGGCCGGTTGCGCCCACCGGATGGCCCTTCGACTTGAGGCCGCCGCTGCAGTTGATCGGTATCTTGCCTTCACGATCCGTCTCCCCGGCTTCGACGGCGGGGCCGCCTCCGCCTGCTTCAAAGAAACCCAGCGATTCGCTGACAATGATCTCGGCGATGGTGAAGCAGTCGTGCACCTCGGCAAAATCGATGTCTTCGGGTTTCTTCCCGGCCATCTCGTAAGCCCGCTTCGCGGATAGCTCGACTGCCTTGAGGGCGGTGAGGTCCTCGCGTTGGCTGAGCGATATGGTGTCGGTTGCGTGCCCGCTGCCGATCACCTTCACGCCCGGTTTGTTGAATTTGGAAACCATATCGGCGGGAACGAGAATCGCAGCCGCCGCGCCGTCGGTTATCGGCGAGCAGTCGAGAATATTGAGCGGATCGGCCACCTTCACCGAATTGATAACCTGTTCCACTGTAACCGGGAACGGGAACTGGGCGCGGGAATTGTGGGCGCCGTGCTTGTGGTTCTTGACCGCCACCATCGCAAGCTGCTCGCGCGTCGTTTTGTAACGGTTCATGTGGGCGACCGCCATCATCGCGTAGAGGCCGGGGAATGTGGCGCCGTGGATGCCCTCCCAGTCCATATCAGCGGCCGTGGCCAGAGCATATGTCGCGTCTGAGCCGCTGACGTCGGTCATCTTCTCTACTCCACCGGCCAGCACAATATCGCTGACGCCGCTGGCGACTTCCATCCAGGCCAGGCGGAATGCGAGCCCCCCGGAAGCGCAGGCTGATTCCACCCGCGTACCGGGGATGTTCTTCTGCCCAAGGTAATCGGCCAGAACCGAACCGATGTGCTCCTGACCGGAGAAAAGGCCCGAACTCATGCAGCCGACGTACATGCTGTCTATATGGTCTATTCCGGCGTCGTCGACGGCAAGGAGCGCCGATTCGACGAAGATGTCGCGCAGGGACTTAGCCCAAAGCTCTCCCCACTTCTGCATCCCGACGCCGATCACTGCTACGTCTCTCATCGGATTCGTCCCTCCTACTCGCCGCGCATGCGGATTTTGCGGCGGTACTTGGCATACTCGCCGTATTCGAGATACATCACGTTCTCGTCTAGCAGCCAGCGCGTCGTCGGCGCCAGGTTGCGCACCTCGTTTATCCTCTCTGTGACTGTGTAGATGAAAGCGTCGCTACCGGCCCCGGAGCCGTAGGAGCACATCAGGATTCTGTCGCCTGGAGCGGCGACGTCGAGTATTGCCGTCAGGCCGATCGGCGAAGCCCCGGAGTAAGTGTTGCCCAGCAACGGTACTACGCGGCCTACTTCGATCTGCTCAGGCGTGAAGCCGAGCATCTTGCCCACCCGCTTGGGGAACTTGCCGTTGGGCTGGTGGAAGACGGCGAACTTGAAATCCTCTGGCTTCATCCCCGACTTCTCCAGAATGCCGTTTACGGCGCCCATCGTCGTCCTGAAGTAGGCGGGCTCGCCTGTGAACCGGCCTCCGTGTTCGGGGTAGAATTTATGCTCGCGGCGCCAGAAATCGGGCGTATCGGTCATCCAGGAATAGGATTCATCGATAGTGGCAATTAGCTTGTCTTCGTCGGCGCCCATGATGAACGCGGCCGCTCCCGCTGCTGCGGAGTATTCGAGCGCATCGCCGGGGGCGCCCTGCGATGTGTCGGCGCCAATGCCCAACCCGTACTTTATCAGCCCGGCCTTCACAAGTCCGTAGGCGACGAACATGCCCTCCGAGCCGGCCTTGCAGGCGAACTCGAAATCGGCGCAGTGGCAGTCCGGAGTCGCTCCGATGGCTTCGGCGACCGAGACACCGGTCGGTTTTACGGCATACGGATGAGACTCGCTTCCAACGTAAACCGCACCTATGTCCCTCGAATCAATCCCTCCTGATCGCTTCAATGCGTTCCGCGCCGCTTCGACCGCAAGAGTAATCGTATCCTCATCCAGCGCGGGGACCGATTTCTGCTTCAGTTCCAAGCCTTTCTTATAGCTTGGCGCATCCGCTCCCCATACTTTGGCGATCTCTTCGACCTTGATCCTTCGGCGCGGTGTGTGAGCACCATAGCCGATGATGCCAACGCGCATGCCTTCCTCCTCTTCATCTGTTGCAGGTTGCCAGGATTAAAACATACCCCGCTGAAAGTGACAAGATGGCCCTCGTGAATCGATAAAATTGCAATTATTTCAAAACAATCCGCGTGCGGCTCCGCTTTTGTACGACCTGAACAAGCTTTGATCTACTTCCTCGAAACCATCAGCGATCTCCAGGCAGCGCTCCAGCAAAAACTTGCTATCTATTACGCTATTTATTAATCCGATCTCCAACGCCTCCTCCGCATCCACCTTTCGGGCTGTCATGAAAAGGTCACATGCCTTGGCGCGGCCGGTTTCGACGGGCAGCCTTACCGTGCCTCCGAAGCCGGTGATTATCCCGAATCTCGAGCCGGGGTGCGCGAAAGTTGATTCAGGCGTCGCGTAGCGCAGATCGCAAGCGAGAAGCAGGTCGAGACCGCCGCCCATGCAGTAGCCGTCAACGGCGGCTATAATTGGTTTCGGCAACAGCTCCATTTTATCGAAAAGGCATTGTCCAAGCCGGGAGAACAGGAGTGATGCATCGCCATCCAACGCCGCAAGTTCGTGCAAATCGGCGCCCGCGGAAAAGAAGCTGTAATTACCGCCCGTAATGATGATTGCGCTTGTTTCCGAATCTTCCGAAACGCCGTCGATATTTCGATGCAAATCCCGCAGTGCATACACTGATAACAGGCTCGCGCTTCCACTGCCAAGCAGGGTCCAAACTGCAGTGTGCCCCCTTTTTTCCGCCTTTATAAATGACATAGCAAGTTATTGAGCCTACGGTTTCTTCACAAATTCTTCGAAATTCAAATGATATATCTTGAGCTCGTAGTCGCCTTCATTGGGTCGAAGAGTTTCCTCCCTGGCTATACTGAAATTTCTCGATCTATACAACCTGCTCTTGCTCGTTCGCCCCACCCATAGCCTGAACTCCAGCTTGTTGATCCCGAAGCGCCAGGCCGGGATAGGAACCAAAGTTTCGCTACGCGCGAGCCTCGTTCTGGCGGAGCCTAGCAGCGGCTTGAGGCTGACTCCATTGAGGATAACTTCCACGACGGGGATTTCACCTTTCCCGATATTGAGTCGCCTCGTCCGGGCTTCAGCGATGAGCCTGCTCCTGGGATACTCGGTAAACACGCTGAAATACACATTCCCTGACAGGCCGGAGAGAACTCGATGGGCGCCTTCGTTATCTTCGAGAGTGGTGCTGAATCCGCTCCTGAATGAGGGGTACTCCGCTCGTATTTCCCCTTCAAGGCTGTTCTGCAGGGAATCGAGCTGTGTCGAGGCGATCCAGTCAGCATCCTTGAAAGTTGCGTTGTCCGTCTGGAGCGATTGAATTACATTGCCGGGAAACGCGAACGGCCAGATCGTTTGATCAACAATTTGTCCTGCACTTCCGCCTATTATCGATCCGTAGCCCACAGCCTCATCATGCTGTAAATCCGCCTCGAAGAAGCGAACGGCCATTGATATGTTCAAAAGCACCAGCAGCAGTACGCACACCCAGGCTGCAGAGTCGCCGACTCTGCGCCATCTCTCCGAAATCCGATCGATCAATACCGCAATTCCCACTGCAAAAACCGGCGCCATGCTGACAAATCTCCGCATCCCGAATGAATCGCCTGCCCACCAGTCTCCCGTGATTGAGTTAAGGTAAAGCATCGCCAGGAAGGCTAACAGCGCGCCCAGCGCAGGCCCGGTCTTTTTCCAGAGCCAGAGGACAATTCCTATCAATGCCAAATAGGTTATCGGATGCCAACTGAACAAGCCGTGACGTGAGGAAAACAGCAGGTTGATTATTTCCGGGCGTTCCCAAATCACATGGTTTGCACCGAAATCCAGCGGCGTCTTGAACGGCCCGAAGATGACAGTCCAGATCAGTATCTGTATCAGGAACACGGGGATGGCAAACACGCCGGCGACAGCATAGCGCCCGATCTGTTTTAAGACACCGCTGCGGGCTTTGATTTTTTCCCAGAGGACAGGTAATTGCTCGATCAGTATCCAGATTACGATTACGCCATTCTGCCAGCGGATCAGAGCTGCCAGGCCTAATAGCAAGCCGAGGACGATCCACTGGCCCGTTTTCCGTGCCGAACCCGTCTTCAACGCATACCAGAGGAACAGGGCGACGCCGAAAGCGCCGGCGGCATGCGAATTGATCACGTTGTAGATGCCGTAGAAATAGAATGGTGTGCAGAAAAACGCAGCCAATGAAGCCAGCAACGATGGGCCGCGGGGAAAAAAATGAAGCAGAATGAAATAAACCAGGAAAAGTGTCAGCGCTGCGTAGACTCTCGATCCGAACCTCGCGAACCGTATGAGCAAGTCCAGCTCGGTATCACGAGCTTCCACGCCGGTGGCAGCGACATATAGTTTGCCGGCAAGGTAAAAAGGCGACCATAGAACGGGAGCGCCGACCGCGAATATCTGCGGCGCATAGCCGGTGTGCAGTTTTTCGTAGTGGCTTGTAGGAGTATCCGGATCGAGCTCAAGATAATCGTCGCTGAACTGGATGTCTCCATCTTCGAAGACTGATTGGAGATAAGCGAAATATTCGGCAGGATCGCCCACCAATTTTTCGTTACGCAGCCTCGAATCGATGGCGGGATAAAGCAGCATCCAGGCAGCGGCCAGCGACAGAATAACCAGACACAATCTGTTGCCGGTAAACAGCCACTTTCTGATGGCTTCCAATTTGAGCATCAACCGATTTTACTCATACTGATACGGACATACGCGTAACGCCTGCCGGTCTTTCTCGATACGCCCGGCAATGCCCCATCGAGAGAGCCGGATCTATTCGCCAAATTTGTCCCTGAGGAATTTGATTATTTCATTGGTGTCCGAGCCCGGAAGGAAGATTGCCGCCACTCCCTGTTCTTTGAGCGCGTTGACATCTTCCTCGGGAATGATGCCACCGCCGAAGACCAGGATGTCCTCGGCGTCGTTCTCCTTTAGAAGCTTGAGCACTTCCGGGAAAACATACATGTGAGCACCTGACAGGATCGAGAGGCCGATGACATCAACGTCCTCCTGCACAGCGGCCTTGACGATCATCTCCGGCGTCTGACGCAGACCTGTATAGATAACTTCCATGCCGGCGTCGCGAAGGGCGCGCGCAACAACTTTCGCTCCCCTGTCGTGTCCATCGAGCCCCGGCTTGGCAATTAGAATTCTCAGCTTCTTTGCCACTGGTAGATCTCCCGTAAGAGGTTTTCCGGCCGCGGCATTCTAGCAGAAAACAAATTACATGACGAATGGAAAGGGAGCTTGCCGGTTCAGGATCCGCCTTCGTAAAGTTCCGTCGTACTCAGCTCGAAACCGAGAATCTTGAGGTAGATAAACAGCTGCATCTTGTGGTGAAGAGCATGGTCGGCAAGCAGCATCATAAGGTTGCACAGCTTGTCCTCAACGCCCCAGAAGGCCTTTGCCCGGGATTCCAGATAGTCTTCGTCGCTTACCTTGGACATGGCGTCAAGGGCCCTGCTCACTTCCCGGTCGAACACGCTCAAAGCCTCTTCGCGTGGCATGGAATCCCACTGCAGATACTCATCCGGGATCTTCTCCACCTTCTCGAGCATTATCCAGATTACGGCATATGTGCGGGCGAGGTGGTTGACAAGTTTGCCAAGATTCATCAGATTGTCCGAAGGCGACCACTCGTATTTATCTTCCGGCACAATAGAGATCAGGTAACGTATCGGCTTAGCTTCCTTCTTCAAATACTCGATGAAATCCAGCCTGTACATATTTCCCCCCGATTCAATTCAAGGTTCCTCAATTCCGAACAGCACTAGAACATCGGCGGCTCAACATACTCGCCGAACTCTTCCTTCATTATGTCGACTATCTCACCAAGCGTGGCGTAGTTGCGCGCGGCGTCGACTATGTGCGGCATCACATTTCCATCGCCCGCCGCCGCGTCGCGCAGATTCCTGAGAGATTCATTCACCGCCGAGCTGTTTCTGCTCTTCCTGAGATCGGCAAGCCGCTTCCGTTGCTCCTTCTCGGGAGTGTCGTCGATGTAGAGGATCTCGATCGGTTCCTCCTCAGTGACGTACTCGTTCAGGCCAACGATTATCTGTTCCTTGCTTTCTATGGATTTCTGGAAACGATACGCGGCATCGGCGATCTCCTGTTGCGGGTAGCCGGCTTCTATTGCGGGGATCATGCCGCCCAGGTTCTCGATCTTTTCAAAGTAGTCCCAGAACCCTTTTTCCATCTCATCTGTCAGCTTCTCGATGAAATAACTACCACCAAGGGGATCGATGGTGTTTACCACTCCGCTCTCGTGGGCGATGACCTGCTGAGTGCGCAGAGCTAGGAGAGCCGCTTCTTCGGTCGGCAGCGCCAACGTTTCGTCAAGGGAGTTGGTATGCAGGCTCTGCGTGCCTCCCAAAACCGCCGCAAGAGCCTGAATTGTCGTCCGCACCACGTTGTTGTACGGCTGCTGGGCCTGCAGCGAAACGCCCGCCGTTTGCGTATGGAAGCGCAGTAATTGCGAGCGTTGATCCTGCACATTAAAGCGCTCGCCCATGATCCTGGCCCATATCCTGCGAGCGGCGCGGAATTTAGCGATCTCTTCAAAGAAATCGTTGTGGCAGTCGAAGTAAAAGCTCAGGCGCGGAGCGAACGCCTCGGTGTCCAGCCCGGCTTCGATACCGGCCTTCACATATTCATAGCCGTCGCGGAGCGTGAAGGCCAGTTCCTGCAGGGCTGTTGAGCCGGCCTCGCGTATGTGGTATCCGCTGATGCTTATCGTGTTCCAGCGCGGAACATCAGCGGTGCAGTATTCGATTATATCTGTGATGATCCGCATCGACTGGCGCGGCGGATAGATGAAGCTCTTTTGCGCGATGTACTCCTTGAGGATGTCGTTCTGGATCGTGCCGCCGATCTTTGTCAACGGCACTCCCTGCTTCTCGGCTACGCAGATGTAGAACGCGAGAAGCACCGCGGCCGGCGCGTTGATCGTCATCGAAGTTGTGACCTTGTCGAGCGGGATACCGTCGAGCAGCACTTCCATGTCGGCGAGAGAGCTGATCGCTACGCCACACTTGCCCACTTCACCTCGCGCCATTGGCGCATCGGAGTCGTAGCCGTTAATCGTGGGGAAATCGAAGGCGACGCTGAGGCCGGTCTGGCCTTCCTTCAGCAATTTCTTAAAGCGATTATTTGATTCCCTGGCGGTGGCGAAGCCGCTGAAAAGCCTGTAGGTCCATGTTCGGCCGCGGTACATCGTGGCATGGATTCCGCGCGTGTAAGGGTATTCTCCAGGGAAGCCCAGCGCATCGTTGTACGACCAGTTTTCGTCGAGATCTTCAGGTATGTAGAGTCTCTTGATCGGCCTGCCGGATATAGTTGTGAAGTTCTCCCTGAGCTCGCTTGATTTGTCCAGCGCCTTCTTCAGAGTTGTCTGCTCCCAATTATCCCGCTCGGCTGATTGCTTGCCCTTGATTTTTTTACCGTCGGTCGCCATTTACCTCAACCTCTCGCAGATTGTCTTAAAACTCAATGCCTTTTCTCGATTGGACTCCTTCGCGATAATAATGCTTGATCTCTCGCATCTCGGTTACCAAATCCGCTTTATCTACAATTTCCGGTTTTGCATAACGGCCGGTAATGATCAGTTCCAATCCTTCGGGAATTCCGGCGATGAGTTGCAGAGCATCGTCCAGAGGGATCAGATTGAAATCGAGCGCGACATTGAGTTCGTCCAGTACAACTATATCATATTTGCCGCTATCTATAGCTTTGACAGCTTTTGCGAAGCCCTCCCGAGCCATATCGACGTCGACCGGATCAAGATCGTCCTTGTCGACGAACGACGCCCGCCCGCACTGGACAACCTCCATCAGCCCGCCCATTTTCTCGGAAGCTCCCAATTCCCCGTATTCGATGAATCCCTTCATGAAAAAGAACACTATCGAGCGCTTACCGTGTCCTGCCGCGCGGAAGCAGAGCCCTAGCGCGGCAGTCGTCTTGCCCTTGCCGTCGCCGGTGTATACCTGGATCATGAACACCTCGCCAATTTTCTGTTAAATAAGAAAAGTTAATGGCCTCGGTACGTCCTTACAAAACTTCCGGCGCGCTAAGCCTGGCCTGACAGGCCAACTTCTAATAATTTAGCTTCCGCCGGCTCCTACTTAAGCATATCGCGCGCAATGACCATCTTTTGTATTTCCGACGTGCCCTCGTAGATTGTCGTCACGCGGACGTCGCGGAAGTATCTTTCGACGGGATACTCCGTGCTGTAACCGTAGGCTCCGTGGATCTGTACGGCCCTGTCGCAGACTCTCTTGCCGGCCTCGCTGGCATAGTACTTCGCCATCGATGCTTCCCTGGTGAACGGCAAGCCCTGATCGAGTTTCCAGGCGGCCCGCATGGTCATCAGTGTCGCAGTCTCGATTTCCATCGCCATGTCGGCGAGCATGTAACTGATGGCCTGATGCTGGGCAATCGGTTTGCCGAATGTCTGGCGCTCCTGGGAGTAACGCAGTGCCTCCTCGAAGGCGCTTGTCGCGATTCCCATCGCCTGGGCCGCCACGCTGATACGCGATTGATCAAGTGTCGAAAGCGCGATCTTCAGGCCGTCTCCCCGGTTACCGAGCATCAAATCTTCCGGCACCCGGCAGCCCTCGAAAACGATTTGAACAGTGTTGGAGGAGTGGAGTCCCATCTTATCCTCCTCCTTGCCGACACTGATCCCCGGCAAATCCGCCGGCACGACGAATGCGCTGATCTCTTTGCGCTTCTCTCCCTCGCCTGTAACGGCCATCACGATGAAGGCTCCTGCCACACCTCCGTTTGTCACCCAGGCTTTTGTGCCTTCAATGACGAAATCGCTGCCGTCTTCCACAGCCTTGACCGAGAGATTCGTGGCGTCTGAGCCCGCGTTGGGCTCGGTCAGGCAGAAAGCGCCAAGGAAATCTCCACGGGCCGCCGGCTTGAGAAACCGCTCTTTCTGTTCTGCGTTGCCGAAAGTCTGTAGCGGCCAGCAGAACACGCAGTTGTTGACACTCAAAGTTATGGCCGTTGATGCGCAAACCGAAGCCAGCTCAATGACGGCCAACGCCTCGCTGACCGTATCAAACCCAGCACCCCCCATCGCTTCCGGCACGGCGATACCGCACAGCCCCAACTCAGCAGCCTTTTTTACTATCTCCGCAGGGAATTCCCCTGACTTATCGCGCTGCCCAGCGCTGGGCGCGATTTCGTTTCGTGCGAAATCCCGCACCATGTCGCGAACCATCTGCTGCTCTTCGCTATAATCGAATCTCATGTTTTGCTCCGCTGCTCACTTGTTCTTGATTTTGTAACGGTCCGGTTCCTCGAACACGTCGAGCGCCTTGAAACCCGCCGATAGGACTGCGCTGTGGACCGCCCCCTCAGGAATGGCATATGTATCACCTGGTTGCAGCTTTCGCATCTCACCTTCCACCGTAAGTTCGAGTGAGCCTTTTAGTACAACGCCGAATTGGGCTCCGTGAGAATGCTCGCCCACCCGGGTTTCCTGGTCGCATTCCATGAAAACGGCCTGGCCGTTCTTTGAGACCAATGCCCAACCGCGAAGCCCGAGCCAGTTGATGTCGGCTTCCGGTAGATTCCTTATCAGATCGGGGTAAAACTGCTCAGCCATTTCATCACTCCCATCGCGACTGCGGTTCTATGATTTCAGCAGGTAGCGCGCAATCACCAACCGCTGGATCTCGTTCGTTCCTTCGTAGATCTCGGTGATTTTTGCGTCGCGCATGAAGCGCTCGACCGGGAACTCCTTAGAGTATCCGTAAGCACCGTGGATTTGCACAGCCTTGAGCGCCACATCCACGGCCGTTTCGCTGGCGAATGTCTTGCACATCGCCGCCTCTCGGCCGTAAGGCTGGCCTTGATCTTTTTTCCAGCTCGCTTCCCAGGTCAGAAGCCGCGCGGCGTCGACCTTTGTCTGCATATCGGCCAGGTAGAACTGAATCGCCTGGAATGCGGATATGGTTTTCCCGAAAGCCTGGCGCTCCTTGGCAAATTTGATGCTCGCATCGATCGAGGCCTGTCCCACACCGACCGCCTGGGCGGCGATCCCGATGCGGCCGGCATCGAGTGTGGACATGGCTACCCTGAAGCCCTCGCCAGGTTTGCCGAGCATGTTTGCCGCCGGAACTCTACAATCCTCGAAGATCAGCTCAGTGGTGTCGGAAGATCGAATACCCAGCTTGTCTTCCTTTTTACCCACGGTGAAGCCCGGCGTGCCCTTCTCCACCATGAAGCTATTAATGCCCTTGTGCCCTTTCTCCTTGTCCGTCATCGCGAACACGAGCACAACGTCGGACGCCGCACCGTTGGTGATCCACAGCTTCTGCCCGTTGAGAATGTAATCGTCACCGTCGGGAATCGCGGTCGTCTTTACATTCGCAGCGTCGGAGCCGCTCTGGGCCTCACTGAGAGCGTAGGCTCCGAGTTTCTGACCCGAAGCGAGAGGTATGAGAAAACGCTCCACCTGGTCCTCATTCGCGTAGCGCACCAGCGGATCGCACACAAGAGAGTTATTGACGGAGATGATTACTCCCAATGCGGCATCAGCTTTCGAGATTTCCTCAATGGCAATCGAATAGCTGATGTAGTCCATACCGGCGCCGCCCTTGTCCTCAGGTATAGCCACGCCCATGAGCCCCAGTTCGGCTACCTTCTCGACCAGGTCCTTTGGATATTCGCACTTCTCATCGCGTTCCGCAGCGCCCGGCAAAACCTCATTCTGGGCAAACTCGCGAACCATATCCTGCATCATCTGCTGTTCTTCGTTTAACTGGAATTCCATCTCAATCCCTCACGGCTTTATTACGATTAGATAAATAATCCGCTATTTCCTCAGCAGCCCCCTCTCGGAAGCAGCGCTGAAACTCGATCCTTTCCGCGGCCAAAGCCTCATCGATCGCCACACCCTCCTGTGCCCTCCAAGTCCGCTTCAACCTGACAGCCGCCTCAGCGGCGTTTTTTTCAAACAATTCAGTGACAAAAGCTTGGGGCCTGCTGGATGTTTCCTGCCTCGTTATTTTGCTGACCACACCATATTTGTGAAGTCGCTCCACATCGATCTCGCCATCCACGATGAGCTGCATCGTTCTTGCTTTGCCGATGGAATGGACCAGCATCGCCGCTGTGAAACCGGCGGTTTTTTCACCCATTTTCTTCAACGAGAAAGAAGTGTCGTTTGCCGCCAACACTATGTCCACGCTTGCGACAAGACCAAGGGCCCAGCCGCCTCCACACCCTTTGCACTGCAGGACAGTGAGACCTTCATATGAAACAATGCTTTTCAAGAGCCCGTATGAAACATCGTCTGAAGATTCCGCAAGCGTGGTATTGTCGATCAGCAATGCAACAGGCGTCACATTATGATCATTGAAGTAAGGAAGCAAATCGTTCGGATCGACTGCCTTTTCACTGAGAAGGTCAACGAACTTCCACTCCACTTCTGCCTCCGGGGATAATATGTGCGGCACGGTTATGTTAACAAACCTGCTGGAAACGGAGCAAGCTTGACCGCATTGTTTATTCCGGCTGCTACCGCTTTGATTTTTTATCGGTGATAATTCTACAATTGCTGGATTCGAATCGATTCCCCGGGGCACGTGCATGAAACGAAATTCAATTGTCGTCTTTATCGTTGCGGCTTTGTTGGCGTTCGTATCCTTCAAAGTAATATGGGCTTTTATCGTGGCCCCACTTTACAAACCGCTGACGGAAGTGGAAGTCGAGGGGTTTCAGATGTACAAAAATATAATCGTGGGCGGCGAACTATGGATCGGCCTCGCCTTCTCGCTCATTGTCGGCGCAGGGGCAACTGTCGGTTCAATGTTAAGGAAGAAGTAGGTAATGCTGATTAGAAATCCCAGTAATACCAACCTGTAACTGGATCCTTGTTCATGCTGATTCTTGGGAGGGCAAAACCGTCCATTCCGGGCGAACCGTAGATTGTCGGACGGATGTAGAACGAAAAGCTGACGTTTGTCACAAACGATTTCAGTCTGATATTTAAATCCAAGGCGGAAGTCCCCCCGGGGCCTTCCCTGACAGTGCCCTTCAACAAACCCAGATCGAAGAGATTTGTTTTCCTCGGCGAGAATATATAAACAGGTATTACCTGCTCCCAAACACTGTTATTGTCCCGGTATTTTTTATCTTCATCTTTTTTTTCAGTTGGATTTTCTTCCTGTGCGACCAGGCATACCGAGACAATCAGGACCAGGATTACTGCGAGTTTCTTATGTATCCCGATAATCATCGCTCTAATAAAATGACGAAATTCTGTGCGTTAAGTTTACCGGAATCTTCATCGGTGTCTACTTCAGGAAAATCTCGATTTCGGCTCTATCGCGCAGGTTGTTGAAGTAATCAGTCACGGCATCGTTGACCTTAACGTCTCGCAAGCGCTGCTCTATCGATTCCCGCGCTTCATCCAGGGGCACTACCCTCTTGCTCAGGCATTTTAAGATCTGGTAGCCGCTGTTGATGAATTCAATAGGTTCCCTCGTGTGCTCTCCGACATCCAGCTTCAGGGCGTGGGTTCTTAGTATATCCGAAACCTGATCGGTTTCCTTAAATTTGCCAATGCGAACTCTAATACCGTCTATATCGGTGTGTTTTCCCACCAGCTCTTCGAAGCTCTGACCCTCATCAAGCTCTTTGATCATTTCCTCGGTCAGTTCGAGAGCTTTGTCCTTGTGATCCTCATCCCGCTCGCGCATCTCAACGAACAGATAATCTATCTCCATCTTTGTGTATGTGCTGATGAGCCTTTCGTTGTAAAAAGTATCGATTTCGCTTTCGCTTACTTCGACCGAATCCCGCAACTCAGGCTCCACAGAAGTGATTATCTTCTCCAGGAGTATTCTGAAGTGCAATTCCTCGCGCATATCATCCAGGGTTTGATTGCTTTGCCGCAGCTGCTCCAGAATGCGCTCCTCACCGCCGTTCATCTCAAAATACTGCTGCATAAGTTCTTCAAGTTCTGCGCTGCTGACCTCTATACTCCTGCGCTTTCCCTCGTTGATCACCAGTTGGCGGCGAATCAAGTCTTCCAGAGCCTGCCTCTGCATGCGCCGCTGCTCGGCTCTGTCCGGAATCTCTATCTGGCTGCCGAGATTGACCAGCCGGTTGACCTCTTCCGCAAGAATCTCAACGCCGTCAACTCTCGCTACAACGAGGGACGGGTAGAGCTTTTCCTGGTCGGAATTGATATTGCTCTGGGTGTTGAGTATTACCCAGGCAAAGATCGACCCGAGTATCAACAGCGCTGCTGCATAGAAAATGAATGCTTTTACTTTCATTCCTGAGCCCATTATCCAGCTAACGAGGAGATTTTGCGGATCGACCCGTTCGCCCAACGGTAACTTCAATACCATACCATACTATGGAAGTGCAGTCAACGAGCACTTCCGTAAGTCACAGATTACAAAGGTGTAATCTACGCCACCTTTCAATGTTTGTCCTTTTTAAGTGAGCGCCGGAGCCGTTCATACGTTATATCCAGAGCTTCCGGTATCACTCTTGCGCCCCCCATGATCGTCACGAAACTGGTGTCCCCCGTCCATCGAGGCAATACATGCATGTGATAGTGCTTGTCGACACCGGCTCCCGCCGACCTCCCGATGTTCATTCCGATATTGATACCCTCGGGAGAGTATTGTTCCCGCAATGCGGCGCAGGCGTCCGCCGAGAGCGACATCATTTCTGACAATTCCTTGGATGTGGCGTCGCATATGTCGGCCATATGTCGAAGCGGAGCTATCATCAGATGTCCCGTCGTGTACGGATAACGATTCAAAAGGACTATATGATAAGACGCTCGCGCAAGAACAAGGTTATCGCCGTCTTTGTCTTCGCCGATTATTCTGCAGAAGACGCAATCCTCCTCGTTTCCGCTGCTAACATACTGGTAGCGCCATGGTGCGAAGATGATTTCCATCGGAGTAGACTTTGGAAAAAAATCAGCTGTTGATGAGTTCCTTGAGCTCTTTGCCGGCCTTGAAGTACGGAACCTTTTTGGTCGGCACGTGCACAGTCTCGCCGGTTTTCGGGTTGCGGCCGATACGCGCTTTTCTCTCGCGGAGCCTGAAACTACCGAATCCACGCAATTCGATTTTCTCTCCGCTATGCAATGCATCTATTATGCTGTCGAAAACCATATTAACGATTTTCTCGGCGTCCTTTTTCGGCAGCTCAACAGACTTCGCAACTTCCTCAACAAGCTCCGCCTTGGTCATCACTCACTCCCTTACTCATCGTCGCCTTTCGACTCTGGGGCATCCTCTGCCGGAGTTTCCGTCTCCTCGGAAACCTCCTCAGCGGCGTCCTCAGTCTCGGCGGCCTTTTTTTCCTCGGGTTTCTCTGCCTCGCCTTCTGCTTCTTCTTTCGACTCTGGGGCATCCTCTGCCGGAGTTTCCGTCTCCTCGGAAACCTCCTC
>CBFCZO010000037.1:0-27463 GCA_965602675.1 uncultured bacterium | reverse complement strand
GGCTTGGACCAGTCGTAACCGTCTTTCCTCGATATAAAGATGTTGGCTCGCTCCGCCTCCATCCCGCCCGTTGTCGCCCTGTTGGCGGCAAACAGCAGAGTCTTCCCGCCGGGAGCCAGCGTGAAGTCTCCCAGGCCGAATTCCGATGCCCACTCGATGTTCTCGAACGGTAGCCATTTACCCGCTTTCTCAACGGTCCACAGAACCTCGACTTTCCCCTCCCCAAGGAATCGGTTGAAGATGAAATAGCGCCCGCCTTCGGAGAACGCCACGCAGCCTTCGCTCCACGCGCTCGAGACGATCCCCGGCGCAAACAGCACCGGCTCCATCCCCGGCGGCTCCTGCCCCAGATACGGGCTGCTCAGATCGGGGAAAGCACTCTCTTGAACCTTCCCACCCTCATCCGGTGGCCGGGAGAACGATGTGGCAACCGCTATCGTCAAGATAAAAACGAGTATCAGCCAAAGTCTTGAATGGTTTCGCATAGATCCCCTCCGGTAAGGCGTTGGTCGGCGAGCCGGTTCCCCTGATGAAGTGAGACGATTATCTCAGATACATGAGTTGCATACGATGTAATACGGCTGACACCGGCCTCCATAAAGCTGTGTTAATCGATCAGCGAAGAGCGATATCACACGTCTTTTTGTTGTAAGTCCACCTGCCCGGTGATATGATTTCGGCCCCGGATTTATAACGCTTGTACTAACTAGTTATTGAGGTTTTGATAATGTCTGCCGCAGAAATAGAACTCAAGAAAACCCCCCTCAACGCCGCCCACAAAAAACTCGGCGCAAAAATGGTTCCCTTTGCAGGCTTCGAAATGCCCGTCCAGTTCAAGGGTGTCATCGACGAACACCTCGCAGTGCGCAACGCTGCCGGGCTCTTCGACGTCAGCCACATGGGCGAGTTCCTGGTCACGGGCCCCGATGCCCAGCCCTACCTGCAAAAGGTCTTCTCGAACAACGTCGCCAAGCTTGTCCCCGGCAGGATCCAGTACACCGGCCTGCTTTATCCCGAGGGCACATTCGTCGATGACATGCTGGTCTACTGCTATGGCGACGAGCGCTACTTCATGATCCCCAACGGCGCCAACGTCGACAAGGATTTCGCCTTCATGCAGGAGTACCTCGTGGGCGACGTCGAGCTCGAGAACCTCAGCGACCACTACGCGCAGATCGCCATACAGGGGCCGCGCGCAGAGGAAATCCTCGCCAAGCTCACCAATCTCGACCTCTCCGAAATCAAGTACTACTGGTTCGCCGAAGGAAAGGTCTGCGGCATCGACGCCATCGTCAGCCGCACCGGCTACACCGGCGAGGATGGCTTCGAGGTCTACGTCGCGCCGGAGCCGGCGGGAGGTGTCTGGTTCGACATCCTCGAGGCCGGCAAGCCTTTCGGTATTATGCCCTGCGGCCTCGCCGCCCGCGACACCCTCCGCCTCGAGGCCACCATGCATCTCTACGGCAACGACATCGACGAGACCACCACACCGTTCGAGGCCGGTCTCGCATGGATCGTCAAGTTCAAGAAGCCGGTCGAGTTCCTCGGCAAGGAGGTCCTGCTGAAGCAGAAGAAGGAGGGCACCAGCCGCAAGCTGGTCGGCTTCGAGATGATCGACCGCGGCATCGCGCGGCACGGCTACCCGGTGCTCGTCGGCGGCAGGGAGGTGGGCGTGGTCAACAGCGGCTCTTACGCGCCCTTCATCAAGAAAAACATCGGCTTGACCTATCTGCCGATCGAGGCTACAGAGATAGGGACGGAGTTCGAGATCGACGTGCGCGGCCGCAAACTGCGCGCCAAAGTCATTGAAATGCCGTTTTACACCCGAGCAAAGTAGGTCAGCGAGAGAAGTGATTTTATTCGAGTTTTTCGAGACGTGATTTAAAGAGGTCACGCCGCCGGCGGTAATGTCAGGACCGCTTGTCGGAAAGGAGCAGGAGGATGTATCCAGACGATTTGCGTTACACAAAGGATCACGAGTGGATCAAGGTTGAGAACGGAGTGGGAACAGTCGGCATCACGCACTACGCACAGGAAGCGCTGGGCGACATCGTGTTCATCGAACTCCCGCCGGTGGGCGAGACCTTCAACGCCGGCGACGTGCTCGGCAGCATCGAGAGCGTCAAGGCTGTCTCCGACATCTACACGCCCGTCACTGGAGAGATCAAGGAGGCCAACAGCGACCTCGAGAGCGAGCCGGAGGTGATCAACAGCGATCCCTACGGCAAGGGCTGGATTCTCAGAATCGCAATCGAGAACGAGAGCGAGCTCGACGACCTGATGAACTCCGGGGAGTACCAGGAGTTCCTCAAAGAGGTCGAAGAATAGCGTAACAACCGCCAGGACGGCATCGGCGCTGCGCTGCTCCACGTACGCTCGGAGCGGCGAGGCGTTTCTTTCTTGTCGGGGCGGATACATCCACCGCGGACGGCCCGCCAAGTTTCACCCGGGCATCCGCGCGTTTTTCAACGTCAATTCGGCCGCCGGCCGTTTACAGGAGATAAAGAACAGATGAGATACCTTCCCACGGCGCCCGACGACGAGCGCGAGATGCTCGACGCAATCGGCGCCGGGAGCATCGACGAGCTCTTCGCCTCCATACCCGAGGAGATCCACTTCAAGGGCGAGCTGGACCTCGATCCCGCCCGCTCGGAGCAGGAACTGCACGCCTTTTTCAACGAACTTGCCGGGAAAAACAGGGCGGCGCGCATGGACTCCTTCCTCGGCGGCGGCAGCTACAACCACTTCGTCCCCAGCCACATCGACCAGCTCATCCTCCGCTCAGAGTTCTACACCGCATACACACCCTACCAGGCCGAGCTCGCCCAGGGCACCCTGCAGACCATCTTCGAGTTCCAAACGATGATTACCATGCTCACCGGCATGGAGGTCGCAAACGCCAGCCTCTACGACGGCGCCACCGCCTGCAGCGAGGCCCTCCTGATGGCCGACCGCATCGCCCGCAAGCGCCGCAAAATGGTGATCTGCGGCGCGGTCCACCCCCACTACCGCGAGGTCTGCGACACCTTCCTGCGCCACCTCGGCATCGAGGTGCTCACCGTGCCGATGCGCCCCGACGGTAGCTCCTGCATCGAAGACGCAAAAAATATGATCGACGAAGGCACCGCCGGCGTGCTCGTCCAGTCGCCAAACTTCCTCGGAGCCGTCGAGGACGTCGCAGCCTGGGCCGAGCTCGCGCACTCCTCCGGGGCGATGCTGGTAGTCGCCGTTGCCGAGCCCCTCAGCCTCGGCATCTTGCGCCCGCCCGGAGAGTTCGGCGCCGACGTCGTTTGCGGAGAAGCCCAAAGCCTCGGCATTCCGCCACAGTTCGGCGGGCCGGGCGTCGGCTTCTTCGCCACCCTCCAGAAAAACGTCCGCCAAATGCCGGGCCGCCTGGTCGGCCGCGCAACCGACGTCGACGGCAATCCCGGCTTCGTCCTCGCCCTTGCCACCCGCGAGCAGCACATCCGCCGCGAGAAGGCCACCTCCAACATCTGCACCAACCAGGGCCTCTGCATGACCATGGCCACCATGTATATGGCCACCCTCGGCAAGGCCGGCATCCGCAAGCTCGCTCAACTTAACCTGAGCAAGGCAGCCTACTTGCGCGACAAACTCACCGCCATCCCCGGCGTCGAAGCCCCCTATTCCGCACCCTTCTTCAACGAGTTCGTCGTCCGCCTGCCCATCCCCGCGGCCAACGCCGTCACCTCCCTCGCCGACAGGAACATCGCCGCAGGCATCGACCTCGGGCGATTCGAAGAGATCTGGCGAAACGACCTGCTGGTCTGCGCCACCGAGACAACCACAGCCGGAGCGATCGACCGCTTCGCCGACGGACTGGAGGCGCTGATATGAGACAGGGAACAAAGGGACTGGCATTCAACGAACCACTCATCTTCGAGCGCAGCCGACCCGGCCGCGAGGCCTTCTCCATCCCCGAGCCCGACGTGCCCGTCGTCGACCCCGCAGAGCTGCTCGGCGACCGCGCCCGCGGCGAAATCGACGGCTTCCCCGAGGTCAGCGAGAACGACGTGGTGCGCCACTTCTTCCGCCTCTCCACCTGGAACTACGGCATCGACCACGGCATGTACCCCCTCGGCTCATGCACCATGAAATACAACCCCAAGGTCAACGAGGCCGTAGCCCGCTTCCCCGGCTTCGCCGCACTCCATCCGCTCGCCCCCGACTGCCTGGCCCAGGGCGCACTCGAGCTCATGTGGCGCCTCGGCGAGGCCCTCAGGGAGATCACCGGCATGGCAGGCGTCAGCCTCCAGCCCGCCGCCGGAGCCCAGGGCGAGTTCACAGGACTGCGCATGATCCGCGCCTGCCTCGAGGCACGCGGCGACGCCCGCAAGGTCGTCATCATCCCCGACTCCGCCCACGGCACCAACCCCGCCAGCGCAGTCCTCAACGGCTACGAAGTCAGGCCCCTGGCCAGCGACGCACGCGGCTGCCTCGATCCCGCCGCACTGCGCGACGCCATGGACGACTCAGTCGCCGCCATCATGCTCACCAACCCCAACACACTCGGCATCTTCGAGGAGAAAATCGAGCAGGTCTGCCGCATCGTCCACGAGCGTGGCGGCCTCGTCTACATGGACGGCGCCAACCTCAACGCCCTCATGGGCAAGAGCCGCCCCGGCGACTTCGGCGTCGACGTCCTCCACCTCAACCTCCACAAAACCTTCAGCACGCCCCACGGCGGCGGCGGCCCCGGCTCCGGACCCGTCACCTGCACCGCCGAGCTCGAGCCCTTCCTCCCGAGCCCAGTCGTCATCAGGATAGGGGAGGCCTACCGCCTCGACCTCGACCGCCCGCTCTCCATCGGCCGCGTCCGCTCCTTCAACGGCAACTTCGGCATACTCGTCCGCGCCCTCTGCTACGTCCTCGCCATGGGACCCGACGGACTCGAGCGCTCCACCGAGCTCGCAGTCCTCAACGCCAACTACATCCGCGCCCGCCTCGCCCCCCACTTCCACCTCGAATACGACGCCCCCTCCCTCCACGAGGTCATCTTCGACGACAAGCTCCTCAAGGATACCGGCGTCACCACCCTCGACATCGCCAAGCGCCTCATGGACTACGGCTTCCACCCCATGACCGTCTACTTCCCCCTCATCGTCCACGGCGCCATGATGATCGAGCCCACCGAGAACGAGAGCCGCGAGAGCCTCGACGCCTTCTGCGACGCCATGATCGCCATCGCCGAGGAAGCCCGCACCGACCCCGACGTCGTCAAATCCGCACCCCATAACACACGCATCCGCCGCCTCGACGAAGTCGCCGCCAACCGCAAACCGGTCCTGCGCTGGGTAATGGGCGGGATAGAAAAGTAACAACAAAGATCATTGAAGTTAATAGCCGATGGATTTCTAACCCATTGGCTATTTTATTTGATAACATTCATAGAATATTTGCTTTCATGTTTAGGTAAGAGTGTTGGTTATTTAATTGTCTTTTTCATCCCAGAACTAATAATATATTGACATATTAGTTACAAATAAGCATATTGATGAGTAGTCATATGAGGGCGAACGTCTATGAGAATTAAGTCTATTCGTATCCAGAATTTTAGGTCTTTTCATGACCAGACTATCACACTTGGAGACTATACTTGCTTGGTTGGTGCAAATGGAGCTGGCAAGTCCAACGTCATTTGTGCCCTGAACATATTCTTCAGGCATTACGAGAACTATCCGATTGCACTTAATCAACTCGGCAAGCAAGACTTTCATAATGAAAAGACAGAGGAACCCATCAAGATAACTATCACATTCGATGAGCTGAACCAGGAAGCTCAAGAGGATTTCCGTCATTACTATCGACAAGGCGAGTTGGTAGTGACTGCCGCCGCTGAATATGATGAAAACACAAACAAGGCAATAGTGTGGCAATATGGCGAACGCTTAGGAGTGCCAGATTTTAGAATATTGTTTAAGGCTGAAAAAGAAGGAGAAAAAGTAGCTGATCTAAAGGAAATATATAGCAATATTAGAAATGCATATAATGAGTTACCGCCTCCTGGCACTAAGGCGATAATGATGGAAAGCCTTTGGGAGTATGAGGAAAAACATCCTGATAAATGTGAGCTGATTCCTAGCAAAGATGATTTTTATGGCGCCTCAAAAGGGAGTAATTTACTCCAGAAGTATATTCAATGGGAGCATATTCCTCCGGTTAAGGATGCTGCCACTGAACAAACGGAAACCAGTTCCTCAGCTCTAGGAAGATTATTGGCTCGTACTGTCAGAGCGAAAATAGATTTCTCGGAAAGAGTTGGAAAACTGCGTGAACAAACGCGTAGTGAATACCAAGAGATGCTAACTGGAAGCCAAGCAGATCTTGATGAAATTTCTTCAGCTTTAAGTCGAAGGCTAATTGAGTGGTCTCATCCCGGTGCCAGCTTACGACTGCAATGGCATGAAGATCCTGACAGATCTGTTAGGATTGGCGAACCGCTAGCTCAGATTATTGCGGGCGAAGAACGCTTTCGAGGAGAAATATGGAGATTTGGACATGGCCTTCAAAGAGCTTATTTGTTTGCCTTATTGCAAGAGCTTGCGGGTTACGATGAAGTTGAAGGTCCAAGGCTAATATTGGGATGCGAGGAACCTGAGTTATATCAACATCCACCTCAGGCTAGACATATGTACAGTGTATTTCAGAAGCTGAGTACAGAGAATTCGCAGATACTGATTTGTACGCATAGTCCCTATTTTGTGTCTGGCGAAAAATTTGAAGACATTAAGATGGTCCGCAAAGAGGGAGGAAGGTCCACCGTTACTGGCGTCAGTTTTGATGAGCTTGCAAAAGTTATATCTTCAGCAAAGGGAAGGAAGCCAATTGTTGCTTCAGGTTGTTTTGCACAGATCAATCAAGCACTGCAATCGACACTAAACGAAATGTTTTTTGCGCCCAAGGTTATTTTTGTTGAAGGTTTAGAAGATAATGCTTATATGACATCATATTTACATCTTATGGGTGTTTGGGATAAGTTTCATGAGTACGGTTGTCACATAGTGCCAACCAGCGGTAAAAGCTCAATGATACAACCTGTTGCAATTTCGAGATGTCTAAAGATTCCATTTTATGTTATATTCGATGCCGATGGTCACAAGCCAGATAAAAATGGAAGCAGAAAAAAACATGAAAATGACAATATATCAATATTAGAATTGTGTGGCGCTGAAAAGCAAGTACCCTTTCCAGTTGACACGTGTATAATAAACGGAGTCACAATGTGGCAGTCCGAGATATCTGAAGTTGTTAAGGGGGAGATAGGCGAGGATGAATGGAAAAAATACAGTGAAGTTGCAGATAGAGAATATGGGTTTGTGGGTAATCTTGGCAAGAATTCATTGTATATTGGAAAAATCTTAACACTTGCATGGGAGGATGGGAAAAAATCTAAAAGCCTCGAAGACCTCTGCAATCGGATAATTGAATTCGGATCAAAGAAGTAGATGAGCCTTGGTTTAAGCGTTTCTAATTATCAGATGTGATGATCTCTATCACAACTCCTCGACAACCGCGATAAGACTCTAACAGATAGTCCTTGGAAGGTGCACAGGCTTGTTCGCCACTAAGACAAATGCGGTGTGACAAGAAAAGCAGCTCAATGCTCCGACTTGCCGATCGATAATCCCTTTTCGCTTTTGACTATGGAGATTTCGCTGCCGTTGATAGTCACTCTCTCAACCCCCTCTAGCCCCGTCCGCAGTGTTAGCGGTCGTTCCTTAATGATATCAAGCCCGGATGATTCGTTCCACTCTAAGCCGTGGGGAACTGGGGGGATGGCTGCTCCAGTCGAAGGTCACTTCAAAATTCTCAAAAAATCCCTTCTGGCCAAGTAAACATGCACAGGATAAATGCCACGAAAAGCCGGCCCATGTCTCGAATTGACTTAGTCCAACTAATATTTTCACCTTGTGAAAGTACATAGGTGCAGTAGGGGAGTCATGACCGCCAATGACACCTTTAAGAAGTTCCTTCTTGCCCTTCTCCAGTTTCATTCCTAAAGAGTGGCAAAAACCTGCATGAAATAGACAGTACGGTGATCCAGAATCAACGATGGCTTCGATACGTTTGCTAGGAGGTGAGTGTTTAAATATCACCTGAACGGGCAATCTTGGTTCCCAAATGTACCTATCGTCTGGAAAAGCAGGATGCTTCCTTTCAATGGGGATTGCCTGGAATTCAAAATTCAATTTGCCAGAACACGCTCCGTCCAGCTCTCAGGTATTTTTACCAGCACGGGATCATCCACACCGCCTTTTTCTGCATTGGCTACCGCTTCATCATATGTCGATCCGTAAAAAACTAAATTCTTTTCGTCATCCGAAAAAGCAGCCCAGCCGTCGGGCGGCGCTGCCTTCAGAGCTTTAATCCTTTCGTCGGGGCTCATTTATCGTCACCTCGCAGGGTTTTTAGCAATTCTGCATAGCTTCTTGAATATATTCGCTCTTTGATCTGATTGGCGAGTTTACTTGAATCTGTGAAAAAATCAAGTTCCCTTCATTAGAAATTGAATAAATGCATTGGTGATGATCTGGAAAGATAATCAGTCATAACATTGCTTCCTCTCATCTACCATTATAGTTGCTGCTAACGGGCTTGTGACACCTTAGACTTTGCGATAGTTCCGCTGTTACGAGAATTCTTTACGCCTCCTCGTGATAATCCCGCAAGGAGCATGTTATTAATGTGGTTCGACGCCGTGAAGAATTTTTATCTACTCTCCACCTCCGGTGGCGCAAGCAATCCCTCCTCCACAAACGCAATAAACCCGAAGAGTGCCCCCCAGGAGTGGAAGGGGTCGCTGCTCAGGCGGGCGTCGTCGCCGGTGCCGGTGATCGATGAGTAGTTCTCACTGACGTAGCCCTTGCGCCGCCACTCGTTGATCAGCAGCTTCAATGACCGACCGGACAGTTCCCTGCAGGCCCGCTCGAAGCCATAGCTGCGCAGGCTGAGGTAGGTGAGGAAGTTCAACGGCGGCCAGATCGAGCCCTTCCAGTAGCGCTGCCTGGGGAAGTCGGGATCGCTGCGCGAGATTGACGGCAATATCCACTCACCCCAGAACTCCTCGGGATTGAAGAAGTGCTCCTCGACCATCCTCCGCGCCCGCGCCTCGTCGGGCACTCCCGCCAGCAGGGGATAGAAGACCGTCGGCGAGATGCGTCTTGAAAGCTCGCCCGTGTCGGTGCGCCGGTTGAGGTAGAGGCCCGTCTCCTCGTCCCACAGCCGCTCCAGCTCTATAGCGAACCGATCCGCGCGCCCGCGCAACTCAGAGGCTTCCTCCGTCCGCCCGAGGATGTCCGCCAGCTCGGCGAGAGCCTTGCAGTCGGCGATGTAGAGGCTGTTGAGGCCGACATCCTGCAACTCGATCACATTCTTTTCGGGATTGAAGGGGATGCCGGAGTACATCGGCGAGTCGTCCATCCCCGACTCGTAGAGCGCCGTGACGGCGGTGTGCACGCGCGGCTCGTTGAATGGATTCTTCGCGGGGTGCGAGCCGTAGCTCAGCAGGCCGTCGTTGAGCCGCCGCCGCGGCCACCAGCGGTTCCACTCCAGCAGGCCGTCGAAGACCTCCTCGAGGAACCAGCGTTCGGGGAAGCACCGGTAGACCTCGCGCACCATGATACCGCCCACCGGCGGCTGCGAGCGGTCCCACGACTTGCGCCCGTTGGCCTGGTTGTCGTTGGGGATGAAGCCCTCCTCGGTGCGCCCGCGCACGTGCTCGATGACGTTGGCCAGGGTGAGGTCGCGGTCGTAGAGCGAGGTCACGTAAGCGAGGAGGAAGTTGTCCCAGCCGAACAGGCACCAGCCGCCGCGCTCCTCGTTCCACAGCCTCCCAACTGTGGGGATCACTCGCTCGTTGAGCGGATCGTAGATCGTGTTCCAGGCGAGCGCCGACTGGATCGCCAGCCATGCCTCAGAGAGTTCGCCGTATTCCGCGGCCCGCTCGTATAACTCCTCCTTCTTCGCGGTGATGATCGACTCGATCTCCGCCGGGGATCGACGAGTGCCGGTGCAGATGCCGACGGGTCCGTCGAGGGGTACGACAAGGTGGGGCGTGAGCGACGGGATGAAGGGATCGTCGACCGACTGCGCCGTGCAGTGAACTGCAATACTACGTTCCGGCAGCTCGGCGATGAAAACACCGCCCTCCAGCGATAACGTCCCGGGCCGGTTCCAGAGCATCCCTGTCTCGATCACCATCCTCACCGGCAGCTCAGCCTTCTCCAAAGGCGTGACGAGGATGACGAGGTCATCTCCGTCGCGGGCCGTTTGCACGCGGGCAGCGAGTTGTTCCCAGCGGATCTCCAGCTCGGTGTAGGAGCCGTCGAGGGAGTGCAGCCCGGGGCGGACGACTTCCGCTCCCTCCCCGTAGCGCCCGATAAGCGGTTCGCGCAGGTACTTGCCGTCGAGCCAGTAGACCTGCTTGAAAGCGAGGTTGACCGAGAAGCACTCGGGCAGCAGGACGTGGGAGGTCACGCTGCGCGTGTTCCAGGTGTTCCAGCCGGAGGCCAGCCGCGCCTTGATCTCCGCGTACTGCGGGATCTTGTCGTCCAAGGCCGCCGAGAAGGCTGGAGTGGCGAGGATAACAGCGCCCAACACCGCCAGAAGTCTTTTTGACATTGTTCTCACTTTCCGATCACCAGGATTCCGTTTTCTTTGACTATCGTTGTTTCTTCGCCGTTTATACGCGCCGCGTCGAACCCCCCCATCCCCGTGCGCAGCGGCAGGGGGCAATCGCCGGAAATGTTCAGCACCGATCCTTCGAAATCGCACGATAATCCTGAAGTCTCCCGAGAAAGCGAGATGAGCGTCTGCCCGTGATACTCCAGCCCCTTGCCTCCCGCGAGCAGGAATGAGAGCTCACCCTCCGCCCGCCGGACCACCGCGACCTTCGCGTCGCAAAACCACCCGCTGAAACGTAGCCCTTTTCCCACCGAAAACAACACCGTATACTGCGCCCCCGCCAGCTCGCAGGTGATAGCAGTCCCCCCCGCAACCTGCTGCGCTTCCATCCTCGGCGCTTTGTGGTGGTTCGCGGCCCTGCTCAGCAACGTCACAACCTGCGCCGGCGGCACAACCCCGCCTGCCAGTCGCAGGACTCCGGCCGCCTGCTTCACACCCGCCTCGAACGACACCCAGCCCAGCGGCGGATCCTCATCGCCACGCAAAACCTCCGCCTCCATCGCCGCCGTCGACTGCCAGAGCATCTCCAGCACCGCCGCCCCGCCGTGCTTCAGCGTCGCCCCCTCCCCGCGCAACTCTGCCGAAATCGACGGATGGAAGTGCCACAGCAACTCCGCCCCGTGGTGCCCCTTGCCGCTCAGCCCGTCGATCACAAGCCAGCCGTCCACGCCGAGGCCGATCACCGTCCGCCGATGGACCACCCCCCCTCGCAGCCGCGCATAGCCGTCGTGTGAGGCGTCGGCAAGCCGCAGCCGCTCGCCCATCACTGCGTGATGAATTTGACAACGCGCGTGCCTGCCTGTGTCGAAAATGCCCGAGACCGGCGTTTGGTCCTCCCCGTCGACCACAATCGTGTTGTGCGCCCGCGTGCCTCGGAAGGCATTGCGCCAACTCTCGTCGGCAAAGGTGTAGGTGCCCGAGTCGACGATCAGCGGCAGGCCGTCGAGCCAAAGCTCTAAATTCAGGCAGTCGGCGTGGCCGTGCCCCGGCGCCGCAGCCATCCCGAAGGGGCCGCAGTCGAACACCAGGTGGCTGCCGCCGTCGCCCTGCCTGCGGAAGAGCACCGCGTAGCCCCCCTCCCGCCAGATGCCGGTGCGCTTCGGCGCCTCCTTGTCCGATTTGCGGGGCAATTTGCCGCGCAGAAACCAGAGCGTCCGCGCGTTGCTCGCCCCCCCCGCGGTGCCCACTCCCAGCAGCTTCTTGCCCGCGGCAACGAGGTTGTAGCGCAGGAAAACATCGCTCGCCGCGCCGTCCCCGAACTGCGGGAATCCGCCCCCCGGCCTGCGCACCGCACGCAGGAAGCGCAGCATCAGCTTGCATCGCTCCGGGATAATTTCCGGCAACTCCACACCGTTGATTCCGGCCAGCGCGACCAACTCCAGCAGCGCCTCCAGCACGATCCTGTGGTAGAAGATCGAGCCCTCCATGTGCACGCCGTCCGCCGAGACCTGCCGCTTTACCTCGCGCCCGGCCAGCCCCAGCCAACGCTCGAGGTGCCGCCGCGTCTCCGCAAACTCGGGGAAGAGGATGCCGAACTGCGCCAGCCGCACCGCCTCCACCAGCAGGTGATTGTTGGGCGTCTTGTATTCGATCGTTCCCTGCGTCCAGCGCGCATTGGCGTAGAGCAAAGCCGCAACGGTCGTCAGCGCATCATCCCCGAAGCCGTCCAACTCGCGTCCGAGAAAGAGAATCCAGCTCAGCGTGTTAATCCGTTGCGCCGTCTCGAACGTGTCATGCCACGGCTCCGAGCCGGGAGGATTACTCCGCTGCCACTCGCGCAGGATTCCGCCTGCGCGGGACGCATACTTGCCGTCGCCGGAGTGGTGCGCAGCCATCAGCATCCCCGCCAGCCAGTCGAGGCGGTTGAGGTCGCGGCGCCAGTCGGGGTCGACGCCGTCGCTGTAGTTCCAGTCGATTTTATTTGCGAAGCTCACCGGATCGCTTCCGCGGAAAGCGAAAAATCCGGCCAGATGGGCGTCCGCGGCCTTGATGATCTTTGCCCGCTCGTCTGCCGGTGTGGCGGCGATGATTCCCGGAATCTCGTGGGGGCGGAAGTAGAAGGCGGGAATTTCGCGGCGCCTCAGGTGAGCCGCCGGAGCGGCGCCGGTTCGCATCTTCCCCGCAATAGCGTCAGGCTCGAGCTTGCATAATTCCTTCGCAAGGCGCCTTTTCCTCGAACCGCCCAGCAGACGGCCCGCCACCGTGCGGAACTTGTGTGGATTAGCGGCAAATTGGCGTAATCGGCTCATGTCATTCCCGGCTTTATTGAAGGTCGGATCACTGGCTGATTTGCCATTCTAGCAGGAAATTCCACGTCACTGTTGTTTGACTAACCCGCCTGATTTATTTATCGTTCGCGGGGTCGTGGTAACTGGTTTATTGGCGAAGAGGGGAGTAGATGAAAACGGTAGCGGGACTGGTGCAGATTCTGATCTGCCTGGCCTTTGCCTCGCCAGGCGCAGCCCAGATTTCCGATATCGATCAGGCTACCGGGCGCAGCGGCAAGGATATCATTGTCGTCTTCCGTTACGACGATTATTCCGACCGCAGCAACACCGCTGTAGAGCGAGGGATCTTCGATGCTTTCGCGAAACATGGCCTGACGCTGGCTGTCGGCATCATCCCGTTTCCCGTGACCGGCATGTTTGTCGATCCATCGCCGCAGGAAACCCTTGAGCTGTGCGACGAGAAGGCGGCGTTGATGATCAGCGCAATCGAGGCTGGGATTGTCGAGCCGGCGTTGCGCGGCAAGTGGGATGGGGGCTTCAGCGAATTCGCCGGCGTCGATTACGAGACCCAGCTGCGCGAGATCCGTGCGGGCAAGGAGTACCTCGAACGCCGCTTCGGCAGGCGTGTGGATGTTTTTATACCGCCCTTCAATGACCACAATATTGAGACGCTTAAGGCTGTGGATGAAACGGGTTTTCGCATTTTTGCCGGCGGCAGGTATGGGCCCTATGCGGCCGGCTTGCGGCTGGTCAGCCTGCCTTTCACCTGTTACCTGCACAGCCTCGGCAGTGTCGTGGAGGCCGCACGCCGGTTCTCCGAGCCCCAGCCGATTATTCTCGTTTTCTTCCATGAAACCGATTTCCTCGATGCCAGCAGGCAGAGGGGCTACTTCACTCTCCAGGAATTTGAGAAACAGCTCGCCTGGATTGCAGCCCAGCCCGATATCAGGGTTCTCTCCTTCGCCGCTTTGCTCGATGAGGTCGAAGGGATAGACACCGAACGGTCGGTTGCCTTCTCCGAATTCAGAACCTCGACCCGCTGGCTGCCGCCATTCCTGACTCCGTTGGAAGCTCGAATCTATCTGCCGGCCGAGACCTCACGCAGCCTGGTGACAAGCGGCTGGATTTTCACCGGCGTTTATCTCCTGGCCGTCCTGGTCGCTGTGGCTCTGCTGATTTTCTCGGCCGGCCTGCTCTTATTCCGAGGCAGGCATCTTACCGACATATTATATTTCGCCGGTGCAGCCATCGCGTGTGTCGTATTCGTTGTTGCCGCGGTCCGTTTTATGAAGGATTACAAGGGTCCGCTGCTGATGACAATTGCGGTGGGATGTATTCTCGGCGGCCTTCCGGCTTACCTCAGGGCTCGCAAACGCGGCAGAATTTAATAGGGTACCAGTAGATTTAACGTCTCGATTCGATTGCCAGTTGCAGGACACCGGCTATCTTCGCAGCCTGCTTTTCCCAGGTCCAGTCGGCCTCGATCGTCTTGCGGGCGTTCTTGCCCAGGCGACGCCGCAGCTCGCCGTCCTCGATCAGCAGCGAGAGCTTGCGCAGCATCGTCTCATCGTCACCCCAGTCGAACAGCATGCCGTTGTAGCCGTCCTGCACGAGTTCCTTGATCTGACCCAGGGCGGTGACCAGCGCAGGCTTGCCGGCAGCCATGTACTCCAGCAGCTTCAGTGACGAGCCGTAGAAAAGGTAGTCGCCACGGTAGGGGTTGATCACGGCGTCCATCACGCTGAGGTAGCGGGTTACTTCCTCGTGCGGTACGGCGCCCGTGAATATCAGCCTCTCCTGCAGCCCTCTCTTTGCCGCGGCCGCCTCGATCTGCTCGCCCGCAAGCCCCTTGCCCACGAAGAGAAAGGCCGCTTCGGGATGGCGGTCGCAAAGAGTCTTCAATCCGTCTGCGAACGACTCCACGTCGGCGAAGAAATTGAAGCTGCCGATGAATCCGACGACGGTTTTCCCCTCCAGCCGGTAGCGCGACACGATTTCCGCGTCCTTGGGCCCGGGCTTGAACCGCTGGTGATCGACCCCGTTGGGCACGACGTGCAGCCTGGTGGCGGGAGCGCCGAAGTGGACCAGGTAGCCCTTCAGAATCTCCGAGACGCAGATCACCTGGTCGGCGCCTGTCACGTTCTTTCGCTCGATGCGGCGGCTGAGCCGGGGGTAGGTGTAGAACTGGCTGTGAAAAAGGGCGTATTCGTACTCAAGCGGGGCTTCGCAGTAGAGGACGAACGGCGTGCCGGTTTTGCGCGCGGCGCGCAGGGCGGAATCGTAGCAAAAGGAATTGACGGCGAGCAGCACATCGGGCCGCGACTCGCGTAGGTATCTCTTCTCCTCCCGCAAAAACCGCCGATTGCGCCACAGGCGGCGAGGGACGTGGGCATAGCGGCGCAGCCACTTCACCCTCCTCATCCCGCGCTGCTGGTCGGACGACGGCGCATCGCCCGCCTTGTCGGCGGTCCAGCGGAATTGCAGATCGACTTCGTGTCCAAGCCGCTCAAGCCATTCGGCCATGGAACGGAGCTGGGCGGCGGCGCCGCGGCTGCTGCCCTCGGTGAAATAGTGGTAATTGAAGAAGCTTATCTTCATTTGCCCCTTCGCCCTCCGCGGTGACCGAAAAATCGCTGCGCCAGCACGCGGAATCCGAATGCCGGAAGGCCGGTGAGATATCGCCAGATCAATTTGGGCTCGCGCACCGTCCGATACAGCCATTCGAAACCGCTGCGGTGGACCTTCTCGGGGGCGCGCTTGACCTCTCCCGAGACGAACTTGAACAACCCGCCGCAAGTCACCAGCAGCCGGGCCTTGAGCCGGTGCTTGTGTTTCTCCGCCCAGATGAATTGCTGCGGCTCGCCCATACCGACCCAGAGAATGTCGGGCGCGGCGCGGTTGATGGTTTCTATCACGCCCTCGTCGTCTATCTCGAAGAATCCATGATGCGTGCCCGCGAAGCACAGGCCGGGGTGTTTCTGCAGCGTGACCTCGGCAGTCTTCTCCGCAAGCTCCTCCTCACCGCCGAGCAGGAAAAAGCTGTAACCCTTGCGCTCCGCCAGCTCGCAGGCGGGCGGCCAGACGTCGGTGGTCGTCAGTTTCTCCGGCAATTTATTGCCGAGCAGGCGCGCGGCGATGAGGATCGACTGGCCATCGGCGTATACGATATCCGCGCTTTCGAGCATCTCGCGGTAAAGCGGCAGCTTGTAGGTGTGATTCATCGTATGAGCGTTGACCGCATACGCAACCGCGCAGCCGGGCGCTGCCATCACATCTTCCATACGCGCCAACATACCCTGCAAATCAAGCACCTGCACCGGCACTCCGAGGATGCTGATTGTCGCCGCTTCAGTCATTCTCTTTCGCCTTGTTCTTCCGGCTTTCGGCCGGAGACAGCCTGTTGCCGTGGAACATCCGGTAGAATTGCTCCCGCCTCAGGTATTTTAGCAGCTGCCTGTCGCGGATTCGCTTCACCGAGGGTTTGAAGTAGCTGGAGAAGAATCCCCAGATGAAGGCCAGACCGCCGATGATCCAGGGCGGCTCGGCCATCCTGAATATCCCGCGGGCGATTGCGAAAAGCGGGTGCCCTCCCGAGGCATAGGCTCCCCAACCCCAGATCACGCGGCCCCTTATGCGGCCGAACGCCGAGCCCTGTAGGCGATGGTGCTTGATCGTGATCTCAGCCAGTGTTTCGGTCTCCCAGCCGTGCCGGCGGGCGTCGGTCTCGTCCACTATGTCCCAGCCGTAGACCTGTTGAAGCCCACCGATGTCCTCGAAACACTCGCGCCCGTAGAATTTCGTCGCCCCGGAGACATGATAAGGAGCATAGCGCTCGAAAAACAGGCGGTCTCCCATCACCAGATGAACCGCGCCCCCGCTTATGCCGATCCGCTCATCCTCGAAGCGGGCGAGGATCTTCTCGAAGGCGTCCGGCGGGAATTCCACGTCGCAATCGGTTTTGGCGACGAACGAGTAATCGTAGTCGCCGGCGTGCTCCAGTCCCGCGTTGAAGGCCGCAATCACACCCGGCCCCATCTGGCGCTCTCCGGAGCGCCGCCGCTGCAACAATTCTATCCAGGGATACTCGGCGGCGTAGCGGGCTACGATTTCGGCCGAAGAGTCGGTACTCGAGTCGTCGACGATGATCCAGCGGTCGGGGCGGCGCGTCTGGTTTATCACTGAGCGCAGCGTCAGCTCGATGAAGCGCTCTTCATTGCGGCAGGGGCTGACAACAAGTAATTTCTTAGTCATAAATGTGTTTTGTCTCTCAAAAATCAAGCATTCATATGTTTATTCGGCTCGTAACTAAAGTAACTTGAAGTATTTCACTGTAAAACGTGAGTGATTCACAGGGGAAAGCCTCAAGGCGGAGTTTCCAATGCTTCCCAAGTGAGAAAAATGCCGTCCAAACCGTGGAAATCGTTTTTAAATCCAATGAAACCTTCCAACAACTTGCCCTTGAGCTCCACGCGTACTCCGCCCGGTTCTTCAACATAGAAAGCCAAACCCCGGAGCTCGCTTTCCTCCACTTCTCGAAATCCTGTGACCGGATCGTCGACGCCGTGAATCCTGATTATTTTCGAGCCGTCGCCTGCGGATTCGACCGACCAATCGAGGAAGCGATTGAGAATCCACCATTCCAGCAGTCTCGACGTCGTCGCCACGAGGACCAAACCTTCGTCCTGCTTCTGCTTCAGCCGGCTCAGGGCCTGGAAATCCGCATCCTCGAAGAGCGGCGATTCGCCGTCCCATTGCGGCTGGCCGAGGTGAGTATATACCAAGGCGTATCCACCCCACCTTACCAGCCTGTCGAGGAAACTCCCGGAAAGTTGAAATCTGAGTGTGTTGCGTCCCGGACGGGTCCAGACGCCTTCGGGGTGGGAACTGTAGCGTGTGAACGCCCAGATCCTGCCGCCGTCGCGGAGTTCTACCGGTAATGCCAGTTCCCTGAAGCTTGCCGACGGCCTGATCATGTCGGAGTTGCCCAGAAGGCGCTTGGCGGCGTTCTTGGAGCTGTTTGAGAGCAGGCGGGCGTTCAGCCTGATTCGGTTCGGCTGCGCGGCCGACAGCGGCAGATTCGTCAATTCGTGCCACCAGTAGTAGCTGATGCCGTAGTCGGCGGCGAGGTCGTGATGGCATGAAGCCGAGCCGGGATCGTCGCCGGCAAACGAAGGCCCCAGGCGGGCGTAGAAATTCTGCGTGTTGTTGGAGTTGCCGTGGTTGATCCAGATCTTCAACCTGATCCCAAACTCTTCCAGTGCTTTGTAAGCTGTCCGCGCGCGGCTGCGTTTGAAGCCGGGCGACGAATTGTAATCGCCGATGGCATGAAGGGAATCGATCCAACCTCTCTGGCACAATCCTGCAAGAGCTTCAGCTTGGTGAGTCGGTTCGTCGTTGTAATCCAATAAACCCAGGACGTTCGGTTTATTCGACCAGACGTAAAGCGAATCGGCAATTTCGAGGCCGAGGCCGGGACCGAATTCGCTTTCCTCCTGACTGTTCAGGAGACGATGAACTGCGGTAAACAGCTCTGGAGTTGTGTCGTCGATGTCGCTGCACACCGCCAGAGCGGCTCGGTAAGGGTAGGGGAAAAGCCTGATTCGCACCCCCTGCTGCTCCCGGGGTGATGGTCCGGCTTTCAGGATTCGCACCTTCATTGGGATTAAGTATCCGTGGAGGCCGTCGCCGCGTCAACGCCCAAGGACCTCTCGAACAGCCCGTGGAGCTTCCGGGCGCTGACATCTACGTTGAATTCTTCGGTCACCAGCTTCCGAGCCGCACTGCCCAGGGCCGTGGCTGTCTCCCTGTCCCTCAGCAGCCCGGCTATCGCATCGGCTAGTTCGCCGGGATGCTCGGGCTCGACCAGCAGGCCCGTCTCGCCGTCGCGAACCAGCTCGGGGATGGCGGAGATATTCGTCGAAACAACAGGAATTTCCATCGCCATCGCTTCGATCAGCACCACCGGTATATTGTCCTGATACTCGCGGACGCAGGATGGAAGGGCGAACACGTCGGCACGGCGGAAATAAAGCTGGAGGTCGCTTTGCAGCACTTTTCCAAGCAGATGAATGCTGTCTTCCAGTCCAAGCTGGCTGATTTTATCCTCGAGCCGTTCCTTCTCGGGTCCCTCGCCCGCGATGAAACACTGCGCCTCGAGTCCCCGCGAATGCAGGATCGCCACGGCCTCGATCAGCGTGTGGAATCCCTTCAGCTCGACCAACCGCCCGATCCCCAGGATCACCGGCTGATCGTTCTCCGGTTGGGGTCTCACGGCGAACTCCTCGGGATCGACTCCGCAACGCACAACGTGCAGCTTTGACTGGATTTCCTCGGGGTACCATTCCCTCAGATTTCGCACGTTGTATTCGCTGACGGTAGCAACGAACGCCGCGGCCGCGAGTTTCTGCGGCAGCAGCGATTTCTCGGCGTAGAGGTCGTAGCTGTGGATCGTTACGCTGAACGGAATCCCGAGCAGCCGCGCCGCCATCATCGCGACCCCGCCTGGCGAGTGGGCGAAGTGCGCGTGTATGTGTTCTATCCCCGCACGGCCGAAACGCAGGGCTGCGAAAGGCGCCACCAGGAACTGCTGCAGCGCGCGCAGGCGGCTGCCGAACGACTCACCGGAGGTCAGGATGTACCGCCACAGGGAACCGAAATAGCGGCGTGGGTGACGCAATCCAAAGTAAAAATGGGCGAGCCAGAACAACGGATTCGCCGGACGGTTTAGCACCTCGACCTGCCGCAGAATCTCCTCCGCCTCGCGATGCACCGAGGATGGATCGGGACGGAAAATCGAAAACGGTTTTACCATCACTCCGCTTCGCCTCAGCGCGGTGATCTCGCGTGTCACGAAAGTTTCGGAGAGGGCCGGCAGAATTCTGCCGAGGTAACCTATCGTTATATCGGCTCTTCCCATTCATTTCTCCGCGGAGGTAGGCCGGATCTCCGCCCGCACGCGCAGGATTCTCTTCAGACTTCGCAGGTCGCCGGCATCTACTGACCGTGTGATCAGCAGCGCGGCGGGGTAGATGATTACCCCTACCAGGATTGCCGGCCACATCCCCAGCGGCAGGACGAAGTAGACCGCGACTGCCATCAGCGCCGTGCACAATGCCGGACCGGCGATCATCCAGGCGAACTTGCGGCTGCTTGTATAGCGCCTGAAAGTGGCGAAGTAGAAGATCAGGAACTGGACGGCTTGGGTTACCGCCACAGCCAACGCCGCACCGTTGAAGGAAAACAGCGGTATCAGCACAAGATTGCCGACGATATGGACGGCCGCGCCGGCCGCGAACAGCCAGATCAGTATGCTCTCGCGGTTTCGAGCTATCAGTAGCGCCGTGGCGGTCGTGTTCCAGAAGCTGAACACCAGCGCCAGCATCAACAACTGCAGCGCCGAAGCGGACGGCTCGAATTGCTCCTTGAAAAGGAAAAGTGTCAGCGGGCGGGCAACGAGGATCGTCCCAACTACCAGCGGGGCCGAGATCACGAACATGTACTTCAGCGTGAAGCGCAGAGTGCGGGTGAAGCGGCCGAGCGAGGTGCAATAAAGGCGGCTCATGACGGGGAGAAACGATCCCACGGCCGCCACAGGGATCAGCGTAAGGCTGTCGAACAGCCTGCGGGGAGCGGCGAAATAGCCTACGTCGACCCGCTCGGCCATCGCCGCGAGCATCACGATGTTTACCTGGTTGCCGAAGAAGAGCACCACAAGCAGGGCCGCGAACGGCGCAGCGTGCCTGACGTGCCGAGGAAGAGCATTCCAGCGGTAGCTGTATCCGATCTTATGCGATACGCCTTCGATGATCAGAAACGCCGCGGCGATCGAGATCCCGATGCTGATCAGCTGCATGCTGACCACACCGAGCAGGCCCCAGCCCGAGTAGAGCGCGAGGACTCCCAGGCCGAGGTTCAGCAGAGAGAAAACCAGGCGGACGGCCACCTCGTATTCGGGCCTGCCGATGCCTCGGAAAAGCGCGTTGTTGAAGGTGGAGAAGGACATGATCAGCGCGAATAGGGCAATCATCATCACCAGCGGCGACTGAGGCTCGCCCTGCAGCAGCACTATCACCCAGATCACAAGCAGTGAAACTATCGAAAAGAGCAGTTTTATGACGTTAATCTCCCGGTAGCGGGAGTAGAGCAGCGTCATGTCGCGGCCGACGTCTCGCTGCACCAGGCGGTCGAAGCCGAAATCAACCGCCAGGACGAATATGCCGGCCAAAGCCAGAGAGCTTTCGTAGAGACCGATGTCCTCCGCCCCCAGGACACGGGCCATCAATAAAAAAAGGATCAAGCCGAGGAACTTGGCGAACACTTCGATCGAGATGAGGAAGATGCTGTTGCGGACGAAACCGCCGTCTGGACTGTCACCCCTGACTGCTTCGACTGTTTCGGTCCGTTCCATAACCGGTCCTTCTGAGTTGTCATCGATCCGAGCTGTTGACTGCGGCGGTTGAGCCTCGGTTGCGGCGCAGGAATTCTATACCATATCCGGCAGCTTTTGTTGCTTCGTTTTTGCGCCTGCCGGGAAAGCCTGGCCGCGATTTGAGCGTTGACAATTCGATAATAAGCCCTGTATAAGATTGGCAAAATTCCTTGAAAGGATAGGAAACATGAAGAGAAAACTGATCTGGGCTTTTGCCCTTCTGCTGGCAGTTTCCCTCAACGCCCCGGCTCAGGAGCGAATGGAGCGTGGCGAACAGCACGACACTCTCAACTTTTTTGTCGGCGAATGGGAGACGCTCGATAACGTGATGCCGAGCCCGATGGGCGCCGGCGGCAAGACGGAATGCAAGGCCGCCTTCAAATGGATGCTCGGCGACTTTTGGCTGGCGCACAAGTTCACGGGAGAAATTCCCGACTTCGGGCCCTACGAGGGCTTGGGCTTGACCACCTACGATGCGGTTGCGGGCAACTACGTCACTTACTGGTTCGGCAGCACCCAATCTATAGTGGGGGAATACCGCGGCGATTGGGTCGACGATAAGAGTCTGGTGTTGGATGGCTCGTCGGACATGCAGGGCACGACCTACTACGAGCGCCTGACCTGGGTAAAGGTCAGCGACAACGAGCTCCGCTTCATTATCGAAATGTCGACGGACGGCCAAAACTACTCCAAGACAATGGAATCGACCTACAAACGATAGAGCTTTCGCACCCGGGTTAATTAGGCGAGGCGCCCGCGGGTAATTACCCCCCGGGCGCTTGATTGTTGTACGGGCTAAGGTTACGCTTGGCGGTCTATAAATATTCATTTTCTACAGCAAGGCGTCGGTCATGAGGCTGTTCCTGCAGAACAAATTGCTCAGGATCGTTTTACTGCTGCTGTTTATCTTCACTACCGGCACGGTCGGCTATTGGCTGATCGAGGGGCAGGCGCAGGGAATGACCCCCTTCGACGCCTTCTACTTGACGGTCATCACCCTTACTACCATCGGCTTTGGCGAGATACCGGGAGAGCTGAGCCTGCCCGGGCGCGTGCTGACCATTTGCCTGGCGTTAGGCGGCATGGGGACGATGCTCTACGCCGTCTCGACGATCACCGCTTTTCTCGTCGAGGGGCAGCTGCGCGATCTAATCAGGAGGCGCAAGATGAACAAGCGGATCGAGAAACTCGGCAGCCACTACATTCTTTGCGGCTCCGGGCTTATTGCGCGCTACATCGCCAACGAGCTTAAGAGCACGCGCAATCCCTTTGTAGCGGTCGACAGCGACAAGGACGCTCTCGAAAAGCTTGCCGGAGACGACCCCGAGATCAACTATGTCGTCGGCGAAGTCTCCGACGACGCGGTGCTGATCGATTGCGGCATCGAGCGGGCCCGGGGTGTAATCTCCGCCCTGCCGTCCGACCAGGACAACATCTTCACGATCATTACAGCGCGGCGCCTCAATCCCGGCTTGCGGATTGTGTCGGTCGCCGTGGCCGAGCAGTCGATCGAGAAGCTGCGCTACGCCGGTGCCGACGGCGTCGTCAGCCCCAACTTCATCGGCTCGATGAGAATGGTTAGCGAGATGATCCGCCCCGCCGCGGTCGGATTCCTCGATGTGATGCTCAAGGATAAGGGGGGGCACTGGCGCATCGAGGAAGCGCGTGTTGAGGCAGGTTGCCGTATCTGCGGCCGCCGACTCGGCGAGGCGATGCTGAAGGAGAAAGCCGGAGTCCTCGTGCTGGGCATACGCAAACCCGGCGCGGCTGATTACATCTACAATCCTCCCCGCGACCTGGAGCTGGAGGGCGACGACACCCTGGTCGTGCTCGGCTCGCAGGAGCAGGTAGCGGCACTCAAGGCCATGGTCAGCGCAAAGTAAACTGCCATATTATAAATAGGGAGCGGAGCGGCTCTTCCCGCTTCCGCCCCCGGTCACTTCTTCCGTATAACTCTTAGGCTAGAGATTAAGTATCATCCACTCCTTGGTGTAGGGCACGGAACTCATCAGCAGCCCGCGGTCCTTCGTCACCATCAACAGGTCGCTGGGATTGTAGCCGAAGCCGTGCTCCGGGTCGTAAAGCCCCGGCTCGACGCTGAAGGTCATACCTTCTTCCAGCATCGTATAGTCGCCCAGCGCAATCCACGGCGCTTGGTGGCCCTCCATCCCCTGGCCGTGGGCAGGGCGGTGGTAGACCAGCATGCCGACGCCGTTCTTCACCTGGTGCTTGTGAATCTTGTAGGCGACCGAGCTGCAGGTGACGCCGTGCTTGCTCTCCTCCGCCTGGATCTTGACGCAATCGGTAACCACCTGCCAGACCTTCTCCCGATGCGAATCCCAGGGCAGGATCTGGAAGTAGCGGTAGCACTCGCCGCCGTAGCCGCCGATTAGCACGCCTCCGGAAATCTGCAGCGCGTCGCCCTTCTCGATCTTCTTCCAATACTTCTGGTTGGGGTGCGGATAGCCGGTCGCCGCGCCGGCGCGGCATCCGATGTAGACGCCGATGCCCACCGCCTTGTGCGGACGCCCGTCGGTGTCGACGTCGTTCATGATCATGTGCGTGCCGTACTCAACAGCCGCGTGCGCCACGTCGAAGTCGTAAAGATCTGTGCCCTTCTCCAACACCAGGTCGCGAGCGAAGGCGTGGATCTTGCTGAAGTAATCCATCGCACGCTGGCACAGCGCGATCTCCTCGGGCGTCTTGTGGATGCGCAGATCGAGGCAGTCGCCCGCGATGTTCACGATCTTCGCCTTCGGCAGCACCTTCTCCACCACAGCCATCGCCGAGGGTGTCAGCTCCCGGTCGATCCCGATCACTCCCTCGCCGAAGCCGCGCTTCTTGATCCCCTTGAGCGTCCACTCCCACAGGTCGACAGTGGCGCCCTGCTGCACCGTCCCCAGGTTGGGGAACGCGCCGTCAGCGTGCAGGAAATCGAAATAGTAATCGTTGTCGGTCGACCACCACGATGTCACCAGGTCGCGGTCCAGCCCCGGGTGGTACCAGAAGATGGCGTCGCTCTCGGTCGGAACCAGCACGCTGAACGGCCGCTCTGTCGACGAGTGGAACAGGCCGGTCTGGTGAACGATGTTGAGCTGATTCTGCAGCAGGATCGCCTTGATCCCTTTCTCGGCCACACTCTCCTTCAGCTTCTGCATCGTCTGCTTGTACCAGCTCAGCGGCAGCCGGTCGAAATCGGCCGCCGCGGGCGCATCAGGATCGCGCTTCAGCAGCGCGAACGATCCCCCCTGGCTGACTGCGTTTCGGTGTGACGCGGCAAGACCGGTGAGTCCGGCGGCTCCCACGGCGCTCGCGCCGAGACCGCCCAGAAATCCCCTCCTGGATATGGACATAATTGCCCCCTCTAATTAATCGTCATACCGGCAATATAGCAGTAACTGTTACGTTTTCCGAATGATTTGAGCCTGACTCCGCCGTTGCCGCATTCACTGGAGCCGGCTTCTGAGTGCCGCTGCCTCGCGATTTAGACTGCGACGGCTCGCTGGAGTTCGGCCTCTTCCGCTGCGTCAATGGCGCGTGGTACCTGGACTCGAAGATCGAATTCGGCGGGGAGGAAGACATATCGCTGAACCGCGGCCACGACCCGGAGATCGAGTGACGCCGGGCTGAAACCCTTCGTCATCCTCTGCATCCATAGCGAACAAGCGAGAGAACTGTTTCGGAAACATCCGCTGCAAAACTAAACATAATCCGTATAAACAATCGTTGCGGTCCGCCTTTGACCGGATTATCCTGTTGGTCTTCATAACGGGGGGAAACCAATGTATTCATTTGCGCGGAAATCCAGGTTTGCGCTGTTGTTACCGGCGCTTTGCGTTTTGCTGATGCTTGCCGCGATTCAACCTGCTGACACGGCGCGCGGCAATTACTCCGAGGATGCGGCCGCGGGAGGCAGCCGCCATCCCGAGACCGATGGAATCGAGGCCGCGAAACCGCGCCTGCGCGCGAAAAATCTCTCATCGGTCGCCTCGCCGCCCGCTTCGGCGGTCGTCAAGCTGACGCCCTCGGACCCGGCGGTGGAGGATTTCTTTGGCTGGTCCGTCTCGATCTCCGGCGATCGTGCGATTGCCGGGGCGCCGTATAAATGGGCCGGTCATGATAATGACGGCGTGGCTTATGTGTTCTACCGCGACAGGGGTGGAAAAGGAAACTGGGGTCAGGCGGCAAAGCTCACGGCCATCGATAGCTTTTCTTTTGATGATCAGATGGGCAGGGCCGTCTCGATCCACGGCGATTGGGCCCTCGTCGGGGCGCCGTCTGACAATGAAGGAGGAGGGAATTCAAACGGCTCCGCTTACCTGTTTCACCGCAACCAGGGCGGCGCGGACAACTGGGGCCAGGTGAAGGAATTTACTGCCCTCAGTCCCGCGGCCTACGATTTCTTTGGCAGGGCTGTCTCGATCCACGGCGATTACGCCATCGTCGGCATGCCGAAAGGCTTTACCAACGTTCTGCCCGGCGCCGCATATATCTACAAACGCAACCTCGGCGGGGAGAACAACTGGGGCCGGCTGACCGTGCTGACCCCCTCCGACTCCCAGAATTCAAACACTTTCGGCTGTTCTGTCTTTATCTCGGGCGATTACGCCATCGTCGGGGCATCCGGCTATGATCCCGGAGCCGCTTATGTCTTTTATCGTAATCAGGGCGGCGCCGATAACTGGGGGCAGCAGGTCAAGCTGACTGCTTCAGACGGGGTGTCACAAGATTTCTTTGGCTGCTCAGTGTCGCTCAGCGGCGATTGGGTGATCGTCGGCGCGGAAGGGGGCAGCATCAACGGCGGGAATATCGCCTCAGCTTACGCCTTAAGTCGCCAAAACGGCGATGGGGTGATCGACGGAGCCGCAGTGAGCGGCACCAGCCTCGGGAAAACCGGCTCCGCTTATGTTTTCTTTCGCCACCACGGCGGCGCGAACAACTGGGGCCAGGCGGCCAAGCTGATAGCCTCGGATGCCGCGATGGGCGACTGGTTCGGCCGCTCGGTCTCGATCTCCGGCGATTACGCCATCGTCGGCGCGGCCGGCAGCGACGATGCCGCAGGGGATGCCGGCTCCGTTTATGCCTTCTATCGCAACAAGGGCGGCGTCAACAAATGGGGCGCCATCTCTGAACTCACCGCTCCCGATGCCGCGATGGGCGATTATATGGGATTTTCGGTCTCCATCTCCGGCGACAGCTTCCTGGCCGGAGCCTACCTTGACGACGACGCGGGCAATGCTTCCGGCTCCGCCTATATCTTCAGCGGATATCTGTGCCACTCGATCTGGGCCTCGGCGGGCGTGGGCGGCTCGATCTCACCCTCCGGCAGGGTGGAGGTGGCGCACGGCTGCGACAAGAAATTCACGATCACTCCCGACGCCGGCTGTGAGATCGCCGACGTGATTGTCGACAAGCGTTCCGTCGGCGCTATTTCGTCATATACCTTTCACAATGTCGGCAGGAACCACGTGATCAAGGCGGAATTCGCGGTGTTGCCGGGCTCGGTGGCGGTGACGCTCAAGGGCCTGAGGGTCAATATCCCGGGGCTGCTGTGGCAGGTGGGCGGCTCCGGCCCCTGGCATTCCCTGGGCGACACGGTGTGGCTGATGCCCGGCCGCTACACGATCACCTTCCTCCCGGTCCCCGGCTGGCTGTTTCCTGACATGGTCATCGTCGTCCCCGGCCCCGGCTTCTCGGCATCGGCCGACGTCAACGTCGTGCCCCAGCCGATACCCTTCCTCGTGGCCGACTGCTCCGACTACGACGGCGACGGCTCCAGCGACTTCGCCCTCTTCCGCACCACCAAGGGCAGGTGGCTGGTCAGGGGCATACTCAAGAAGAAGTTCGGCAAGGAAGGCGACTGGCCCGCCCCCGGCGACTACGACGGCGATGGCACGGCCGACCTGGCCTACTGGCGACCGGGCAAGGGCCTCTGGCGCGTGCGCAAGCAGTTCAGGATCAAGGGCTTCGGCGAGGAGGGCGACGTGCCGGTGCCGGCCGACTACGACGGCGACGGCCTCACCGACGCGGCACTCTTCCGCCGCTCGACCTGCGAGTGGATCGTCCGCCGCAGCGCGACGGGCAAGACCAAGACCACCGTCTT
>CBFCZO010000036.1:0-27595 GCA_965602675.1 uncultured bacterium | reverse complement strand
TCGAGGCCTATGCCGCGGGCGGTTTCGACGAAGTAACGCTGGTCCTTCTCCAGGTTTTTAAGGTAGAAGGTCACGCCTTGCTCTCCGCTGAGTATCTTGTCGGCGATACCCTCCACCACCTGCCCTGAAATACGCGACAGAATTGATTTGAGCAGTTCCTGATCGAGCTCGGTACGCTCGGCGAAAGCCAGGCTGCTGGTTATGCCCATCATCAGATTGCTGAGCATGATATTCAGCGCCATCTTCATGTGGGTGCCGTTCTCCAGTTTTCCCACGTGCAGAACGGGTTCTGAAACGGCCTCGAGCAGCGGCAGCATTCTGTCGAATGTATCGCTGTCGCCGCCTGCGGTGATTGTCGCCGAGCCGAGGAAAACGTTCTTCGGGCCGCCGAGAATCGGGGCGTGCAGGATATCCGCGCCCTTATGCCTGACGGCTTCCGCCGCTCGCAGGACAGCCGGTGCTGTAAGTGTGCTCATGTCGATGAGAACGGTCCCCTCGTTTATCCCCGACGCGATCCCCTCGGGTCCGAGGACGACAGCGGTGAAAGCCTCGTCGTCCGACACCATCGTCACCACGGCATCACATTTCGCTGCCAGCTCGGCGGGCGTCGCCGCCTGCGTTGCCCCTCGCTGAAGAAGAGGTGTCAGTTTCGACCGGGTCCGGTTGAATAGCATCAGGGAGTAGTCGGCCTGCAACAGCCGCCGCGCTATGGCTTTTCCCATCTGTCCAAGTCCGATAAGCCCTACTCTCATTCTTTCGCCTCTTGGTAACTCCTTTAGAGGATTACCTTTATATTTCGAATGGCTTAAGCCGCATGGAAAGTAAATCTTTGTCCCGATCAATTGCTCCACAGATACTACTACAACATCAGCCGTTTTATTTTGCAGCTTCGAAGCGAAGCGATTATATTTACAATTCCTTAACAATTTGGGGGGTGGTAGATGAGAACCTACGGCGGCCTGTTCGGCAAGTCTCCTTTCGGTCCTCTGCATGCTCACGTAGTCAAGGTAAACGAGTGCGTGCGTTTGCTGCGCCCGCTTTTCGAGTCGCTGCTTGCGGGGGATGAAGAGAGAGTCAACAGTATCATTGACGAAATCTGCAACCTTGAGAGCGAGGCGGATGTTATTAAGAACGAGCTGCGCGACAAGCTTCCCCGTTCGCTGTTCCTGCCCGCGGCCCGCAGCGACCTGCTGGTAATGCTCGAGGTTCAGGACGCCATAGCCGATGCATCCGAAGACGCCGCCACACTGCTGAGGATTCGGAAAATCACCGTTCCCGAGGCTTTCCGGGCCGATCTGATCAGGCTGGTGGAGTACGCGCAGAATGCTTGCGACGGCCTGTTCGAGCTGTTCAAGAGGCTTCATGATCTGCTTGAAGGCTCTTTTCGGGGCAAAGCGGTGGCCGAGATATTCGAGGGGATAGAGGACGTCAGCCGCGCCGAGCAGCGTGCCGACTCGGTACTTCACACCTTGCTTTATCAGCTCTACAACACCGGCGACGAGCTGACGACGCCCGAGTTCATCATTTGGGACAAGCTGATAGCCAATCTTTCGCGGGTGGCTGATCTTTCGGAGAAAGCCGCCAACAGAATGCGGGTGATCATCGCCCGCTGAGACGGCTTTTGCAGTACCTCTGAACTGGGGGGATATGGCGCTCGAGACGATAATTCTGCTGGCACTGGCCTGCATCTTCGGGCTTTACATGGCGTGGAGCATCGGCGCCAACGATGTCGCCAACGCCATGGGCACCTCGGTCGGCTCCGGCGCCCTGACACTTCGCAAGGCGGTCCTGATTGCCGCAATCCTGGAATTCAGCGGCGCTTTCCTTGTCGGCAGCCACGTCACTGAGACGGTCAGAAGGGGAATACTCGATCTCAGTGCCATCCCGGATGTGCGGCTGCTGATGCTCGGCATGCTGGCGGCCCTTCTCGCCTCCGCCATCTGGCTGCAGGTTGCCACCTATTTCGGCTGGCCCGTCTCCACCACCCACAGCATCGTCGGCGCGATCGTCGGCTTCGGAATCATAGTCGCCGGTGTGGACGCCGTGCGGTGGGACGGTGTTTTCTCGATCGTCTCCAGCTGGTTGCTATCGCCGGTGGTGAGCGGCATCGCGGCCTTTGGCCTGTTCGTCGTGATCAGGAAGCTGATCTTCGAAGCACCGAATCCTGTGAGCGCGATGCGCCGCCTCGCACCCCTGCTGATCTTCCTGGTCTTCATGGTCCTCTCGCTGGTCACGGCGCTAAAGGGCTTGAAAAACCTTAGCCTCGATCTGGGATTCATCGAGGCGGTACTTATTGCGCTGGTTGTCTCCTCGGTCGCGGCTTTTATCGGCAATGAAATGGTTGGCAGAATGCGCTCGCCTGAAGCGCCAAACGCCAGGGAGGAAGAGCTGGCGACGCACGTTCACCAGGCGCGCTCTGCATTGCCGGTGCTGCAGCGGGCCCTTAAGCAATTGAAAAACGCGCACTTCAGGGCCCCCGATTATGTTAGCCGCGATCTCGAGGACGCTCTTGAGATGGTGCAGTCGGCGCAATACGAGCTCGAGGAGATAAGCGAGAACCGGCTACCGGCATTCCACGAGAAGAGCTATCTGTTCGTCGAGCGTGTCTTCAAGCACCTGCAGATTCTAAGCGCATGTGCCGTGGCTTTCGCCCACGGCGCCAACGACGTAGCTAACGCAATCGGGCCCCTTGCGGCGGTTTGGGAGATAGCGATAACCGGCGTGCTCTCGCCTGTTGTGCCTGTCTCCCCGCTGCTGCTGGCGCTGGGCGGCTTCGGCATAGTTGTCGGCTTGGCTACCTGGGGCTGGAGAATCATTGAAACAATGGGTAAGAAGATCACCGAACTAACCCCGACCCGCGGCTTCAGCGCGGAATTCGGAGCAGCGTGTACTATTCTAATGGCCTCGCGGCTGGGCATGCCGATCTCAACGACTCATTGCCTAGTGGGTGCCGTGATGGGCGTCGGCATAGCGCGGGGTATTTCCAGCTTGAACCTTCGTATACTATTCAAGATCTTCTTTTCCTGGATTCTTACCATACCCATCGCGGCTCTGCTTGCGTCGGTTATTTACTTTGTTCTAAGGGCTTTTCTCGGTTGAGTCGGCGACAGAGGCCGGATCGAGTGTGCAGATAAGCACTCTGCACATTTGGCACGTATAGCAGGTCTGCTAAGCTTCGGCAGGAAAGCGATTACAAGGCTTTGCGGAGGATGTCTATCATCATGTCCATGGGATTGGGATGATCAGCCGGCCGGCCGTAGTGATCGCCTTCGAGGCTTTTCTTCAGGGTTGCGATGTGCTCTTCTTCCAGCCCTTCGAAACTCAACTGCAGGGGAATATCGAGCCGCTGAATGAAGCGGCGCATCAATTCCGATGTGCCCGGACGCGTGTCCCCTCCGTTGCCCGAGCTGACTTCGGCTCTCCACATCGCCTCGCCGATCATATCAATGCGCTTGGGGATTTGTTTGTGGAAATGATCCAGGAGATGAGGAAGGAGCGCAGCCACCGCGTAGCCGAACCTGATGTGAATTAATGCTTCAATCTGGGTGGCCAGCCTGCAGAGAGTGCTTGGTGATGAATTAAATACGGCCATCGAAACGAGCTGTTGTGCGTACATGAGTTGTTCGCGGGCATCGAGATCGTGACCATGAGCGTACGTCACCGGCAGCCACTGGCAGATGAGCGTAATTGCAGAGAGCGCGCAAGCGTCAGTTACCGGAGAGGCCTCGTCGGAGACAATTGATTCAATTGCATAACTTAGCGAAGACAGGCCGTCAGAGGCAATTTCCTGCGGCTGCTGCCAGGCTTTCAGGCCGGGATCGAGAATCGCTACAGTCGGCAGCAGGAATTGGTCGCAGATGCTGGAGCGGGTGAGGTTCTGCTTGTTAAAGAAGCAGGCACAATGCGATATTGCTGCGCCGCTTCCAGCGGTCATGGCGACAGCGATCACCGGCAGGGAGGGCTTTCTGCCGGAATCCGGACCGATGTAGTCTTCGATCGCGCCGGGATTGGTAGCCATGAAAGCGAGCAATTTACCGAGTTGGATCGCGCCTCTACCCCCAAGTGCGATAACAATATCGAATTCTTTCTGATCCAGATACTCCCGGCCCTGTTCCAATTGGTCCGAGCGGACCTGTGTGGTTGCATCCCGGAACTCGGTGATCTTTACTCCGCGCGATTCCAAATCACGCTTGATGTTACTCTCGACTTCCGTGTCAACCCGCTCGTTATCGCAAATCAACAGCGCTTTCTGCTTGTCTTCGAGCAGGGCCAGATTCTTCAGCTCTGCGTGCGATCCTCTGCCTGTAATAATCACGCGCGGGATCTCAAATTTACGGGACATTTTCGGTCTTTCCTATGAGTGCGTCCCCCTAATAGAGGGAATAGTGTAAATTAAAGACGTGAAAAGATATAAAACACCACATATAAATTATACAGCCCCACGGTCGATGGTCAAACGAATTAGGTGAAAATCTTAAACCTTTCACCGATTTTCGGTAATGTTCGGCTTATCGCCGGGATTCTACTTTAGCGGTCGCAACTAATCTTCTCGTCCGGCCATGGAGTATCCTTGTCGTGCATCCGAGCGATCGGATGGCCCTTATCCAGTTCGATAAAGTCGATCTTGTCCTCGTTGAACGGGCTGATCTGACGTAATCTCTCGATGATCGGGGGCAGCTCGGCAAGGACGTAATCCATCTCCTCCTCTGTGTTGTAGCGGCTGAGGCTGAAGCGCACTGAGCCGTGTGCAGCGGTGAACGGAACTCCCATAGCCCTCAGTACGTGGCTCGGCTCGAGGCTCCCGGAGGTGCACGCGCTGCCGGAGGAGGCGGCGATTCCCTTCTCACTCATCATCAGCAGGATCGCCTCGCCCTCAACGAACTCGAAGCTGATCGACGCCGTGTTGGGCAGTCGCCTGTCGGGATCGCCGTTTAGTATTGCGCTGGGGACCTTGGTTAGAAGGCCCTTTTCAAGCTTGTCGCGCAGGCACCTGACCCTGTCGCTTTCCTCTCCGAAGCCCTTGCCGGCGAGCTCAGCGGCAACGCCGAGGCCGACGAGATAGGGAACGTTCTCGGTGCCGCCACGGCGGCCTCTCTCCTGGTGGCCGCCGACGAGCAGCGGGCGCAGCCTGGTCCCGCGGCGGACGTAGAGCGCGCCGACACCCTTGGGGGCATGAATCTTATGCCCGCTGAGAGTCAGCAGGTCGATCATTGTACTGCGGCTCAAGTCTATCGGCAGCTTGCTGACTGCCTGCACGGCGTCCACATGAAATACCGCACCGCGTTCCTTGACGATCTCGCCGAGCTCTTCGACCGGGAAGATCACGCCGGTCTCGTTGTTGGCCCACATGACGGAGACGATGGCGGTGTCGTCGCGCAGCGCAGCGCGCAGTTCGTTGGGGTTGAGATTGCCGTCGCGGTCGACGCTCAGTTCCGTCACGTGATAATCCCGGCGCGACAGGGCCCGGCCGAGGTTAAGCACCGCGGGGTGCTCAACCCGGGTGGTAATAATGTGCTTTTTTTCAGGGTAGCTGAGCAGGGTGCCCATGATGGCCGCGTTGTCGCCTTCGGTGCCGCAGGAGGTGAAGACGATTTCCGTATCGAGGGCGCCGACAAGCTCCGCAACCTTGGCCCTCGCCGCCTCGACATCCTTCCCTACCTGGCCGCCGAAGTGGTGCATCGACGAGGGATTGCCGTATTTGTCGCCGAAGTAGGGCAGCATCGCCTCGACGACCTCGTCGGCCGTGCGCGTTGTGGCGTTGTTGTCGAGATAGATCACCCGTTCTTCGCTCACTCCGGCACCTCCTCGACGACGATGTCGTCGCTGACCATCTCTCGCAGCTTCTGCTGGACGAACAGAGAAAGCGTGAATTCCGCGACCTTGCAGGAGGCGCAGTTGCCGCGCAGGCTGACCAGCACTTTGCTTCCGTCGACATCTATCAACTCGATATCTCCGCCGTCCTTTTGCAGCGCCGGCCGGATTTCATCTTCGATTGTCTGCATGATCAGCTTCATCTTTTCGATGTTGGTCATCTTGGCCGGCTTGACCGCCTTCACCGGCTCCTCGCTCATGCCCTCTTCCTGCCAGACATCCGCTATCAGGTCGTCGATCTCCGGAATGCACGAGCCGCAGCCGCCGCCGGCTTTGCTGTAGTAAGTCACCTGTTCGGCCTTGGTCAGGCGGTTCTCGCGGATCACGCGCTTGATCTTGGCGTCGGTGACGCCGAAGCAGTGGCAGACGATGCGAAAACCCTCTTCCTCGTCTTCCTCCGCAACGTGCTCGCCGCGGTAGCGGGCAAGAGCTTTTTCCAGAGCTTCCATGCCCATCACGCTGCAGTGCATTTTCTCTTCCGGCAGCCCGTCGAGGAACGCTGCGATATCCTGGTTGGTTACCTTCGACGCTTCTTCCACGGTTTTGCCGATTATCATCTCGGTGAGCGCGCTCGAGCTGGCGATGGCCGAACCGCAGCCGAATGTTTTGAACTTGGCGTCGGCGATGCGGCCGTCATTGTCGATCTTCAGCATCAGTTTGAGCGCGTCGCCGCATGCGAGCGAGCCCACCTCAGCCCACGCGTCAGGATTGTTGATCTCGCCCACGTTGCGAGGGTGGAAGAAGTGGTCCTTAACCTTTTCAGAGTAATCCCACATAACACTCACTCTTATTTACGTCGCTGGGATGAATAACCTTTCAGGCGGTACGTCCCGGCGAGATTGAAAACTTAGTGACAATCCTGAAGATAGGAACGTCACATGCGTGTGTCAAGTCCACCTCGCCGCTTGAAAATTGGTCTGTACGCCGGCGATATGTATGTTCCCAGCTCAATTATAGCTCACTTGGATAACGGCCTACTCAACGCCAGCCCATGTTAGCTGAAGGAAAGACGTAGTCTCCGCATTATCTGCTGCGGCCGGGCCATTCCTACTCGCAGTGGGTTGATTTCTCAGATGTGGACGGTTCTCTCGCCGTACTCCCCGTGGGCGTCCCGGAGAACCCGAAGAGCAAATATTACCGCAACCAGCAGGTTCTCTGGCAGAAGGGCAAGCTTCGCCCTGCTCCGCTCTCACGAAGCGAAGTTGAGAAGAATTCATCTTCGATTGTCGAGTTGAAATACAAGTAGCGCAGCGTCTTACAGTCTGGAAAGTTGTCCGGGGAGGCGGCAGGCTGTTTCGGATTGTCGGCAGACGGAAAGGCCCTCTGTTCAGCGGCAGAACCTGCTGAGTATCGACTGCAGCCGGAGTCTGCCGTTTGGGCTGAAAAGTTCCACGACCGATCGGGAGAGCTCCAGATCTCCAGATTGATCGATGGCATCGGAGATGATGTCGTGGAGAGCCAGCACCGCGTCGGGGATTATCAGGCAGGCCGCGCGCCGCCACTCTTCAGGTCTGCTCCCCAGCTGATTTGATGCGGCCCTGCAGAGCGACGCCAAAGTGTCCGGCCAGGCGTTGTAGAAACCCGGCGCATAGGCGGAAGCGATGTCGCTCCAATTGGAGGGCAGGTCTTGGGTTGCGCCTCCGATTCCCGGCTCTATCATGCCCAGCACTTCACCCGACTTTGGATCCAGTTCCCACCAGACTGTCGTGCCGGAATTCGATTCGCGAGGCAGGATGAGGATCTGGCCGTTGGATAACGCGGTCTCTATCGAACGCCTCGCGCCGTCGGAGAGCCGGTATCGGTCGAGTTGCGCAATCCCGCTCCGGTCGACAGCCAGCCATGACGATGCCTGCCGGGCTGTGTTCATTGTCGCGCTAATGGAGTCCTCAGCCGCCGAGCCCGGCAATTGCCGCATTAGCAATCCTTCCTGGGCCGAGGCAGCCACGCCGAAAGCGAAAAGGGTTGCTGCGGAATCGAGGGCGTCGGCTCCCGCTGCCGGCAGTGATATCCCGGCCAGCTCGATGATGTCGGTGCGGCCCTTTCCGCTGCGCGGGTCTACTGAAAATGTCAACACATGCGGCGACTGCATTTGTATAGGGCTGCCTGAAGCTCCGCCGATCAACCGTGCAGCCTCTGATAACTGCGCGGCGAGCAAAGCTCCCATCGAACGGCAAAGCTCTCGCTGCACGCGCATAAGTTCGTTTATCGCGGCCTGATCCCGGTTGGACAAGGATTGAGGGAAGGTCGGTGTGCGCAGATCGACGACCGTTTGAGCCGCAGCGCGCAGATCGGCGGAATCGGCCAGCAGCCTGCCGCTCAAATTCCTTTGGTCGGCAAGCGAAATAATCATGAGCTCGCCGAGGCGGCTTTCTCCGGGTTCGTTCTCGGAGTAAAGCTGTCGTTGGACCGCCCTGGCTTCCCCTCCGGGGATGATGACCGCGAGCTCCATCCAGACACGCTTCACACTAAGTTTCGGGCGAACTCCATCCCCGTGTGCGGCGGCTCTTGAAACGGCCGCCTCCAGATTGATCGCGGGGTGAATAATGCCGCCCTCGATCAGGACCGGCCTGAAGCCGCCATCATCGGAGTAGCGAAAGGCTCCATCAGCGTCCTGATGAGCAAACAGCAGAGTTACCGGATTAACCAGCAGTCGGGAAACAGGCCCGACATAGCGGAGCAGCCTGGAGTGAGCGAGGTTCCCGCCGATACTGAAATCGCTGTGAATCTCCAGCTCTAAGCACTGCTGCAAATGAGCTGGCAAGGTCTCGTAGAACTTGAACATCGGCGCTATGCTGCGCCCAGGTGTCGAGTCGGGCAGTGTAGGATCGAGATCGAGCCAACTCTTGCCGCTTGCCATCTGCACCCAGTAGTGATCCACCACCAGGTTCACAAGCTCTTTTTTTGAATCGGAATCCAGAGTTGCATTCGGCTCGGTGCCTGAGGGTTCAATTCCCCATGCAAGCCTGACAACTCGCTCCAAGGCGTCGCCGCGCAGCCGCCCGTGGATGATCCTCGTCGTCAAACCCCTGGCATCGAGGCGTTGTGCGAGCAGCAAAGCCCTGTCGAGGCTGTTACCGGCCCCTTCGAGCAGCACACCGCCCGCTCCCTTCATACAGCCTCGGTATGCTTCGAAGCCGATGTTGTCGCGCACGAAGTAGAAGTCGACTGCATATCCGTCTTGCGCGCTTGTTTCGAATCCCGGGATTGAGAGGCAGATGAGTACAAGAGTAGTAATGACGATCGGTTTCACAAATATCCTCATGCCTTGCCGGAGTCTTTAGTACGGAGGTGGTATCTGATCACAACGGAGCCGATTTGCACCAGGTCGCCGGCCTGCAACGGAGCCTGCTTCACCTTTTTTCCATTGACTCTCGTAGAGCTCATCAAGCCGCCCGTGTGCACCACAAACATTTGATCGTCCTCACCGAGCCTGATCTCCGCATGCCTGGATCGGACTCCGCGTCCCTTTACGGCCAGGTCGCACCTGGGATCGGATCCGATAGAAAATGTTATCTTCTGGACCGGGATGCTCTTCCCACCCCAGGTCAGATGCGGCAGGCGCTCTTCCGGGGGCGTTTCGAACTGCGGTGCCCGCATGAAGACGGTTTGATCCATTCCCTCCGCGCGTGCGGTGTCGATGTCTCGCCGCACTGCTCGTGCGAGAAAACGTATCGAGTGCTTGCCGATGGTGGCTTCATGGCCGTCGTCCAGAGAGGTGGGGGCAATGATCCTTTCGCCGTCGATAAAAGTGCCGTTGCTCGAGCCGGCATCCTCAATCAAACATATACCATCGGCGAAAGTTACTGTTGCATGGCGGCGAGAGACGCTCAGGTTGTCGATCATTATGTCGTTGGTTGGATCGCGGCCGATGAATATCTTGCCGGATGTCAGCGGGTGGCGCCTGACTTCGCGTCCGCCGAGGGTGAGGACGAGTTGCGGAGAGGTGTGACAGTAGAAGCGCACCATGCCTTCCTGGAAGTCGGAGGGCATTATCGCCCAGTCCTCCGAGCGGGCCACCTCGGGATTCTCGTAGACGTCGAGGCTGATTTCTTTGGGTTTGTTTCCAAGAGACGTGAGCAGGGCATCGTAAGCGTCGCCTCCCGGCGATGCCGCTCCTTCTGCATAGTATTCCTCAACCCGGCCGTTGTTGATTAAAACGAAGCTAAGGCTGCCCGGCCTCCGAAGCCTGATAACCGCCTCGCGTCTGCCGCCCAGCATCGCCTCAACGATTATTTGCGGCGCGATCACTCCCGCCGACACATGCGCATCGTGCGAGCGTTGCCAGGCCGTCGCCATGGCGTCGAGGAGCCTCTCCGGGGCGACGTGGCAACGAAGGTCCCGCGGGCCCAGGAGAAAAGGCTCGAAGAAATCGCAAAGCAGGGTGGCACCGCCGCCGTCTCCGTCGTCCCAGGCAGCGCAGAGCGGCTTTCCTTCCCTGACAATCAGGAATTTGGTCAGCCCCTCTTCAGTGTACGAGAAGTAGCCGTTTAGCAGGCTTTCCCCCTTTATGCAGTGCAGGTAAGCCTCGTCAACGCGCTCCGCCGTGCAACCGTCCACAGTCAGGACCATCCGGCTGCTGGGAATGGTGACCATGGTTCTCCTTTCGTCAGGAATTCGTTATCGGCATGGATATTCTATGTTATAGGCCGTGCTGCAAAGCTGTCAACGCATTGTACAGTCATGTTGACAGGCATGGAGCGGTGCTAAATAATTGTTTCCAAAGGGTTAGGGAGTGCGGAAATGGTCGAATCGCCCCCCTGTCCGGAGTGTGGCAGGCCTTTGCAGAGAAGCCGCGACAGTTGTATCTATTGCGGCTACAAACTCAACGAAGTGGATCAGGAGCAACTTTCGGAAGCGCTGACCGATGATGCGGTGCGGGAGCAGGTCGAGCTGGCCGATGCCATGTTGAAGATGGCGCCGCCGGCGACGATGAGCGACAGGGCCAGGCTTATCGCTAAAATCGTCGTCGTGCTTCTGTCGGTGGCGGGAATTGTGTTCCTATCCTGGGTGTCGAATTGGAATCCGTTTATCATCGTCGCCTCAATCGCCCTCTTTGTGCTGCCTATCTGGCAGGTGATGCGCCGCCTCTGACCGGTTTGCCCTTGTCGCCCCTGTCTCCTCCGACTATAATCCGCGCGATTTGTCCTGACATTCAAGCAGCCGAGGAGAAGCCATGAAGTTTTTCATCGACACCGCTGATATCAACGCCATTCGCGAAGCGAACGCAATGGGTCTTGTGGACGGCGTCACCACCAACCCCAGCCTGATCGCAAAGGCTGGCGGCAGACCGGTAGATGTGCTCAAGGAGATCTGCAACGAGGTCAGCGGTCCGGTGAGCGCTGAGGTGATAGCCACCGACTCCGAAGGAATGATCAGTGAAGCGAGGGAGCTGGCGAAGATCGCCGACAACATCGTTGTCAAGGTCCCAATGATCGCCGAAGGCCTCAAGGCCACCCGCGCCCTGCGCCAAGAGGGCATCGACGTCAACGTCACCCTCTGCTTCAGCGCGCTGCAGGCGCTGCTGGCGGCGAAGGCCGGGGCCACCTTCATCAGCCCCTTCATCGGCCGCCTTGACGACATCGCCCACGTTGGTATGGATCTAATCCGCGAGATTCGTACAATCTATGACAACTACGGCTTCGAGACCGAAATCCTGGTCGCCTCGGTGCGCAATCCGCTTCACGTGCTGGATGCGGCGTTGATCGGCGCCGATGTCGCCACTATCCCGCCGGCGGTGATATTGAAGATGGCCAAGCATCCGCTCACCGACATCGGACTGGAGCGCTTCCTCGCCGACCACAGGAAGTCGCAGGAAATAAAGTAATCCCTCGGCTATCGTCCACCTGAGTTGATTGGCGGTTCGGATAGAAGCCGGCATATGAAAAGGGGGCCCATGGAGGGCCTCCTTGTTATTGCGTCGAATCCGGAGAAGATCAGCGGCCGCGCTAATATTAATAGTCTATGCGTATTAAGTTGCTTGCTTTGTGCTCGCCCACGGTTGCGAATGCACCGTAACCAATAACTCCTTGAGCAGCGGAGCAAGCATCTATTCGCTTTGGAGAGTTCAATCCTTTGCGGCGGAGAGTCTGTTCAGCTCAGTTACAATCTCCCGGTTTTCCTCCACCAACTTCATTGTGTCGACGTCGGTTCCCAGTTCGTCGATCAATTCGAGGTTGCGCCTGAAGATTTCGCGGTCGGCCATCTGTAACGCCTTTCCCAACAGTTCCCGGGCTCTGTCCAGGTCCGCTTCGAAGCCGTTGTGAGCTTTGTTGTAGATCAGGTTGGCGAGGTTGTTGAGGTAGACCGGTTCGTCTGGGTAGTCGGCGATGAGTTGTTCATAGATCTCGACTGCTTCGTCCCAGCCCTCGAGCGCCACTCCGAAGGCATCGATAGCTTCGCTGCGCTTGGAATCGATCGCCTGCAGTTCGCCCTCGGTCGGCTCATCACCCGCTATCTCCCGGATGGCGGCCACGTCGCGCATCAGGCCCTGGGCGTTAATCATCTTTTCGCGCGCCTCGCGATCGGCGTCGAGCGCGTCGGCGTAACCCTTCTTGCCGGGGCTGCAAGCGCCGAGGGGAAGGAGCAGCAAGGCGACGGTGACGACGATTGCTATTCTCTTCATTTGTGCACCTCATTCATGTCGGGCCTCCATGGCTTGTCGATACCTGTCTTCAATGCCTGCGCCGTGAGCCGGGCTATCATGCCGCTAAGGAAAATCAGTCCAACCAGGTTGGGGAAGGCCATGAATGCATTTGCGATGTCGCCGATGTTCCAGACAATCTGGAGGTAGCGCCCCTGCAGCATCGCTCCCATGAAGAGGAAGAGGATGAAGATCATGCGGTAGGGTCGTATCACCCAGCCGCCGAGCAGGTAGCGCATGCACTGCTCGCCGTAATAGCACCAGCCGAGCAGGGTAGAAAAGCCGAAGAGGAAGGAGCCGAGGCTGACAATTGTGCCTCCGAACCAGCCGAGCTGCAGCTCGAATCCCGCTCGAGTGAGCGCCACTGAGTTGTAGCCGGTCTCCAGCGCTCCGGAGAGGACGATCACCAGCGCGGTCAGCGAGCAGACGATGATCGTGTCGATGAATGTGCCGGTCATCGCCACCAGGCCCTGGCGCACCGGGTTGTCGGTGCGGGCGGCGCCGTGGGCGATCGAGGCCGAGCCGAGGCCCGACTCGTTGCTTAGCACGCCGCGGCTGACGCCGTAGCGTATGGCGTAAATCATGCTCGCGCCGGCGAAGCCTCCCAATGCTGCGGCGCCGTTGAACGCCGAGTCGATGATCACGCCGACTGCCCAGGGCACGCGGGTGATGTTCATCAGGATGATCGTGATCGCGCCCAGGAAGTAGAACAGGATCATAGTCGGCACCAGTTTCTCGGCGACCGCCCCGATGCGCTTGACTCCACCGAGGATGACCGCCCCTACCATCGTGGCGATCAGCAAGCCGAGAAAGAGGCTCGCCCAGAAGTACATGTCGGTGCCCTGCTGGATCTTGAACTGCTCGAGCATGCTGAGGGTCATCGAGTTGCTCTGTGCCATGTTGCCGGTGCCGAGGATGGCGGTGATCGCACCTGCGACAGCGAAGAACGCGCCGAGGAACTTGGCTAGCGGTTTCCAGCGGATCCCCTGGCGGCAGTAGTACATCGCCCCGCCGCTGAACGTGCCGTCTTTGTTCTCGATGCGGAACACCTGCCCCAGCACCGCCTCGGCGTACTTCGTGGCCATCCCGAACAGCGCCGTCAGCCACATCCAGAGGATCGCGCCGGGACCTCCGATGAAGATCGCCGTGGCCACCCCCGCGATGTTGCCGTTGCCGACGGTCGCGCTCAGTGCGGTCATCAGCGCCTGGAAGGGGGTGATGTCGCCCTTGCCCTCGCCCTTGTCTTTGCCGGTTATGCCCTTGGAGATCAACCGTAACGCTTTGGGAAGCTTGCGGAACTGGATGAAGCCCGTGGCGATCGTGAGGATGACTCCGCAGCCGAAGAGGAGAATCACGATGCCGGGCCACCATATGTTGTCTGAAATATTTTTGGTGAAGTCCAGCAGCCAGTCGAGGAACTCGATCATATTCCCTCCCTCTCTCTAATGCAGTCTTGGAGTGGAACGTCAATCTGGTGAACGCCGATTATCGCGGCCGGCCCAAACGCTGTCAATAAAATGCGCGGTTCTACGTGCTTTTTACTTAACGGACGGCTTTAGCCGCGCTCCCGGCGTAGAGACTAGTGCGCGGAGAGGAAGCGGGGCCCCTCCGCGCGCTATCTATACTTCCACTCTTCGCGCCTGTGGCGCGAATGTCCTCTCCGTGACTACGATTAACGCAGCAGCGTGAGGACGTTCTGCGCCGCCAGGTTGGCCTGCGCAAGTGCAGCTATTCCGGTCTGGGTGAGGATCTGGAACTGAGTCAGGTTGACGATCTCGCTGGCGATGTTGGCATCGCGGATCTGGCTCTCCGCGCCTTGCAGGTTGGTTGCGAGCGAACGGATGATGTTCGTGGTCGTGTTGAGGCGGTTGATCCCCGAGCCGAGCACGCCGCGCGTTCGTGCGACGTTGGTGATTGCATCCTGCAATCGGCTGAGGACAACTACGGCAGTGTCCGCGGTCGTCAGGTCCGTATTGAGGAAACCGAGTTGCAGGTTGATCCGGGTGGTCGTGGTGCCCGGCGTGAACGACGCCGTGGCGGTGCCGCTGACGTTGACCGAGACCGTGTTGATCACGATCTTCGCCGCCGTGCTGTCGTCGAGGCCGACCTGGATGGAGATCGAGGGCGTGCCGGTCGAAGCGCCGGTGCTCGCGCCTCCCAATAGGTTGAGTTCGTTGAACTCTACGCTCTGGGCGATGCGCGTGATCTCCCGCAGGATGTCCTGAAACTCGTCGTCCAAGGCCAGCTTCGAATCGGAGCCGTCCTGACCCGAGGTGCCGGACGCGGCCTGCTCAGCCAGCGTCACGGCGCGAGTCAGCAACAGGCTGATCTCGTTGAGCGCGCTGTCGGCGGTCTGCAGGATGCTGACGCCGTCGTTGGCGTTACGCGCGGCCTGGTTGAGCGCGCGCACATCGGCGCGCAGGCCGTCGGCAATCGCCAGCCCGGCGGCGTCGTCGCCGCTGGAGTTAATCCGCAGGCCGGAGCTGAGACGGGTGAGAGTGTTGCGCAGTTTGAGGTCTGTTACGACTAGTTTGTTTTGGGCGTTGATTGCAGCGATATTGTTGACAATAGAGAAGTTACCCATGACACATTCCTCCGTGAATGTTATTGAGGTGCAGCCACCGTGCCGCACCTTGCTACTGCAGTAGCGCGGCCGTTACCGGCCACCGTACATATCGGCGCTCAAGCGTAAAAGCTTTAGGGTGTAAGTTAAAAATCCGTTGGAGGATCATGGTGGGGTCTGATTTCTCTTAAGACGACAAGTTGTCTTCTCACTTCTGCCAAACTATCTTCAAGGCTGAGCGGTGATCTAAAAACTATTGCGTATAAGAGTTTAATGTCGTCCCGCTTACTGTGCCTGCTGAATGATTCGTATTTACTGGCTGGGGTCATTATCTGTCAGAACTTGGGGGTGGGAAATGAGGGTTTTTTTCCGTTTCCTATGCGCTGCTGTCGTTGTTTTCCTTGTTAGCTCGCCTGGATCATATTCGAATCTTGATAAGAGTAATTACATCGCAGTCTCCGAGCATGGAAGGGGATGTTCCTCTTTCTGCCTGACGAACAACGGGTACGCGCTATTCGGCGGCAACATGGATTGGAACGCGGGCGACAGGGGGCTCATCTATATCAACCAGAGGGGCTTGCTGAAAAGGGGTATTTCCGGAAATCCGAACGGCGCAGTCCTGCGTTGGAAATCAAAATACGCCAGCGTAACGTTCAACCTGGTCTGTTATCAGTTGCCCTGGGGAGGGATGAACGAGAAGGGCATATCGTTCTCCACAATGTCGCTTCTTCCTTATGTGCTGCTGCCGGTTGACGGACGTCCACCCATGAGCGGCCCGCAGTGGGCGCAGTATGTGCTGGATACGTGTGAGAATATCGATGAGGTTATCGCCACCACTTCGCGGGTGAGGCTTAACCTGGCCGAGCATTTTCTTTTCACGGACAGGCACGGCAATTGCGCCGTGGTGGAGAATGTCAACGGTCAGTTGCTCGTTCATTCAGGCGAGAATCTGCCGGTGGCATCCCTTGCCAACACGGACTACAGCACATCCGTGAGTAGCTGGCAAAACTACCAGAGGGGAGACTCGAATTACATCGGATTGGATCAGTCACGCAGGCGTTTCAGTAAAGCCGCCGACCGGGTCGAGGGATTCAGCTCAACCAGTGATGAAGCGGCGATTGAGTATGCTTTTGAAACGCTGGACACCATCGCCGGCGAGCGGAACGGCGGGCACATCTCGCAGTGGAGAGTGGTCTTCGACAGCCGGAACCTGCGCGCCTGGTTCCGCACGTTTAACCGCCCGGTAAAAAGATACATTGACCTCCGCAGGATCGACATGTCCAGCGAAACACCCGTGAAAATGCTGGATGTCAGAAGGGAATTATCCGGGGATGTGACCGACGATTTCATCGATTTTGACTTCGAGACCAGCCTTAATCATTTCGAGTGGTTTTGCACGAACTGGGGAATAGACAGCACTCCTGCAGATTTGAGACGCAACATGCAGATTTATGCGGGCCATCAACAGGTTGAAGACGATACCTCTGAAGCCTTCCTCGTGTCGCGCAATGTAGAGGATGTGAACGCCGATCCGCGCTGCGCGCTGAATCCCGCAACCGGTGACTTCCTCGCGGTCTGGACACAGGCTGATGAGAATAAAGCGACGGCCACGATTCGCAGCATGATGCTCATGCGAAACGTGGCTGGGGGTTATACGGCGATCGAGGATCATGCCTTGTTCGAGGGCGGCGGTTTTTGTGCCCGGCCGTTCCCGGTATATATCCCCGCGAAAAACCAATATCTGGTTGTCTGGGACGAGGCCGCTCCGGCGAAGCCGGCGGCGAAAAGCAATGTCGAGGGAAGAATCGTCTCGGCGGGCGGGCTGCCGGAGGGGAAAGTCTTTGACGTTCTGTCCAACGGCAAGAGGAACGAATCTCCCCATGTATACGCGAGGGATGCGGCGGTATCTGCAACGGGGAAGAAAACTCCTAAAGCGCGGCTCTATTTGGTCTTCGGTTCGGTCGATGCGGCTGGCGGCTCGGGGTTGTATGCGGCCAGGCTTGGGAACAAATACAAGGCCCGGAAGCCGCGGCTGATGATGTCTGAAGCTGTTCAAGGCGCCGGCGGATCGTCAGCCGCCCGGCGGATTCTGCCGAGCGGAACGGGGTGTGTCGTCGAGCAGAATCTCGTCCTGCCAACGGTATTCAGATCGGTCGGAGACAACAGCACGAAATTCGATCAGCCGATGGTTCTGATCATCGACAGATTCAAGTCACTGGCTGATTCCGAGTACATGGGTGGAACGGGAGCGACCAATCCAAGGATTTGCGCCTTTAGGAATTCGTTGGATGACGTTATCGTTGTCGGTTCGGTGCTCCAGGACGGCAGTGTCGTTAACAGGGCTTTGAAATTCTCCACGGTGGCGAAGAGACCCGAATTATCGTTCCTCCGCCAGACCATCGAGAAGAGGCAGGCAGTTGATTCCCTGGTTCTGGCAGTCACTGGCGGGAAGTCGTCGCAGGAAATCGGCTTCGCACCGGCCGCCAAGAAAGCATACGGTTATTTAATCTGCGCGGCGGGCGACGGGAAAGTCTATCGGCGAAGGATAACGGATATTGGCAAAACCGGCGGTCCGTACAAAGAGATCTTTCAGCATGACATGGCTTTGAATTCGATATACGGGGAGGAAATCTTCCTTATCGATAAAGCTGGGAATCCCATTTCCGGGAAAGTAGCGGACTTCCTTGTTCTTTGGCAGAAAAGAGTATCCAATAACCTCCACCAAATCCGGGCGAACCTTTTCAAAGCCCCGCGCTAGATCATCGATTGTTAGTTCAACAGAGTGGCCAATAAACAAAGCCATCATCGCTGTAGCGCGTCCGTTACCGGCCGAAGCACGCATCAGCCCTCCGAATGACAAGCTACGGAGGATTAAAAGAACGGCTGGTCAGCTGATCTTGATGAGTGCTATACGCTGCCTCGGTCCGTCGAATTCGCAGAAGAAGATGCGCTGCCAGGTGCCGAGGGTGGGGCGGCCGTTTTCGACGGGAATGGTGATGGAGGGGCCGACGAGGGCGGCCTTGACGTGGGAGTCGGAGTTGCCCTCGGCGTGGCGGTAGCCGGCGTCGGGCGGGGCGAGGCGCTCGAGGCGGGCGAGGATGTCGGCGGCGACGTCGGGGTCGGCACCCTCGTTGACGGTGACCGCGCCGGTGGTGTGGGGGCAGTAGACGGTGCAAAGGCCTTCATCGATACCGGATTCCCTGACGGCCTCGGCCACCTGCGTCGTGATGTCGATCAGCTCGCACCGGCGGGTGCTGCCGATCTGAATGCGTTTGATCATAATCACATTCTAACCGATCATCGGGCGGAATGACCATGCGAAGACGGGGACAGGAATGTCGCTATGCCAATTCAAATGGTGGTGGCGGGGTGCGAATGCTACGGTTGACATGCGGTCGCGCGTGTTCTATACAATCCAATCCGCCGGGCCGCTAGCTCAACGGTAGAGCAACGGACTCTTAATCCGTAGGTTGAAGGTTCGAATCCTTCGCGGCTCACCATTTTTTTCTCTCGCGAACGTGGCGGAACTGGCATACGCGCTGGATTTAGGATCCAGTGGGGCGACCCATGGGGGTTCGAATCCCCCCGTTCGCACCATCCCTCGACACCAGCAAAACATCGCTTGTATTTCCGCGGTAATACTGTAGGACGCGGTTGCAGCCCGAGGCGCCTCTGTGTTCTTATGAAACCGGGGGTAAGCAGTTGCAGATTCGCTGGCGGCGGCTGTGATCCTGGAGGGAAAAACACGGTGAGCGGAGACTCGAGGGCGATCGACGGCGAGCCCGCTGCCGCCGCGCGCACGTTGCTGGGCGTCCCGCGCGAGGTGATCGGCATCTCGATCGCGCGCTTCTGCGACGCCTTCGGTAACAGCGTTCTCTTCGTCGTCCTGCCGCTCTACTTCGCCCGCTTCGCCGGCAGCGGAGTGGCGTTGCCCGAGCAGGCGGCGGTCGGCTTCCTGATCGCGCTATACGCTTTGGTTTCGGCGCCGCTGCAGCCGGTGGTGGGCTGGCTGAGCGACCGAATGGGCCACCGCAAGCCGTTGATTCTCGCCGGCCTGGCGCTGGTGGCCGCGTCAACCCTCGGCTTCGGCTTCGCCACCCTTTTCATTCACCTGGTTATCCTGCGCATGCTGCAAGGAATCGGAGTCGCGCTCACCATCCCCACCTCCTTCGCGGTGGTCTCGATCAGCACGCCCAGGCGCAGACGCGCTACGGCGATGGCCTTCTACACCACATCCCGCTCGCTCGGCTTCACCATCGGCCCGCCGCTGGGCGGCATACTCTACGTGCTCGGCGGCGCGAAGATCAGTTTCGTCATCGCCTCGGCGCTGATCCTCCTTGGCCTGGCATTCGTGGCGATTCTACTGGACGAGCGCCGTATCGTAGCGGCCAACAACAACGGTCCCGCCAGCCCACCCAGGGTGAGCTTCCTTTCGCTGCTCAGACGGAGAGGGCTGGTGGTGCTGGGGCTGATCAGCCTGACGATGGGGGCCGTAGTCAACCTGCTCGTACCGCTGGAGAAATGGGCCAACCAGCGCCTGGAGCAGACGGCTGTGGAGTTCGGCCTGGCGCTGAGCGCTTCGCTCGTCGCCGGCTTTATCTTTCAGATTCCAGCCGGCAAGCTGTCGGACCGCATCGGCCGCAAACCGCTGATCATCATCGGCCTGGCATTGCTCGTCCCAGCAGTACTGCTTACCGGATTCGCCGGCTCGACTTTGGTGCTGATCGTTACCATGGGTTTCCAGGGCTTCGCCAGGGCGTTGATGTCGTCTCCCAGCTTCGCGCTCGCCGCCGACATTGCCCCCCCGGGTGCTGAGGCGAAGCAGATGAGCGTGCTGACCATGTCATTCGGCCTGGGTATGGCTTTCGGACCGCTGATGTCGGGCTTTCTTGCGGGCTACTTTTTTTACGAGATGCCGTTCATCGCCGTCGCGCTGCTGGCACTCGTCTGCCTCGTATTCGTCCTGCTGCGGCTCGAGGAGCAGCCGCCGGTCACCGAGGCTCTTCATGCCGCGGCGGAGGGGGATGTGCAAGGCGCCTGAGGTTGCGGAATAAAGCCCGTAATGGTATGATATAATAGATATAGAGGGAGGCTTAAAAGCCTCCTAAGTTGTTGTGCCGCTGTGAACTACCCCCACATTTCCAGGCGAAGGGAATAGGGTCGCTGGTTGCGCGGCTTTGCTAAACTGGAACTTTGTCTGCGCCGCCGTTTTCGGGGCGAAGTTGAGATATGAAAGTCGAATTAAAACGTCAAGAGGGCTGCAAGGTCTCGCTCGAGATCGAGCTCCCGCCCGAGCGTCCGGACGAGGTCTATAACAAACTGCTCGAGGAGTTCAAGGACGGGGCGCGGCTTGATGGCTTCCGCAAGGGCAAGGTGCCTCGCGATATTATCCGCAAACGCTTCTCCGCCGAGCTGCGCCAGGAGGTGATGAGCAAGCTTATTCCCGAGGCGCTGGATAAGGCGATCAAGCAGGAAGAATTGCGTCCGGTCGAGCGCCCAACGCTCGACGAGGTTGACTGGTCCGAAGGCAAGCCGTTACGTATCACGGCGAACTTCGAAGTGCAGCCCGATATTCAGCTGAAGGAATACACCGATCTCTCGGTAGATTTCGAGGGTTCTGATTACGAAGTCAAGGATAACCAGGTGGAGGAGCAGCTTGAGCACCTGCGACGGCGCAGCGCCAACTACCACACCATCGAGAGTCGGCGGGCGGTGAAGGGCGATTTCGCTCACATAAGCCTCCGCGGCGAACCTCAGGCCGAGGGTTCCGCCCCCTTCCGGCGCGACAACGTGTTGGTCGAGGTCGGAGCGGCCGAGGGTTTCTCGTCGCGGTTGGAGCGGGCTGAACCCGGGGAGAAGCTCGAGTTTTCGATCAGCCATCCCGAAAACTACGACGATCCTGCGCTTGCTGGAAAGACCGTCAACTACAGCGTGGACGTCCATGAGCTAAAGGAGCGCATCCTGCCGGAGCTCGACGATGAGTTCGCCAAAGACATCGGCCAGTTCGGCAGCCTCGACGAGTTGCGCGCCGAGATTCGCAAGCAGCTCGAGGACGACTCGGAGCGTCGCGGCCGCTCGGACAGCATGGAGAAGCTGATCGATCTGATTCTGGAGGAAAACGAAACGTTCGAGCTGCCCTCGGTGATGCTCCAGCAGCAGATGAGCGTGGTCGAGAACGAGATGCGCCGCAGGATCGCGGGCAACGGCTTCAACCCCGACCATATAGGCTACGACTGGAAGGCGTTTCGCGAAGCCGAGCGTCCGGCCGCCGAGCGTGCCGTTCGCCGCAGGCTGCTGATCGACACACTTGCCGAGCGCGAGGGGATCATGGTCAAGGCGAAGGGCGTGCGGGCCGAGATCGCCGCCATAGCCGCCGCTCGCAAGGAGAATCCGAAGGAACTGCGCCAGGCGATGCTCTCTGACGGCCGCTACGAGATGCTGCAGAGCCACATGCTCGATAGGGCTGTCGAGGAATGGCTGTTGGCCAAGAACGAGGTAAAAGGGAGTTGATGAGATGGCCCTGATTCCGATGGTGGTTGAACAGACTGCTCGAGGGGAGCGGGCCTACGATATCTATTCGCGCCTGCTGAAGGACAATATCATTTTCATCGGCTCCCCGATCGACGACAATGTCGCCAATCTGGTGATCGCACAGCTACTTTTCCTGGCGGCAGAGAATCCCGAGCGCGATGTCAGCCTCTATATAAACAGCCCCGGCGGCACGATCACGGCCGGCCTGGCGATCTACGACACGATGCGGTTCATCGGGCCCGACGTCTCGACGATCGGCATCGGACAGGCCGCCAGCATGGCCGCGTTACTGTTGGCAGCCGGCGCCAAGGGAAAGCGCTTCGCGTTGCCGCACAGCCGGGTGGTGATCCACCAGCCATTCGGCGGTGTCTCCGGCCAGGCGTCCGACATCGACATCCAGGCCAAGGAGATTCTCAGGGCGCGCGGAACCATAAACAAGATTTTCTCGGAATGCACCGGCCAGGAGCTCTCGGTTATTGAGCGGGATACGGACCGCGATTTCATCATGACTCCTGACGAGTCGGTGAAATACGGGATCGTGGATCGCGTAATTACCTATAGGGAGGGTGAGGCTGAGGATTAGCCTCCGCCCGGGAGGATTCTCATGCAAAGCGATCAGACGACCGGTGGCCTGCGCTGCTCGTTCTGCAACAAGAGCCAGGGCGAGGTAAGGAAGCTAATCGCCGGCCACGGCGTATACATCTGTAACGAGTGCGTCGAGATCTGCAACGAGATCCTTACCGAGGAAAAAGTCCTCGAGATGGGCCGCATCCGGGAAAGCCTCTCCAAGCCCTTCGAGATCAAGGCCTTCCTCGACGAGTACGTGATCGGGCAGGAGAGTGCCAAGCGTAAAATCTCGGTGGCCGTTTACAACCACTACAAGCGCATTCAGTATTCCGTAGGCAACACCGACGATGTCGAGCTAACCAAGAGCAATATCCTGCTTATCGGCCCGACGGGGACCGGCAAGACCCTGCTGGCCCGCTCGCTCGCGAAGTCCCTCGACGTTCCGTTCGCGATCGTCGATGCCACCACACTTACCGAGGCGGGCTACGTGGGTGAGGATGTTGAGAACATCCTGCTCAAGCTCTTCCAGAATGCCAAAGGCGACATCGAGGCCACGCAGCGCGGCATCATCTACATCGACGAAGTCGACAAGATCAGCAAGAAGAGCGAGAACCCCTCGATCACCCGCGATGTCAGCGGCGAGGGCGTGCAGCAGGCGTTGCTTAAAATTCTCGAGGGCACCATCTCCAACGTTCCACCCCAGGGCGGCCGCAAGCATCCGCACCAGGAGTTCTACCAGATCGATACCACCAATATACTGTTCATTGCGGGGGGGGCCTTCGTGGGCCTCACCGAGATGATCGCCAACCGCATCGGGGAAGGCAGCATCGGTTTCATGGGGAAACCCAAGCAGAGCACGACCTCAGAGGAGCACAACCTGTTGGAGCAGGCTCTGCCGCAGGATCTGATCAAATACGGTCTGATACCGGAGTTTGTCGGCCGGCTGCCGGTCTCCGCCGCGCTGCACGAGCTCGACAGGGAGACCCTGGTGCGCGTGCTGAGGGAGCCGAAGGACGCCCTGGTGCGTCAGTACTCCAAGCTATTCGAACTTGAAAACGTGGAATTACGTTTTACAGATGACGCGCTGGCCGCGATTGCCGAGAAGGCGATAGATCGTAAAATCGGAGCGCGCGGATTGCGGGCGATAGTCGAGGAGTTCATGCTCGACATCATGTTCGACCTGCCGACACGGGGTGACGTCAAAGAAGTCGTCATCACGCGAGATGTTGTCGAAAGAGCCACTGATCCACTCTCGATTGTAGATGAGAAGAAGTCAGCAAGCTGACATTACTGCCCGGTTGTCTCGGTTATCATTGTGGTACCGCAATCAAGCTATAATATGAATAAGAGGTAAACAAAGCATGCTACTAGGCGACAAGCCTGACAGAAAAGATAAGAGCCAGGCCGTCCCGCTGCTGCCGCTGCGCGATGTCGTGGTCTTCCCCCACATGATGATACCTTTCGTCGTGGGCCGGCAGACGTCGATCAGAGGTCTCGAGCGGGCCACCCGGCTCGGCAACAAGATATTCCTCACGGCTCAGCAGGATCCTTCCATCGAGGACCCGCAGATCGAGAATGTCTACCAGATCGGCACGGTCGCCTCGATCATTCAGACGGTCAAGCAGAGCAACGGCAACTACAAGGTGCTGGTGGAGGGTCTCTATCGCGCCGAGCTGGGCGACAACATCAAGCATCCGGAGGGTTTCTTCGAGGTCGAAGTGCAGGGTGTGACGGAGCACGTGGACATTACCGACGAAGTCCAGGAGCAGCTTCGGGAGCTGACAGAGAAGTTCGAGAAGTACATCAAGATCAGCCAGACCCTGAGCCTCGACGCGATGCTGGCAGCGATCAAGACGGACAATCCCGCCAAGCTGACCGACACGATCGCCGCCCATCTCAACATCCCGACCGAACAGAAGCAGGGTCTCCTGGAAACGTTCGATCCGATGGACCGCGTCGAGGCGATAATAGCCATCCTAGATTCGGAGATGGACAAGGTACGCGTGGACAAGCGGGTCAACAACCGCGTCCGCAAGCAGATCGAGCGCGCCCAGAAAGAGTATTACCTCAACGAGAAGATCAAGGCGATCCAGAAGGAGCTCGGCCGCGGCGAGAAGGGCGCTGAGGAATTCCAGGAACTTCACGAGAAGATCGCAGCGGCGAAGATGAGCAAGGAGGCGCAGGAGAAGGCCGAGCACGAGTTGCGCCGGCTGGAAGCCATGCCCCCAATGAGCGCTGAGGCGACTGTCAGCCGTAACTACGTCGACTGGCTGATCTCCATACCCTGGTCTAAAAAATCCCGCGAGAACCGCGACATCAAGCGCGCTGAGAAGGTTCTCAACGAGGACCACTACGGTTTGGAAGAAGTCAAGGAGAGGATCCTCGAATACCTGGCGGTTCGCCAGCTTGTGAAGAAGATGGAGGGCACAATCCTCTGCTTCCTGGGCCCACCGGGAGTCGGTAAGAGCACGCTGGCACGCTCCATCGCACGCGCGGTCAACCGCAAATTCGTGCATTTCAGCCTCGGCGGCGTGCGCGATGAGGCGGAAATCCGCGGCCACCGTCGCACGTACATCGGCGCGCTGCCCGGCCAGATAATCCAGATGATGAAGAAGGCGGGCACGGTCAATCCCGTGGTTTTGCTCGATGAGGTCGACAAGATGAGCTCCGATTTCCGCGGGGACCCCTCCAGTGCACTGATGGAGGTGCTTGATCCCGAGCTCAACTTCGAGTTCATGGACCACTACATTGACGTGCCGTTCGACCTGAGCCAAGTGATGTTTATTACAACGGCAAACGTGATTCACACCATCCCGAGGCCGCTGCAGGACCGCATGGAGATCATCCGTATCCCCGGCTATACCGTTAACGAAAAGTTGGAGATCGCCAACCGGCATCTTATCCCCCGGCAACTCAAGGCTCACGGTCTCGAGAAGAGGGGAGTTGAATTCTCGGATGAGGTCATCCATTTCATCATCGAGAAATACACGTGGGAAGCCGGTTTGCGTAACCTCGAACGCCAGATAGCCAGGATCTACCGCAAGCTCGCGCGGGCGTGTCTCGAGGGGAGGGCGGAAGCGCTGAAAGTCACGGACCTGGCAGTGGCCGAGGAGCTGCTGGGCATACCGAAGTTCCGCAAGCCGCAACTTGAGAAGACCAATGAAGTGGGCCTGGCGCGTGGTCTGGCCTGGACCGAGCACGGGGGCGACATTCTAAACGTGGAGGCGACCCTGATGAGAGGCAAAGGACGCCTCTCGCTCACCGGCAAGCTCGGAGAGGTGATGCAAGAGAGCGCCCAGGCGGCGATGAGCTACATCCGCAGCCGCGGCGCCAGCCTCGGCATCGAGCGCAAGGTGTTCTCGCGCATCGACTGCCATGTCCACGTGCCCGAAGGGGCGATTCCGAAGGACGGCCCGAGCGCGGGCATCACTATCGCCTCTGCGCTGGTGAGCGCGCTCACGCGCGTGCCGGTGCGCAACGACGTAGCCCTCACCGGAGAAGTGACGCTGCGCGGCAAGGTGCTGCCCGTTGGCGGCTTGAAAGAGAAGGTGCTTGCTGCCCACCGCGCCGAGATCAGCACCGTGATCCTTCCCCAGGAGAACGAGAAGGATCTTCGGGATGTGCCTGAAGAGGTCCGTGATGACATTCAGTTTGTTTATGTCGACACGATGGACCAGGTGCTGGAGTACGCTCTCGTCGAGCGCCTGGTTCCCTTGCCGGATATCGAAGAGCTGCTTGACGAGTTAGCCAAGGAGGATGGCGAAGAGCGCATCGCCGGCAACGGCCTGGCTCATTGATTGCCGAGGAGGCCGGCTGCTACCGGTTTTAATGCGATTGTGTTTTTACTTGCAGAGGGTTTTAACCTTTGCTACAATTTGCGCGCTCCCGATTCTGGGAAGCCCGGAAGCGAAGCCCCGATACCCAGCCGTCAACCTCAGAGAGTACGACGCAACATTTAATAGAGTTCTCTGATCCAGCAACGATATAGCACAGCCGATGATTGTCAAAGACACCGTATTCGTCGGTAGCTTTGGGGCTTTGAGTCAACTACCCCGTGGAGACTTGCCGGAAATAGGATTTGTCGGCAGATCGAACGTTGGGAAGTCGAGCCTGATAAACAAGCTGCTTGGTGTAAGGCGCTTGGCGTTGACGAGTTCCAAGCCGGGCAAAACGCGGACAATTAACTTCTTCCGCGTTAATGACGACTGCCATTTCGTCGACCTGCCCGGTTACGGGTTTTCAAAGGTCTCCAAGCGGGAGCAGGCAGGTTGGCGGCGGCTGATTGAGGGGTACCTGCTCGACCGCCAGTGCTTGCGGTTGCTGATTCTGTTGATCGATGCCCGTCACGGCGCCCTGGCGAACGATCGGCAAATGATAGGCTGGTTGCGGAGTAACGGCTTACCGCACCAGGTTGTTCTTACCAAGGCAGACAAGCTCGGCGGCAACCGCCTGGCGGTGGAGAGGCGCGCAGTATCCGATCCCAGCCATGAGCTTCACGGAGCTATTTTTTGCAGCGCTCAGAAGGGATTCGGCGCGAAGGAAATTTGGAGAGCAATTGACGGTTCGCTAGAACATCGGGAACCGGTCGGACGAAGCTAAATACATCCGGCAAGCGGCTTGAGGCGAGGCCCGCCGGACACGAGGAATAGAAATGCCACGAAAGAAGAAGAACGCCATCGGCGACGAAGAAATCAAGGAAGTCAAGGAGCCGGCCGAGAAAAAAGTCGGTCGGGAAACCAAGAGCCTGAACATCTCCGAGCTGAAGGAGATGACCATCCTGGAACTGGCTCACATTGCTAAGGACCTCGACATCCCCGGCTCCGCCGGCATGAGGAAGCAGGAGCTTATATTCCGCATCCTCCAGGCGCAGACCGAGAAGAACGGCTGGATTTTCAGCGAGGGGGTCTTGGAGTGCCTGCCGGACGGGTTCGGCTTCCTGCGAGCCCCGGAATACAACTACCTCCCCGGACCTGATGACATATATGTCAGCCCGTCGCAGATCCGCAAATTCGAACTGCGCACCGGCGACACAATTTCCGGTCAAATCCGGCCTCCGAAAGAAGGGGAGCGCTACTTCGCGCTGATCAAGGTCGAAGCTATCAACTTCGAGCCGCCCGATCTGCAGCGCGAGCGCGTGTTCTTCGACAATCTCACCCCGCTCTATCCTTCGGAGCGGCTGGGCATGGAGGGCGACAAGAAGGAAAACCTCAGCGCGCGCGTGCTCGACCTGGTTACGCCCGTAGGCAAGGGCCAGCGCGGCCTCATCGTCAGCCCGCCGCGCACCGGTAAAACCATGTTGCTGCAGACAATCGCCAACTCGATCACCTCCAACCACCCCGAGGTCTACCTGATCGTCCTGCTGATCGACGAGCGACCCGAGGAAGTCACCGACATGGAGCGCACCGTCCACGGCGAGGTGATCT
>CBFCZO010000035.1:0-28147 GCA_965602675.1 uncultured bacterium | reverse complement strand
GAGTGCGGGGGCGCGCCGTGATCGTTGCGATAGAGCTGGAAAGCCTGTAGCAGCCTCTGCAGCCGCAACCTGTCGACCGTCGCGGGGTCGCGGCCGGCGTTGACGATCGGCGCCAGCGTTTGCTGTGGGGAATCGATCACCGGCAGGATGTAATACTGCCATGCGAACAGACAGAGCACCGCGGCGAAAGCCACCGACAGCGAAACAACGGCGGATTTCCCGAGCACGAAGGAGAAGAAACCGCTGGGCTTGGTTTCCGTGACGAAATCGTGAGCCCGCTGGACGGCGACTATCAGGCCACGGCGCGAAAGCTCCGCTATCAGCCGCGATACCTCGAATTCCGAGCGCAGCGTCTCCGCCATTATCTTCTTCACCGAGCGCAGCCCGTCGATTCGCTCGGCTATATCGCGGTCCTCCGGGCTGAGGGTGGAAAACACGGACTCGAGACCGAGCGTATTTGACGGAGAGGGCGCGAAAACAACCTCGGAAGAGCGGACGTAACGGCGGATCTGCGGCCACTCGTCTTCCTGCTGCGCGGCGTTGAGCATGATCGACTGCGTCGAGATGGCCTCAGACATCTCGGTGGGCTCGACCATGTCGAGGCGTTTGAATTCATAGGTGCCCTCGGGCCAGGCCAGCACCTCGAAGAGCATCTCGGTGCAGACCATCGCCGCCACGCGCTGTCGCTCGCTGTCGGAGATCAGACCCCTGCCGTGCAGGATTGTCCCCAGCGGCGCCAGCCCGCGACGGCGCTCCTCCATCACCGATTCGAATTCGTCCTCGGTGATCCTGTCCGACTCCACAAGAATCGCGCCCATCCGCTGCTCCTTGGGAGTCTCGGTATGCTCGGCGTCGAGCAGGTTTCCCTCATCGAGAGTAAGCGTCACGCGCGTTCGACCGCGCTTCAGCGTCAGAGCGCCCGTCGCTCCCTCCATCTGAAGGAACTGAAGGACGTTCGATACGGCAAACCTCTTAAGATTTCCCGACAGCTCCATCCGGATGCTTCTCCTCCTGAATTCCGTCCAGGACGGCCAGCGCATACACTCCGATGCCGATGATCAGAATGAACGCGCCGGTGAGAAAACTCCAATGCGAGAAAAACGGCAGCACTTCGGTTCTCGGGAAACGGTCGAGACCGTAAAACAGCGCGACCGCGGAGCTCCAAAGAACCATCAGACCGGCTGCGATCAGCGGCTTTCCAGCCCACGCGCTGCCGAGACCGGGGGCGACAATGTTACCCCCCAGTCGCCTGATCTTTGACCATTTCCGATACCGCTCAATCTTCTTTTCCTGCGAGCGCCTCAGCTCGGCATCCAACAGGATATGCGCTCCCTTTATCGAATTGCACGCCTGGCATCTCGGAGAGGAGCGCGGGTCGAGATCGCAGTGTTTGCAGTAATTCTTGCCGCACATTCGACAGATGGTGGCGAGACCGAAGAATCTGAAGATAAGGTGGATGATCAGCATGCCGATCAACGCCGCAACCGCCCAGGTGAGGTGAACGTCGGTGAGGCTGTTTGAGAGAATGCCGAGCGGATCGATGGATGCGCCGGCGAGGCCGGCAGTCGCGGCCAGGCCGCGATTGATCATCAATTCGAGCATCCGCGGGCTGGGGGCTGCATCGATCAACGAGGGTTGTTTGCGCTCATCCTCGATCTCGAACCGCTTCAGAAATGCGCGCTCGTCCTTGACCAGGTTTTCCCAGATTCCGCGGGCGGCGCTGCGGTTGCGACGCTCGTAATTGAGCCTCCACAGATTAAACATCGCGTAGGGCTTGGCATCGTAGCCCTGCATGGCTAACTGGTAGTTGTTTTGCGCCGGGACGAAATCTTCCCTCTCCAATTGGATGTTCGCCAGGTTGACCGCGGCAAGGCGCCCCAGTTCGTCGGTCCCGCTCAGCACGGTGAAAATGTCCATCACGTCGATTCCGTGCAGGCCTCGCGACCTCCCGAGTTTGCGCAAGCCGCAGACGTAGGCGAACAATTCCACGCGTGAATGATTATCTGCGGGGGTTCTGAAGCTGCCGCGGGGTGAGAACATCGTCCTTTCCAGCCGGCGCTCGAGCTCCAGAATAACCGTCTCGTCGGCATCGAAACGATCAGCGGCGAACGCTGCGCGCGCTTCGGTGGTGGTCATGCCGGCGGTCATCTGCGACGAGAGACCGATAAGGCCAGCACCAAACCACAGAGCCGCCAAGGCCACGATCGAGACTATTTTGCCCCCGCGGCTCTGGAAGCTCCAGCACGCGGCGGCCAGCCCCAGGGCGATCCATTGGAGCCCGACGCCCGACACCAGGGCCGAAAATAGGGCCACTGTGGCAAGTAGCGTCGCGATGTTGAAAGAGAACACTTTGCCGAACAGTTCGGTCAGCGCGTGGCGGAGGGTAGGGATGTAGCGAAGAAGAACGCCGAAAAACCATAATCCGCCGCCGATTAGCAACGTGAAACCTAACCATAAAGTGCCGTCGACGGTCAGAAGGTAACGACCCCTGATTGAGTCGAACGATTTGCGGAATGCCTCCCAATACTGCGAAACGTACGTGAAGACATTCATCGGTTGTTGTGCCGCTAACGCACCGGCCAGCGCCACACGGTACTCCCTGGCGGCAGGCTCCAGCTCGACGGCGTAGCGGAATTCCTTTATCGCCTCGTCGAGCTTCCCCTCCTGCTGTTGCCGCCAGGCCCTCATCGCGAAGCCGCGCGACAAGGCCGTGTTGCCCAGCATGCCTGAGCGGTGGCGAAGCTCGATGATTCTGGCCGCAAGGTGCTCAGCACTCTCGGTGTCGCCCACGTCGGCCAGCTCGCGGTAGCGCTTCCAGTGGTCGCGCATGTCGACCACCATCGCGGGCACCGATCCCAAACCGCTACCCGGCTCCCTTACCTGCATGCGGGCGGTTTCCCCCCCGGCAACGAAAAGCAGCATGCTGCCTGCCAGGTAAAGAAGGATTATTGTGGACGCTCTCACCGCAATTCCCGCTTATTCTTCTTTAGTTGAGAGTTCCACGAAGTGCATCTGCAGGTCATAGAGAAGATTATCTAACAGGGTGGTATCGCTCGCTTCCAGGTTTCCCTGGGTCTTGTCGCGCAGCATCGACAGGATGTCTATCATTTGTTTGGCATTGGTGAGGCTAACGCTCGATTCGCTGGTGGTGGGATCGGGGATCAAGCCGAGGGCGACCATCGCCTGCGTGCCGAGGCTGAGGATAAAGGTCGTGAAGTTGATCTCGCCTGCGGCTCCTTCCTCTTCGGTAGCCTCCGATTCCGTCCCGGCGGGCTCATGCCCAAGGCCTTCGGGCTCGACCACGGGTTCCTCTAGCGGCGTCTCTCCTGCCTCTTGCGCTGTCTCCTCTTCAGCGCTTTCCTCTCGCAGATTGCCGTCAGCATCGAATTTCCGCCTGTCAGAAACTTTGAAGTCGGACTGTTCCTCGTTCATCCTCGAGTTCCCCCGTTTGGCTTTTTTTTTGAGGATAAGTTCTTTGCCTTGTTGTGTCAACGCGTTAGCTCAATTGCGGCGGGCCCGATCTGATGGTCTGATTATCTGTGATATGGTAGCATTATGCACATGAGCGAAGAGCGTAAGCTGGTCAACCGTCTCGCACTTCTGGTCTATTTTTTTGTCGCCGGAACCTTTCTCATCGCCGTGCCTTGGACAGACTTATGGCTGCTGGCTGTTCGCAGTCTGCCCTGGGTCGCGTCCATTCTCTCGCATTCAGTCCTGCGCGGCGCTGTCAGCGGTTTCGGCCTGGTGCTGATCGGTTGTGCCGTCTTCGAAATTCGAGATGCCATCTCCCGGAAACGATAGAAAATTCAGGCTTTATGCCATCACCGATCGCCACTCCCTCCCCGGCGGCCGGGGCTCCCTGCTCGAATTTGTCGGCAGAGCGTCAGCCGCCGGAATCGATATGATTCAGATCCGCGAGAAGGACATGACCGCCCGCGATCTCCTCGCTTTGGTCAAGAGCGCCGTGGAGACGGCCACCCCGCGCCGCACTGCGGTTTTGGTTAACGACCGCGTCGATATCGCCCTGGCGGCGGGCGCGGACGGCGTGCACCTGGGCAACCACAGCGCCCCGCCCGCAGCCGTAAGGGAGATCACCCCGCCCGGATTTCTGATCGGCGTGTCCACGCACAATTCCGCTGAAGTCGGGGCGGCGGTTGAGGGCGGAGCCGATTTTATCGCCTTCGGCCCCGTCTTCTATACGCCTTCGAAAGCGAAGTACGGTGAGCCGGTCGGCGTGGATGCCCTTGCGCAAGCCTGCAGCCAGGCTTCCATTCCGGTCTTTCCGCTCGGCGGGATTAACGGTGAGAACTATCGCGAGCTGCTGGATCTGCCCGTCGCCGGGCTCGCTGCGATTTCGCTCTTCCAGCAGGCAGACGATATTAGTAACCTGGTTACGCAGATCAGGAAAACGGCGGGGGAGTGAGATATGATCGAAACTCTGGCCTTGGCCGCACAGGGTGAATCATTCTTGCCGGCTTTTGCGAGCCTCGAGGACGGATTGCTCCTCCTCAGCTGGCTGCTGTTTCTGCTCATTTATGCTTTCACAAGGATAAGACCCCGCCTGCGGGTTTTCAGAGCACCGATTTTCTTCCTGGTTCTCAGCGCCACGATGTCTCGCGCGGTCACCCTGTTTGAGATTCAGCGCGCATCGGCCATCGTCACCCTCCTCTTCGTTTTCTCTATTGCTTTTCTCGCGGCGCGCGTCATCGTGTTTGTCTTTTTCGATTTGATTGTCGACCGCCGGCGGGAGATCGCCACACCCGCCTTGATCAAGAGCCTGGTGTTCTTCGGCCTTCTGATTATGAGTCTGTTCATCATCAATGAGAGCCTGCCTGAGGCAGAGCGGGTTCCTCTGACATCGCTGCTGGCGTCGGCGGCCGTGATCAGCGTGGTGCTCGGCTTCGCCCTGCAGGACACGCTCGGCAACCTTTTCAGCGGCCTCGCGCTGCACCTCGAGCGGCCCGTCAAGGTAGGCCACTGGATCAAGGTGGGCGATTCGGTCGGCAAGGTTGTCGAGACCGACTGGCGCTCGATCAAGCTGCGCACACTCGGCCACAATTACCATGTCCTGCCGAACTCGCTGGTCGCCTCGCAGCGCATCATCAACTATAACGATCCTCCCACGCCGCACCGCCGCGAGCTGATCGTGCGCGCCCCTTATTCCGGCTCGCCCGACAACGTCATCAGCTCCATCATGCCCATCCTGCAGAACCACCCCGGCGTCGAGCGCAAGCCCTCACCCAACGTGCTCGTGAAGGATTTCGGCGACCACTGGATCGAATACGAGGTGCGCTACTGGTACACGGACTATGAGCAGCTCGAGCGCGTAGACGGCGAGATCAGGCGCCAGGTGTGGTACCACTTCCGCCGCGCCCGCGTCGACAGCCCGCTCCCCATCCGCGAAGTATACCTGCACGAAGTGAAGCCGGAGACCGCCGACCGCGCGGAGAGACTGGAGGAGATGGGCAGGCGTTTCCGCTCCATCCACCTGTTCGAGTCTCTCAGTGACGAGGAGCTGCGCCAGGTGGTCGAAGGTATGCGCATGGCAGTTTATGCGGCCGGCGAAGCGATGATTATCCAGGGCGAGGAGGGCGACAGCTTCTTTGTCATCTGGTCCGGCGAGGCGGAAGTGTCAATACGCAAGGATGACGGCAGCCCGGCCGTGTTGAAGGTCTTGAGGCCGGGCGACTACTTCGGCGAGATGGCTCTGTTGACAGGCGAGCGCCGCACTGCCACCATCACCGCGCTGTCGGAATGCACGTGCTACGTCCTCGGCAAGCCCATTTTCAAAAAAGTTCTTGAACAAAATCCGGCGATTGCCGAGGACCTCAGCGAGAAGCTGAGTTCGCGCCAGGCTGAGCTGGACGAACAGCTTTCGGCGCTGGAGGCGGAGGGCCGTGAACTTAAGGAGAAGGTTGGGCACCATGCGCGCGCCTCGCAGATCCTGGCCAAGATTAAAAGATATTTCGGACTCAAATGATCATAGATTCGGAGCAACGTGATGAAAACCCAGATAGATCATGCCAGGGAGGGCGGGACGACTCCTGAGATGGAGGCTGTCTCCGCCGACGAAAATCTCGACATCGAACAATTACGCCGCGGCATCGAGTGCGGCTGCGTGGTTATTTGCCATAATCCCGGCCACGAGGGTGCAAAGCCGCTGGCCGTGGGTTCCGGGCTGCGCGTTAAGGTCAATGCCAACTTCGGCACATCGCAGGACAGCCCCGATGAGGACTTGGAGCTGCGCAAGCTCCAGGCGGCGGTAGCCGCGGGAGCCGACGCCGTCATGGACCTCTCCACCGGCGGCGACCTGCGGCGCATGAGGCGGAAAGTGCTGCGCCACAGCCCCGTCGCCGTCGGAACCGTGCCGATATACCAGACAGCCACCGAGCTTGTGGCAGCCGGTAAAAACATCGCCGACATGGATCCCGACCAACTCTTCGATACCATCGAAGAGCAGGGCGAAGAAGGTGTCGATTTCATCACCGTCCACTGCGGCGTAACCAGCAAGGCGATCGATGCGCTCGAGCGCCACCCCCGCATCCTCGATGTCGTCAGCCGCGGCGGCGCCTTCCTGGTCGAGTGGATTATTGCCAACGGCCGGGACAATCCGCTCTACGATCAATTCGACAGGCTGATCGAGATCGCCAAGCGCTACGACATGGTTCTCTCCCTCGGCGACGGCTTTCGTCCCGGCGCCCTGGCCGACGCATCCGACCGCAGCCAGATCCAGGAATTAATCACCCTCGGCGAACTGCAGGCCGAAGCGTTCAAGGCCGGGGTGCAGGTGATGATCGAGGGTCCGGGGCACGTGCCGCTGCACCAGATCGAGGCCAACGTGCAGATGGAAAAGGATCTCTGCAACGACGCGCCCTTCTACGTCCTCGGGCCCCTGGTCACCGACGTAGCGCCGGGCTACGACCACATCACCTCGGCGATCGGCGGGGCGATAGCCGCCGCGGCCGGTGCCGACTTCCTCTGCTACGTCACACCCGCCGAGCACCTCAGGCTCCCCGACGTGGAAGATGTGCGCACGGGAGTGATCGCAGCGCGCATCGCCGCCCACGCCGCCGACATCGCACGCGGGTATCAGGGAGCAGCCGAGTGGGACGCTGAAATCAGCAGGCGCCGCAAGGAATTCGACTGGAAGGGCATGCTCAACCTGGCCATCGATTCCGAAAAGGCCAGTGCGATCCGCGAGCAGTTACTCAGCCACGAGGATGACGTCTGCTCGATGTGCGGCGAATTCTGCTCGATCCGCCACATGAAAGCGGCACGGGAGCACAAGAAGGAAGTGAAGCGATGAGCGGGCAGGGCAGCCCCATCGACCGCCTCGTCGCCGAGCTGAGCAAACTGCCCGGCATCGGCGCCAAGACCGCCGTAAGGCTGGCGTTCTTCCTGCTAAAACATCCGAAGGACGATGCCATGGCCTTGGCCCAGGCGATCGTCGACCTCAAGGAGCAGGTCGGCCACTGCAGCGTTTGCTGGAACATCACAGACACCGATCCCTGCCATATTTGTAGCGATGCCAAGCGCGACCGTAGCATTATCTGCGTCATCGAGCAGGCCTCCGACCTGGTGGTTATCGAGAACACCGGTGATTTCCGCGGCCTCTACCACGTGCTGATGGGCACGCTCTCGCCGATCAGCGCAGTCGGACCGGAAGAACTTACTTTCAAAGGGCTCGTCAAGCGCCTCGAGGGCGGGGAGGTCAAGGAAGTGATCGTCGCCACCAATCCCACTGTCGAGGGGGAAGCCACGGCCGTATATCTGGCCCAGTTGCTCAAACCTCTAGGGGTGACGGTCAGCCGTATTGCTCAGGGGTTGCCGGTTGGCTCCAACCTCGAGTACGCCGACAAGGTGACCATGTCCCGCTCACTCACCACACGGCGCACGATGGACTGAGGCAGCCGATTCCCAGCTCAACGATTTCGTTTTAGTGTGATTCGCGTGTGCACGCCGAGTTCGCGCTCGTCGGTCGATCCCTCCACCGTCCGCGCGGGCACGAATGCCCCGAAACAGCGGATGCGCAAAGTCGCGATCTTGTAATTACCGTACTCTTCTGGCTTCACCGGAATCTCCAACGAGACATTCCGGCGGTCCTTCTCGAATCTCACCGACTCCTCGACGCCGTCGGCCGCGACTGAGGCTCTGACCGGTGGGTGCCCCACAAGATTGATCCGCAGAGCCGAAAACCGGCGGCGCGAAACCACGGTTAATTCCGCCTCACTGTTGCCACCTGTCCAGAACCAGCGTTTCTCGGGCTCGTATATCTCCCTGGGATTGAAGAAAAGCGTATATTCGTTGAACCGCAGGACCACCTTGTCGAAGAGCGCTTCGGGCAGCGGCCAGGCATCCAGTCTTTCGAGAGCCAGCGTTTGCAAGGTGGCGTGACTGAAGCGAATCTCGTCCCCCGAGTCGAACTCGATGTCGATACCCATGCTGTTGTGAGGCAGTTCTATCGGTACCCCGACTTCATGATATTTCTCGTCGATTGGCACGGCATTTTGCGCGAGCCGCGTTTCGACTTCGCTGCTTGTTTCGGAAATATCAAAAAGGGTGATGCGCAGGACTATGGGCTCGACCGCCGCCCGCAAGCCGATCCTTACCTCGTAACTGCCGGCCCATAGCGGAGTGGTCGGACGCAGCGAAATCCTTCGTTCACTTGCGCGTAGGCGGAGTGATCTCCCGCCCGGCACCTTCTCATCCCTCTCCAGCGCCCATCCCGAGAATAACCGCTGCGCGCTGAAACCGCGCGCCGGCAGCGAATCGGGTTGCAGCATCCCTCCCTGGTCGATCAGGGGGTATCCTCCGTGGCGGTAGCGCTGCTGGTAAAGCAGATCGCTCGCACGTGAATGAGGCTGGTAGCCGTTCGGCTCGCCGGGAGTCAACGCCTCTGCCGCCCAGCCGTAAAGGCAGAGGCAGGCCAGGAAAGCTGCCATGCCCGCCAATGCGGATACAGGTTTTGCCATCGAGCGTCGAGCAGAAAGCCTGGCGACCAGCCGCACAAGCGAGAGCACGATTACGGCGGCGAGGGTTACTGCAACCACCAGCAACGCAATAGCCCCCCAGAATTGCCCCGCCGGATCGAACCACGACGGCCACCACTCGACGGCATCGAAATGGCCGACCGATGCGGCCGTGAGGATTCGCGACGTCGCCGTCCTGGAGTTGGTCAGCAGATCGGTGTGGAGGAGCATCGTAGCGGCGAGAGCTATTGACAACGCGCCGAGGAAAATCGCGGCCCGGCGCCATTTCTTCCAGCCCTCGTCGCACAGCAAGGCCGCCATCGGAACCGCAGCCAGCGCGATCACAGGCGCAGCGTAGCGCGCGGCCACGCTGCCGCCGCCCCACCACATGTGATAGGCCAGGCCAGGTCCGATCGTGAAACCCGCCACCAGTATCAGCCCCACCGCCGCATCGCGACGCTTGCGCCACAGCGGCAACAGCCCGATCAGCGCCGGAACCACCGCGGGATTATTGAGCAACAGCCCGAAATTCCGGTCGAACAGCAGGCCCGCAAAGCCGGGCAGGATATTCCACATGCTGACATCGTTGTGCTGCGCACCGCCCATTTCCGCCAGCAGGCTGAACTCGCCGTAGAGATGCCAGTTCCACGCGGGCGTCGCCAACGCCAGAACCAGGCAGAGTGCGGCAACCCCTGTCAGCGCGGGGAGATGCTTGCGCAGGCGGAAAGCCAACAGCAGTGAGAGCGCTACCGCCGTCATGAACCCGCGCGCGTGCAACCAGGGCAATATCCAGATGACCAACGGGATTAGCCACGGCAGGCGAGGCGCCTCGTCGCTGCGACGAAGAAACATGTTCAGCGCCAGGAGCGTGAAGAGGGAAAGCGGAACCTCGGTGTAGAACAGGAACGACTGCGGCAGCAGCGGTACCGACAGCGTCACCCACGCCGTGGCCCCCAGCGCTGCGAGGCGGTGGGGAACCACCTTCATCACCAGCCAGTAGACGTTCGCAGCCGAGAGCGCCGCCATCAGGCCGATCATCAGCACCGCGCCCAGCTTCCCCCCCACCGCATAGAAAGGCACCGCCAGCAGAGGCACGCCGATACGGTGGATCGGCGCGATGCGACCGTCCAGGGTCTTGCGCAGATACTGGGGTGTCAGGCGTTGCCATTGTGTGAACTGCCGGTAGGCGCCCGTTTCGTAATCGTCCCCGAAATAAATGTCGCCGTCCTCGAGCACGCTGTGCGTGACCATCAGGTAATGCGGCTCGTCGCCGCCGAACGGCCACTCGGCGCTGAACTGGGGGATTGTTACCGCGAAAAGCGCGACCATTACTGCAAAAACGATCCAACCAACGGCTCGGTCGGAAACCACTGGCTTTTTACCTCGGCCTCTCCCTTCCGGTTTGAGGGACTTATAGAGGTCGTATTTGAGCCAGGCGATGATCAGCAAAGCCGTGAGAAGTAACGGGCGCGCCAGAGTGGAGGAGACCAGGAAGAGTGCGCTGCTGAACGTCGCGACGCCGGGGATGTAGCGCAGCATCACTAGAAACAAAATCGCCAGTGGCAGGAAGGTCGCCGCATCGCGCCTCAGCACGTCCCGCAATGCGGCGCCGGTGAGGCTCGAGATGATGTGGGAGCCGCAAAGCCATGTCGCGCCAATCAGCAGCGATGAAAAAAGCAGCGCAGGCCCCAAGCTGCCGGCGGCGTCGACCGAAATCACCGCTTGATACTCGTCGTACTGATCCTGGAAGAGGTGGATGCCGTCGCCCTCTCCGGCGATAAACATCCCGAGCGCGATGACGGCGAGCAGCAGGGCAATACCCGCGGTAACGTTGCCACGCCGGCTGACAGATGGCTCGTCTTGTGGCGCCATCAGATCCCCCCGGTTCTTCCGCGCGCCTCTCAGGCCTTCTTCAGTTTTTTCAACTTGGCCAGGATCTTCTTCTTGCCGACTCCGCGGAAGTGGACGATGTAGCGCAGATCGTCGCCCTCGCCCTCCATACCGACTATCTTGCCGCTGCCGTACTTGCTCAATTCCACCTTCTCGCCGACTGCGAATTCAGCACCTGCCGGAGCGCCGCCGTGCTTGATTAGTTTCTGCACGTCGATGTCGATCTTACGGTCCTTGAAGAACTTGCCGATATTCTCGACGTTCGCGCCCATGGTGGTCTTCCGGGGTTTGCGTCGCTCGCCCCCGCGCAGGTCGAGAACCGCTTCCGGGACGTCCTCGATGAAGCGCGAGGACCTGCTGGCCGTGTAGCCGTCGAAGCGCCGCCGCGTGCGCGCTGAAGTCAGGTAAAGCTTGTCGCGTGCCCTGGTCATGCCGACATAACAGAGCCTGCGTTCCTCCTCCAGCCCCTCGCTGGTATCGGAGTTGCGGCTGTGCGGAAGCAGGCCCTCCTCGAGCCCGGTGAGGAAGACGATGTTGAATTCCAGGCCCTTGGCGCAGTGCAGCGTCATCAGCGTGACGCGCGGCGCGTCGGGCTCGTAGTTGTCGGTGTCGGACACCAGGGCGACTTGATCGAGAAACTCCTCGGTCCCCGCACCGGGGTTGGATTCCTCGAAGCCCTTTGCAGCGGCGATCAATTCCTTGAGGTTGTCAATACGGCCCATCGCCTCGTCGGTCTGCTCCTGGATCAGCGCGCCGAGGTAGCCGCTTTCCTTAAGGATGAAATCGATTACCTCCGAGGGAGATTCGCCGTGCGTGATGTGCTCTCCGATCGCGGCAACCAGTTCCTTGAACAACGTCAGGCCTTTCTTGATCTTGCCGCTGGCCCCGAGGAAGGGAATATGCTTGTCGAGCGCCTCCCAGGTGGAAATTTCTTTCTCTCTAGCAAGGAGTTCGAGCTTGCTGATCGTGGCATCGCCGATGCCCCGCTGGGGGGTGTTGATCACTCTGCGCAGGCTGACGATATCGTTGGGGTTCATGCCCAGGTGCAGGTAGGCGAGCACATCCCTGATCTCTTTGCGCTCGTAGAACCTCACGCCCCCGATGAGCTGGAAGGGAATGCGGTGGCGCCCAAGCGCTTCCTCGAAAGGCCGGCTCTGGGCGTTGGTGCGGAAAAGCACGGCGAATTCGGAGGCGGCACGGCGGCCGAGCATTGAATCGATCTGGGAAACGGTGAAGCTGGCCTCCGACTCCTCGCTGTCGGCGACAAAGTAAGTTACGGGCTCTCCCGCGCCGCGGTCGGTCCACAGCTTCTTCGGGTGGCGGAACGACAGGCTCGCGACCACACCGTGCGCCGCGTCGAGAATCATTTGCGTGCTGCGATAATTCTGCTCGAGTTTGATTATCGTCGCGCCGGGGAAATCCCGCTCGAAGCGAAGAATGTTCTCGATATCCGCTCCGCGCCAGCGGTAGATGCTCTGATCGTCATCGCCGACGGCGCAGATGTTGTTATGCGGAGGAGCGAGAAGGCGGATCAGGCGGTACTGCGGGAAGTTGGTGTCCTGATACTCGTCCACAAGGATGTGCTCGAAACGGTTGCGGTAGCGCTCGAGCAACTCCTCCTCCGACTCGAAAAGCTCTATCGTGAGAAGCAGCAGATCGTCGAAATCGAGGGCGCCGGCCGACTTCAGCGCCGCCTGGTAGCCCTTGTAAATATCGATCATCTGCGCGTCCTCGTAGCCTTCGAGGGCTTGCAGAGGCCCGGCCTTGCTGTTCTTGGCCCTGCTGATGCGCGCCTGCAAGGCCGCGGGGCGGATCTGGTTGATGCGCATGTCGGACAGCACTTTACGCAGCAGGGCAACCTGGTCGTCAACGTCGTAGATTGTGAATCCTCGCGGGAAGCCGATTGCGCTTATATGCCTGCGCAGCAAAGCCGAGCAGAAACTGTGGAATGTGCTGACCCACGGCTGGACTCGCAAGTTATCTGTAAGCGCTTCGACGCGCTCGCGCATCTCGCCGGCAGCCTTGTTGGTAAAGGTAACGGCGACGATCGCTGCCGGATCGACCCCGCGCTCGCTGATGAGATGGGCCACCCTGTGGGTGATTACCCTGGTCTTGCCGCTGCCTGCGCCTGAGAGAACCAGCAGCGGACCGTCGCCGTGCAACACAGCCCGGCGTTGCTCCTCGTTCAGATCGGTCAGCAGAACGGCCGATTCGTTGTTACTCCGACTCATGAATATACCGTCTTTATGTTGAGCGAATAGTGCGATTTTTCAGAACTATATGCTCGGACAAGCTCAAAAGGGTGGATATGATAGCAGAACCGCGGAGGAAAGCAAGCGAATAAAGGCGGGTGATAACTTCGGCAACAATATTAGCCGCCGCGCCGCTTGTGAAATGGAGCGGACAAATATGCCCCGAGCATGCGGAAAGCGGTTCCCGGTCTCAGACAGCGGAATACTATGTCACGGAAGGTGGCGCCTCCCGAAACACTCTTGGTCAGAGCCCAGCGAAACTCATCGTTTCTCCCGGCTAGGCGAATAGCAGGCCCCAGGCTTAGTTTCTTCGACAGCAGCTTTGCCATATACCTCACAAACCGGCCGTACGGATAATCCCGGATGATAAAAGCGCAATCTCTCTCATATCGGCGAAAGGCCTGGCGGGAGATGCCGTGTTTCACTGCAGTGCGCGCCGCGGATGTGCCCGTAATGATCGCGCTGTTGATCCCCTTGCCCTTGAACGGCCTGATCATCCCCGCGGCGTCGCCGACCGCCACAAAGCGATCCTCGAAATAGTGGCGCGCCGGGCTCCCGGGGAAGGAGCCTTTGAAGACCTCACCAACGCTGAAATTCTCCGGCAGGAAAGCCGCCACTTCGGGCAGGCGTAGGAATACATCCAACTGAGCCAGGGTTATCCGTCTGCCCGCCAGGACCACCGAAGCGTGTCTGGCTTTCGGCGTAATCGCCGCAAATTCTATCCCCGCGAAGCGCGGCAGGTAGGCCTGTATGCGATTGCCAAAACGGGCCAGCAGCTCATCGCTGCAATCGTATTTCGTAACCAGAGTTTCTATAACCCTCGGCGGCCGGTAAAAGGACTGCCTCCGCAGTGCCGAGATCATGCCCGGGTCGAGGCCGAAACAGCCGAAAACCACATCGGCGCGCGTATGCTCGCCCTCGCTGAAGATGTTTACACCGTCGGGGTTGAGTTCGAGAGCGGTTACGCGGCTGCGAACGATCTCCGCCCCGGCCCTGCCGGTCGCCTCCAGGAGATATTTGTCGAATTCGACCCTGCGGACGGCCAGCGTTTCCTCTTCGCCCTCGTCAAGCGAGATCCGGTCCTTCGACGTCAGCAACTCATAGCCTGTTATACGCCGCTGGACCATGCCGTCCGGCAGCTTCAGGTCGAAATCGTCGTTAAGGATCTCGAGTATGGGAGGCGAGAGGACGCCGAGGCACTGGTTGAAGTGCACGCCGAAATGTTTCGGCTCGAACAGCCGGACCTTGAATTGCTTCCTGCTTTCACGGGCAAGCCGCAGCAGCGTCAGCGCTACGCTGCAGCCGGCGGGTCCTCCGCCGATCACGGCGGCGGTGGCGCCATCCCGCAGCGGTCCTAGCGACGTCCCAACAGCCAATGGAAAATCCCCTTGAATACCGAGCGAGTGTGCCACAACAGGAGGCTCAGGACCAGGCCGGGCCTCATCGAGTCGCCCATTATACGACAATAAGAGCGGTCACCGGCGAACAGCGACCACATAAGGTTGTTGAACCGGCGCTCCCTTCCCCCTTTTTTTTGATTTTCGCGCTCGAGGTAGGCGAGTGTGGCGCGGGACAACCAGCCGGTCTTGTGCGTGATGTCGTTTAGAAAGAACAGGATTTTTCCGCAGCGATTGCTGAGGGAGAACCTGCTCACCATCCTGGAACGATAGGCCTTTGCTATTTGCTTCCCCGGAATCCCGTTTATAACGAACTCTGCCACGGCGTCGGCGGAGAATAGTGCGGAACCGAGACCGTTCTTGTAAAAGCGGCTGGTGAAGGCATCGCCCACCGCAAGAAAACGGCTCGAGACCGCGCCCCTGGCGAAACCGACCGGCATCCTCGGGCTGCAGTTGCAGTTCAGGCCCTGCTCGGGATCGATGTTCTTGAAAAAGGGTGCGACGCGCGGGTGCCGGACGAACTCGATGAGGTCATCCAGGCTCGGGTTCTTACCGACGGCGGTGATCGTCAGATACCGGCGCTTAGGCGTCACCGCCAGGAAGCGAATACGCGAGTGCCGCAACGCAAAGGCAAAGAGCCTGTTGCCGTAAACGCGCTCGATCTCGCCTTCATCCATCTCGAATTCCGCTTGGGCGACCGACACGCATTCCGGCGGAGAGTATCCCAAGCTCTCCTTGAGACTGCCCGCGAGGGCGGAATTGACTCCGAATGCGCCGATGACAAGATCGGCGTGCTCCTCGGAGTCCTGCGCGCCGATCACGGCGATTGAATCCCTGCCGCGATGCTCGATCGCGCTTACCCGTTCCTCACGTACTTCGGCTCCCAGCTCCTCAGCGCGTTGCAGCAGGTGCCTGTCGAAACTGCTCTCCGGCCCGTGCTCCAGGTGGCGCGGGCCGCCGCCGCGGAACCCGCTGTAATTCTCGCCGTGGGTCGTGTTGACGAGTGCCGACTCGCCGCCCTCGGTGACGTAATAGAAGCTCTCGATGCGTCGTTGAATCACCCCCGGAGGCAGCTCGATTCCAAGGTCACTCAGTTTCTCGACGGTCCTCGCCGTTATCACTCCCGCGCAGAAATTGCAGCCCACGGGACCGCGGCGCTTGAACGGTTTGGCTTCGTATACTATTACGCGAAGTTCGCGGTCGAGATCCGCAGCCTCCTGGATCAGCCGGATCGCGCTCAGGCTGCCGGCAGGGCCGCCGCCGATTATGATGACTTTCATACGCTGCCTTTTCCCTGCTGCTTGCGAGTCTGCTGCATCCTCACCTTCCCGCAATTGGGGCAGATCCACTTGCGTTGCTTGTGATAGCTCCGCTTCTGCTCCTTCATAGGCGTCTTGCAGCGGGGGCAGATCACGTCAATTTCCGCAATTCTCCCAGCAGGCCCGCCATGTCACCGGGAAGCGGCGCTGTTAGCAGGATTTCCTCCCCACCGAGCGGATGCCGGAATCTCAGGCTGAACGAATGAAGTGCGGGCCGTCCGAAGCCTTTCGCAAGCTTTCGCCGAAGTGGGTCGGCTATCCCGCGCCAGCGGGCGCCTGTATAAAGCGAATCGCCTATCACGGGAAATCCGATGTGCGCGAGGTGGGCTCGCACCTGATGAGTCCGCCCCGTCAGTAGGCGGAGCGTGAGAAAAGATATTCCGCCGAAATCCTCATCGACATGGTAGCGGGTCAGTGCCTCCCGCGGCCTGTTGGTGGCCGCGCTGATTTTCTTGCGGTTGCGGTGGTCGCGGCCGATCGCCACGTCGATCTCGCCCTCTTCGCTGCCGGGGCTGCCGTAAACAAGAGCTTTGTAGCTTTTCTCCACGGTCCTGTCTTTGAACTGTTGAGAGAGCTCTCGATGCGAACGGTCATTCTTGGCAGCGACGATCACGCCGGTGGTGCCGGAGTCGAGGCGGTGGACTATGCCCGGCCGCAGAGCGCCGCCGATGCCCGAAAGATCGCGGCAGTGCCCAAGCAGCGCATTGACCAGAGTGCCGCTGTGGTGGCCGGGGGCGGGGTGGACGACCATCCCGGCCGGCTTGTCGACCGCGATCAGGTGCTCGTCCTCGAAAAGGATCGAAAGAGGAATATCCTCGGGCTCCGCGGCCACCGGTTCAGGCTCGGGGATTATCGCCTCGATTCTCTCCCCTCCCTGCAGCGTCCTCGATGCCTTCGCCTTCACTCCATTGACCTCGACAAGGCCTTCCGCGATCAGCTTCTGTACGAATGACCTGCTCAGTCGATCCAGAGCCGAAGCGAGGAAAAGATCGAGCCGCTGCGGTTCACCGCTCGGAAAATCCAGTTTTACTCTCTCTTCCGGCATAAGGTCACTGGTATCTTTTTCGACTGACTCAGGCAGGCCCGATCAGGTTCATTGAGCTCGATTGCGCCGCGGGGGCAAGTGAAATTCCAGCACCTGCGACGAGTCGAACTCCTCCACCTTCATATAATAATTAAGGCTCTTGATCAAAACATCGGCGGTAATCAGGCCGATCAGCTTGACACCGACCACCTGCGCACCCTCGCGGCGTGCACCCTTCTCCGCGGCCTCCAGCACCGCGTACATGGGCGTGTTCTTGTAATCGAACACGTTCACGGCAATCGTCATCTTGTTCCTGCGGCCCTTGTCGAGCAGGATGGCCTTCACCTGGCGAGGCCTCGCCCCGGCGGCGCGGATTTCTTCAATGATACTCCTCGCACCTTTCACCGTGACGTTCTTCAGAGTGATGTTGAAGGTGATGATCGGCGGCCGGGCCCCGACAGCAACGGCGCCCGCCGTGGGATGGATGCGAGCCGGACCGAAATCGGGCTTCCACTCGGGTCTCTGGATCTTCTCGAAGAAACCCTCGTATTCCCCGGAACGAATGTCGTTAATCGACACGCGCTCGGGGGCTGTGGCTGACTGCTCGTAAAGGTAGACCGGCACGCCGAAATTCTCGGCCAAATCCTTACCCACGGTTTTCGACAGCCTGATGCAACGCTCCATCGTCGTCGCGCGAAGAGGGATGAAAGGGATGACGTCGATGATGCCGATGCGTGGGTGTTTCCCTTTGTGCTTGGATATGTCGATCTTCTCGAAGGCGACGCGCATCATGCGATAGACCGCGCGTCGCAGAGGCGTCTGAGTCCCCACGAACGTGAAGACGGAGCGGTTGAGTTCGGAATCCGAGGTGACATCGAGCAGCTTGACTCCGCGCACGGAGGCAATCTCCGAAGATATCAACTGAATGATCTCTTCGTGCCGCCCTTCGCTGACGTTCGGAACGCATCCGATCAGGGGCATCTTCTAGACTTCCTTTGAATGAGTAATTTTAATCAATTCTAACTGCGTTGGGCCCGTCTTACAAGCGTACTCCATCAACACGATAGTCTGCAACATCCGCCGAGGTTGCCCACGCAGCGTGCCTGACGTACAATTATCAGCGGATGGAATTATGCTTAGAATTGCAATAATTGCTTTTGCCTTCCTGCTTTCGCAGCAGGCTTTCGCCCAGGAGGTGGAGGAGGTTTTCGCCGTAAGTTCAATAGGTTACAACCTCCAACCGCAGGTGGCGTTTAGCCCTGCCTCCAATTCCTTCCTTGTCGTGTGGCTATTTACGAAAGATATTCTTACTTGCGATTTGACTCGGCTCAATGCAGCTCAACTGCGGGTTCAACAAGACGTCACGTTGCTGCGCACTATGCGGATTTCCCGCGCCAGCAAGAAGAAACGCCAGGCCCCCGGCACGGCGGTCACCTACCACGAAGGAATGAGCCGGTTCCTCGTTCTCTGGCAGGAGATCTACGGCGAGGAAAAAACACTGTTTCTCACTACCCTCGACGATTTCGGTGTCTTCGATCTCCGCGCAGCAGCCCTTTCCCGCCGCGACGCGACGCTGATCTCCCGGCCGCTCTTGGCAATCGATCCCGTCGGGGGGCGCGCGATGGCGGCATGGACGAAGCTGGAGGACGGCGAAATCCTGACCGTCGCCACGTCGTTCAATCCGAGAGAACCACATTTCCTCACCGATCCGCGCTTCGTCTTCCGCAAAAACAACGGGCGCTTCGAGGTCAGCGAGGCACTTGTTCACGCGGGCGACGTTTTCAGGCTCGTGAGCTGCCTCGTGGGGCCGAGCAAGGGACGCGGCGTTGCGGTGATGGGTCGGGATATCGATCCCCTCACTGGTGCGGTCGGCGAGCGCAAGACGCTAACCCGTGAGAGGATCAGGCGCAGCTTGGTGATCTCGGCGGCTCCGGCTGAGGAGGCGTCGGAAACGCTGGTCGCTTACGATCAAACCGGATTTGAATACAAGACCAGCGTGCTTGCAGTGTTGCTGGTCAATGAGGAGGGGAGGACCGCTACGGGGCCTTCGCGCCTCACGGATCGTGAGGACTACAGCGGCGAGAGCCGCTTGCTGCCCGGAGCGGAAGACGGCTTCGCGCGAATCCTCTGGCTGGAGCGGTCCAACGGCGCATGCACCCTCAAGCTGCAGGCCGTCACCGAGGAGAGCGACCGGATCGGCGAGCCGCAGATAGTCCGCGAGACGACGCAACCGATCGCCGCCGCTGCGATGACTTACGGCCTCTACCGCGATAGCGTCTTGGTCGTTTGGAGCGAGGATAGTGCGGAAGGGGGAGTCAGCTTGCTTTGCAGGTCGATCGACCTGGAATAAATCGATTGAAGGGTTTTGGGAGCACGGAAGGGGGGATCTGAAATGAAAACGGCTCTGTTGTTCTCCGCTCTGGTTATTGTCGGGCTCCTGACCGGATGCGCTATCGAGGAAACTCTCGCTGTTACTTTCCCTGGCGGCCGCGTGATTCTCTGCGAGATCGCCGACACGCCGAAAAAGATGGAAGCAGGGCTTACGACCTACTCCAGTCTGGCGCCCGGCCAGGGCATGATCTTTATCTATTCGAGCCCCCGCCGGGGAGTCAGCTTCTGGATGCCCAACAAGATGAAATTCCAGATCGACCTGATCTTTCTCGACGGCGAGAAACAGGTGGTGATGATCAAGAAGCAGGTTCCGATCTGCGAGAGCAACTTGCAGAGCGATTGCCCCGGTTACGGACCGCCGGACGCAGAAGTACGGTTCGTCATTGAGATTGCCGCTGGTCTCTGCGATGAAATAGGATTGAAGGAGGGCGATCAGCTCGAGTTCGCCCTTCCATAGGGGTAACCATGCATTTAGCTCTCATACTTCTATCGTTATTCATTACGACTGCCGCATGCCCCGAGGAGGACCCGGCGATAGTGCGGCTGCCCGACGGCTCGGAATTTTTGTGCGAGATCGCCGATACCGATATAGAGCACGTCACCGGCCTCAGCCAATACGAGTCGCTGGCCCCTGATCGCGGCATGCTGTTCGTCTACCGCTTCGATTCAGGGCTCTCATTCTGGATGCCCCCGGCGATGAAATTCAACCTGGACATACTCTTCCTCGATTCCGAGAGGCGGATTATCCATATCGCCGCCGACGTTCCCCCCTGTAAGAATCCCAACGGCTGGGACTGCCCCAGCTACGGCCCCGGGGACAAGCCCGGGCGATACGTGGTGGAACTGGCGGCCCGCACGGCGGAAACTCACGGTCTGAAGCTGGGTGATACGCTGGAATTTATCTTCCCGCCTGGATATAAACTGCCGGAGACCCTCCGCCGCTAATCAATTCCCGCTGCTCGCACAAAATCGGTTAAAATCAGCCCATACATTTATAAATCCGGGAGGAATCTTTATATGGGCGCAGACACACCCGTAGTGCTGGTGATCGCCGGGGTCGATCCATCCGGCGGGGCAGGTATCTTTGCCGATTTCAGGGCGATAGAGAGTGCCGGAGTCAGAGCCGTGGGGGCGATCACGGCCCTCACGGTGCAGACCGAGCACTCCTTCTTCAATTACGAACCGACGCCGCCGGCGATGCTCGAGGCAACGGTCAGGGGCATGGCCGACGCTTTCTCCATCGGTGTGGTCAAGATCGGCATGCTTGCCAACGCCGAGGTTGCGGAGACCGTCGTCGGGTTGCTCGATGAGCTCAAGGCGCCGAAGGTGGTGCTCGATCCGGTAATCGTCGCAGCCGTCGGAGCGCGCCTGGTTGACGAAGCGGCGGAGAAGGTGATCAGGGAAAAGCTTGTCAAACGCGCTTACCTGCTCACGCCTAACATGGCCGAGGCGGCCGCGCTCACGGGGCTGGAAGTGAAGGACCTCCACTCGATGCGTGAGGCGGCTTCCGCCCTGCGGGAGATGGGCGCCGAGAACGTCGTTGTCACCGGCGGCCACCTCGAAGGCGACGCCGTCGACATCCTGGCAACTCCAAGGATGGTCGAGGAAATCCGAGCCCCGCGCCTTCCCGGCTCCGTTCACGGCACAGGCTGCGCCTTTGCCTCCGCAGCTGCCGCCGCGCTCGCGAAAGGAACAAACCTGCTGGCCGCGGTCACAGTCGCCAAAACATACGTCGAGTCGCTCTTCAACCAGGAGAGCTGGCGGCGGTAAATTACAGGTGTGACGGAAAATCTCCCAGGGTGGTTTGATAACCGCCCCGATCGCTTCTTTTAATTCACGAACTTGTGAATCAGCGGGCTGGTCTCTATTTCCCAGATCCCTTTGATGATGTTTCGCCCGTCCTTGAAACCGAGGTAGCTGTACTTGCCGTAGTGCAGCAGGCGGCTGCCCAGCGAGCTGACGGCTTCGGCGTCGGTCGCAGCCATCACCACGGCTCCCAGCTCCGGATTGAGCGGATTGCGCAAACAGGCGACGCCCGCCAGCGAGCCCGATCCGTGCTCCTCGCCGCCGAGGACGTAGCCCCCGGCGTTGACGATCGAGCCGTTCGGAAGCATCCGCTCCCAGCGCTCGGCCACCGTGTTCTCCGAGGGACCGCCGATGATGATCAGCGTCGACTTGGCCAACTCATCGTCGCTCACCTCACCCGCCGTCTTGACCACCGCTTTATTTCCCCTGTTGAATGCGGCGGCGACCTGCCGGTAGCCCTCCGCCTTCGCCTCATCGGCTGTCGAAGGCAGCACTATCAGCTTTTCCGCCCCGCCGAAAATCTGGCTTAGCACGGGCGGAATCTCCTCGCGGTGCAGGCGGCGGAATAGCTCGCAGTCGGGGTCGACGCTGATGCCGAAGGGATAAGAGCCGACCGTCAGCTCGAATTCCTGTTGTTCCTTCTCCAGCCGGACGGTCTGCACTTCATACTCGCCGCCGATGTCGATGTGCACCGGCACATCCATGCCGTAGAGCGGCTGCGTCTGCTTCAGCTCGAACCTGATCCGCCAGCCGCGGATCGGCGAGCCCTCCGGATCCACCGTTTCGCTTTCGGCATTGAGCAGCTCGATGAACGGCGAGCCGGTCCGGTCGATATACTCCTCCACCACCCAGCCGAGATCCGCGCCGCCCACCTCGGAGAACACTCCCAGAAGATTCTCCCAAGTGGCACTCTTCCACTGGTAGCGGCGGACTATTTCCTTGATCGAGCCGAAGAAAGCCTCGTCGCCGATCGCGCGGCGGAGGGTGTGAAACACCATCATCGACTTACCATAACCTACTGCGCGGGTGGCCGCGCTGTGGCGCGCGTGGAAATCGCGCAGGGCGAAATCATTGCCATGGCTGACGTAGTTTGTGTAGTCGCGCAGGGTGTTGCGACGATACTCGGTTGCACCGGCGGAATCCTCTTTCTCCTTGTAATGATAGTCGGCGACGTAGACGGTCAGCCCCTCGCACCAGTTGCCGGTCTGCCAATCGACGTAGACCGAGTTTCCCCACCAGTTGTGGGCGATCTCGTGGCCGAGGCTGATATCGACGATGAACGGCAGGCGGATCACCTGGCTGCCAAGCAGGGTGAACGACGGCATGCCGTAGCCGCTGGCGAAGAAATTCTCGACGACGGCGAACTTGCCGAAGGGATAGGGGCCCAGCATCTCCTCGTACATCTCGAGGTAGCGCTTGCATGCGCTCAGGTAACGCGGGCTGAGCTCTTCACTACCGGGGAAGAAGTAGGTGAGAATATCGACTTCGCCTTGTTTTTCCCGGCCGATCACGAAACGCCCCGCTATCAGGTGGATGCCGTCAAAGGGGTGCTCGAAGCCGAAGCTGGTGACGATCTTGTCACCCCTCTCTTCCCGGCCGAGGATGTTCCCCTCGCTCATCACCTCCCAGCCGGCGGGGCTGGTAACCTCCATCCTGTACACAACCAGCTCTTCCGGGTGAGAGAGATACCAGTAGGTGGACGGCGCAACGTAAACACCCTCTTCGCCGATCAAGCCGGTCGTTTGCGCCGAGATACTTTCGCGGCCGAACGAGGAATCCATCGTCTTGTCATATACCTCGCCGCTGTAAACGAGCGTCAGCTTCGTTTGCGCGGAGCGACCGGCGGGCAGGTCCACAACCAGCAGCCCGGCGTTGCCTTCGAGCGTATCTTCCGGCCAGCCGAGTTGCGCGACGATCTCCCCGGCTTCTTGCTCAGAAGCCCATCTGAAAGGCACCGCGGCGCCGTCGGCCTCCGCACTCTCGATCGAGAAATTCTTGTTCAGGATTGCGGCAAGCGACGCGCCGTCCCCGGCGATCGTTATCGTATCCCTGACTCTCAGCAGGTGAGCGGCGGTATCGAATTCGACCGCCATATCGTGGTCTACAATCTGGATCGCGCCCACCTGAAGCGTGGCCGCGGCAAGCAATGTCAGGACTATATGCATCTTCCATACCTCCAAAAAAGTGGCGCATTATAGCACAGGAAATTTTGCGGGCCGGTCGCTCATTATTGATAGGTCGAACGTTTATGGCTTATAGTTGTTGCGGGTAATGGTTTGTCAGGGATGGGCGATGGCGCTGCTGGTCTTTAAAATGGGTACTTCTGCGTTCAGCAGATTCAAGCCGGCGATCGAAGTCGCCGCCGCGGGACTCTTGCGGGATTTCGGAGTCGATGAGCAGGAAAGCAGGGAGTTGGCCGCCGGCATCTGCGGCAACCTGCCGCAATCCCTTCTTTCACCGGGGGCCGGTGCGCATAACCTTAATTGTGTCCTCAAGCGGGATGGCGAGACAGTCTCCTTTGAGCTTGCCTGCGACGGCGGCTGCGATCTGAGCGGAACGGCGGAAATAGCGGAGCGTATAATCAAGAAGAGGAAGTCGACTGCGGGCGTGCGCCTGGAGGACGGCAATTCCAGGCTGGTTCTGCAACTGAGGATTTCAGAGGGCGAATGATGACAGTGCGGTTGTTCAGCACACTGGAGCGCAAGGTAACGCCGTTCGAGCCGCTTGAAGAGGGCAAGGTGAAGATATACGCCTGCGGACCGACGGTCTACGGCTACGCCCACATCGGTAACTTTCGCGCCTTCGCCTTTGCCGACCTGCTGCGGCGATATCTGCGCTTCAGCGGATACGAAGTCACATACGTCATGAACATCACCGACGTCGACGACCGCATCATCGAAATCGCCACGGATAAGGGTATCGGCATCGGCGAGGTGACCGAGCCGTTCATCGAGATCTTTTTCGAAGACCTCGCCGCGCTCAATATCGAGAAGGCCGACGTGCACCCCCGCGCCACCGAGCACATCGAGGACATGGTCGATCTCGTCAAGGCTCTCAAGGACAGAGGGCACGCCTACGAGCAGGACGGCTCCATCTACTACAGAATCTCCTCCTTCCCCGAATACGGCAGGCTCACCAGGCTCGAGCACGTCGACCTCAAGGACGGCGCGCGGCTCGATAACGACCGTTACGAAAAGGAAGATGTCCGCGACTTCGCGCTCTGGAAAGCGTGCAAGACCGGCGAGCACTGCTGGGACACCGATCTCGGACGCGGCCGCCCCGGCTGGCATCTCGAGTGCTCGGCCATGTCGATGCGATACCTCGGAAAAACCATCGACATCCACCTCGGCGGCGACGACCTGATCTTCCCCCACCACGAAAACGAAATCGCCCAGAGCGAGGGTGCAACCGGGAAGCCGTTCGTCCGCTACTGGCTCCATGCGCGCCACCTCATCATCGACGGACGCAAGATGAGCCGCAGCCAGGGCAACTTCTTCACCCTACGCGACCTTCTCGAGCGGGGTGAGGATCCGCGCGCGCTTCGCTATATGCTGATCTCGACGCATTACCGCCGGCTGCTCAATTTCTCCTTCGACGCGCTGCGAGCGGCGGCATCCGCCCTGGCGAGACTCGATGAGTTCGCTTTGCGCTTGCAGGAAGAGAGTTTCCCGCCCGACTCGCAAGATATCCATAAAGAAACAGTACATCGCTGCCGCAGCGAGTTCATCGAGGCAATGGACGACGATCTCAACATCTCGGAAGCGCTTGCCGCTGTATTCATGCTGGTACGCGATTTCAACAGCGCGGCCGACGACGGCAACCTCCATTCTGATGACGCCGTCGCTGCGCTGCAATTGCTGCAAGAAATCGACCTGGTTCTGGGCGTGATCAATTTCGAGCAACCTGAGCTGGAAGACGAGGAAATCGAGAAGATGATCCAGAAGCGCATCGCCGCCCGTGCGCGCCGCGATTTCGCCGAATCCGACCGCATCCGAGACCTGCTGGCCGAGCGCGGCATCATCCTCCAGGACACGCCCGAAGGCACGCGCTGGCGCAAAGCGACCAATTAAATCGCGTCCGTTCCCTGCTTTATTCTCTGGTAATCTCAGGGAGATGTACGGCAGGAAATATCGTAGGCTACAGGGGAGGTATCAACGCACGTCGTAGCGGATGAAGAAATAATATGCAATCCCGAAAAGCACCAGCGTCATGATCACAAGCGCTCCCCATTGGATCAATGAGGCATTGATCAGCGCTCCGGCCGAGAGCGGCCTGTAAACAAACTCCGGTAAATCGTCCGGCGTGGTTCGTTGCATCAGCACCGGCTCGATGTCGTCGTAATCCGAGATCATCCGGAAGTGGATGTTGAGCTGCCGCAACAGTTCGTGCTCCTCGGTAATGCCCGTGCCCGCATAGGTCGTTACCAGCGACTCGAAGGCCGTGGCCGGGGAGATCAGCCCTATTAACTGCGCCAACGATTCCTGCTGCCTGACCTGGTTGAGGAAGTCGCGGTCGACAGAGCTTATCGCCTCGAACGCGCGGCGGTTGAGCTCGCGCAGCCTCTCCGCCGATCCCCGCTGCACCTCGCCTCCTTTCAAGTTGCGCTCGATCGACAGCTTTTCCATGTAGGCCTGTTGAGCCGGCGGGGCGGGGGAGAGGGCTTCGGCAACCTGCGCTGTAAGGCCCGGTGCGACTATCACCAGCAGGCTCCAGATGGCCAGGCAGATGAGAATGGAAACGCCGCCGGTGGCGACCGCCGCCGAGATGACCAATCCGATGGCAAGGAACGCGGCGCCGTAGATCCATGTCGCGAGCATCATTATACCAAGACGCCAGAATTCGCCGGTAGGGACGGAAACATCCATAGCCCAGATCGTCACCATCAATACCAGAAACGTGAGGGCGACGACGAATGCGAGCATGACCAGCCCGGAAATGATTTTTGCCGTCAGAATCCCGCGGCGACCCAGGGGATTCGCCAGCATCTGGCGCAAGGTGCCGACCTGCCGCTCGCCGCAGACCTGGTTGTAAGCGAAAAGCAGGGCGAGTATCGAGAGCAGGAAGCGCAGCACCATCATCGGATCGACATCGGGCACGAGCGCGTAGATGAGCTCGCGCTGGCGGCGTTCCAGACCCACGGTGAACTTGATATTGAAGCCCGCCTCGAGCTGCCGCATGGCCCAGACGGGCCGTGTCATGATATCGCTGACGCCGCGCGCAAGGATGTGCAGCGGGCGCGGCTCGGCCGCGGCGCCGGCGCTGAGGTTGGCCATCGGGGATTCTTCCTGCGGAGCCAGCAGCGCGTGATACTGCTCGAGATTCCATTTGTAGGCGTCGGTGGAACGAATGGTGGCCAGCACGACGACGATCAGCATTACCGCAGTAATCGCCAGCACGAGAGGATTGAATATCAGGCGGCGGAACTCCTTCGACAGCAACGCCGTGAACTGAACACCGGATCTCATCGCGGATCGTACCTTCTCGACAGCAGAACCGTAATAACGACCAGCAGAACCAGCCAGCCAAGCAAGGCGATGCACCCGGTCGCCAGGGCACCCAACCTTTTCTCCGCGCCGTCGGTTCGGAATTCCACTTTGGGGATTTCGCCCCACGGTATGCCGCTCTCGTACTGAGGCATTCCCCCCCCGCTCCGGCGCGCTTCCTCCATATCAGCAACTATCTTCTGCTGGATATATTCATCGTAACGCACCACCACGTCCCAGACCGAATCCGTCGAGCTGACTTCAGTGGCCGGATTCGTGCCGCTGTAACTGGTCGCTGCGAGCTTCAGAGGCATGACAGGAGTGAACCAGCCCCAGGCCCAGGCGAATTCCTCCTGCCTGACGAAATTGTTGGCGATATCGCGCCAGACGAGGCGCAACTGCCCCTGGTACCATTTTGTCAGCTCGAACCACGCCGCCCGGCGTTCTATCCGGTCCTGTGGGAAGCTCTGGAAGCCTTGTATATACTGCATCGTCACTTCCCTGTAGCGGTTGCTGAAGTCGTCATCGGTGGGGGTGGGATGAGTGGAAGTTGCCGCAGCCGTAATCAACTCGGGCAGGACGAAGACGAGCGCAATCCAGATTATCAGCAAAGCCGCCAGCGAACGGAATGGGCGATGGGTGAGCGCGGAAACCGCCACGCCGAGCGAGATGAAGACCGCCGCGTAGAGCAGCGCGAGGATTAGCATCACCACCATGCCGGCCAGGATCGCCGGGCTTTCGTCCGGTATCGCGATCACCGCTGTCAGCGCTGAAGCGATGGTGGAAAGAACTATCGGAATGAACAGGGTCAGGCTCAGACCCAGCACCTTTCCGAGAGCGATGGATGCGCGTCCCACCGGCCCCGAGAAAAGTAATTGAGTCGTGCCGTCGCGTTTCTCGCCGGGGAATGCGTCGTAACTCAGCAGCAGGGCAAGGAAGCTGATGACGATCGCCACGATCGTCAGAATGTCGTAGTCGCCGTGCAGTCGTGAGAACGAATTGTGAATCATTGGTGATTTTAGCTGCGGCGGATTGTTGACGTTGTAGATGTAAAAGGTGTCACCGATCAACTGGTTGATGCCGCTCGCGATCAGCGTGCCCGGGTTGGGTGTGCGGTATGCCGCGAGGAAGACGCCGAGCATCGGCTCATAGGATTTCACCGCCGCGAAGCTTGCGGCCTGCTGGCGCACCGTCAATTCGTAGGAATTCTTGGTGAGATTATACCGGTTGGTGCCCAGCACCGTGGCTCCGATGAACAGCACCAGGGTGATAACCAGCACCAGCACGAAGCGCAGCGATCGCACCGAGGCATGGATTTCTTTTCCGGCTACAAGAAAGACTTTTCTCATCGCGCCTGAATTTTGCTAGATGTTTCCCCCACAATCATCTACGGATTTTCCGGATGGAGGTTCATTTCCGGTGCATGAATAAATACGTTCTTTGGAAGTTCCGGTTCTGCTTTATTCTTCCCGGAAAATCACGCCATCGCGCATTACCAGTCTGACTTCGGTCAGCACCTCCAAATCGGACAGCGGATCGCCCTTGACCACGAGAATATCAGCGACCTTACCCTTCTCCAGCGTTCCGATATAATGTCCGAGGTTGCAGATGTGCGC
>CBFCZO010000034.1:0-28257 GCA_965602675.1 uncultured bacterium | reverse complement strand
TATCTCCCGCAAGCGCCTCCCCGCTGCGCGCACCGCCGCCGGCGTAGGCTGCTCCACGCTGCCCACGGCCGAGAGAAAATAGTCGAACAGCTTTAATCCGCTTATCCCTCCCAGCAGCCGCGCCACCCCCGCCATCCGGCGGTAGGGATTATTCGCAGGCCGCGTGCGCGACAGCTTGATACCCCTCACTGCCACCAACTGCTTGTTTTCCTTCAGCTTATCCCAGTGGCGCCGCAGTTTGCTCAGATACTCTTCCGATTCCTCGCCGTCGTATTTATCGAAAAAACCGCTGCATCCGTACATCAGGGCCAGGATCGCGTCCGGACGCGCCTCCAGCGGCGACTCTGCAACCGCCAACCTGATCACGTTCAGGTGAAGCAGGTCAGCGAGGTGGCTCAGCGGCTCCTTGTTTGCCGAATAGCCCGCCGCCTCCATCAACCCCTTGTAGAGCGTCTGGTCATAGCCGAAAACGCGCGCAATCGAACCCATGCGCGAAGCTTTGCGCTCAATCCGCGAATCACCCGCCGCCGCGATGAAGCTCAACGCCTTGTCGAACCTCTCCCGGTCGATCAGCGGGGCGCACAACCCTCGCATCGTCTCCGAGCCGTGCGGATACTCCCTGGGACCCCGTCCCGACAATATCCGCTCGTCCACGAGGTACGGGAACATCTCGGCCACCGGTATCTCCGGCTCGCGCCCCGCCTTCTTGTCGTTCCACATGCACGCATGCAGCACCACGTCGGCGTAGCGGGGGTCCTCGGAGTGCCTGTGGCTGGCCCAATCCGATGAGAAAACATGGACCTCGACATCGCCCTCGATCGCCGCGCCGCCCGCCAAACGCAGCTTCGCGCCTTGAAAATCCGGTCCCGGACCCCCATTCCAGCGGCCCGGCGAGAGCACCCGTAGCTTGCGGCCGTCGGCCGTCTTCAGGTGCTCGTGATCGAGCTTCTGGTCGAACCAGATCGCCGCCACAAGCCGTTCCGGCGTCCGCGGCCTGGCCTCGAAGCTGGCGCCTTCGTCGGCTACCTCCTCCAGGTGCCTCAGAGATTGGCTGTAGACCCCGACAAAGCCGGATAGAGAGCTCGGACCGGATTTGGGTAACTTCATCTGATTAATTCCGCTTGGTGGCGCGGATAGTATAAACGATGAGCCGCTGTGTGGCTATTTCATTTAGTCGTCGTCGGTCTCGCCGTTGTACAGTGTGAGATTCATGCTGCCCTGCCGGTAGCCTTCCAGGTCGAGCGCGGCGTACGTGAAACCGGCGGCCCTCACTCCCTTGTTAATCCGGCTGACCATCTCGGTTTTCAGGGCATGATTGAGCTCTTCCGGAGCGATCTCGACCCTCGCCACGTCGCCGTGGTAACGCACCCTGAACTGCTTGAAACCGAGCTCCCGCAGCACGTCCTCCGCCTTCTCGACCTTCGCCAGGCGCTCCTTCGTGATTCCCACCCCGTAAGGAAAGCGGCTCGCCAGGCACGCGTGCGACGGCATGTCCCAGGTCGGCAGCCCCTCCTGCTTCGACAACTCCCGGATTTCTTCCTTGTTGAAGCCGGCCTCGGCCAGCGGGCTCCTCACCTCCAGCTCCCTTACCGCCCGCATTCCGGGCCGGTAGTCGCTGTGGTCGTCGACATTCGTCCCCTCGAAAATGCAACTGAAACCCTTCTCCTGCGCGATCCGCTGCAACTCGGTCAACAGTGCCTTCTTGCAGTGATAGCAGCGGTCCGGCGCGTTCGCGGCGAAATGCGGGATCTCCAGCTCACGGCTCCTGATTTGCGCGTGAGGGATGCCGTGCTCCTCGGCGAACTCGATCGCGTCATTCAATTGAAACTCGGGATAAGTCGAGCTCTCGGCCGTCACCGCGATCATCCTCTCGCCGAGTTGACAGTGCGTGATGTACGCCAGCAGCGTGCTGTCGACGCCACCGCTGTAAGCGACCACCGCCGAGCCGGCCTCCCTGATGATGGACTCCAGCCGCGCTTTTTTCCGCTCCATATTAGCGATTTCGGATTTGGACATGCAGCGAATAGTAGCGACGCCGACGAGCAGTGTCAACTGCACCTCGCGCCCCCCGCGGCGGCGGCTTTCGCCGCCAATATTAAACCTTCGTTAAGATCGCCTTTCCCCCTTCCATCGATTGGGCTATCGTGATAGGCTCTTCCGGTTTGTCTGCAGGAAGGAGAGCAACCTTGTCTAATCTCGTGGTTTTGGGCGCTCAGTGGGGAGACGAGGGGAAGGGGAAAATAGTCGACCTGCTGACCGAACGCTTCGACGCAGTCGTCAGATACCAGGGCGGCGCCAACGCAGGGCACACCGTTGTCGCCGAAGGCACGCAATACATCCTCCACCAGGTCCCTTCAGGCATCATCAACGGTGCCGGACTCTGCATAGTCGCCAATGGCGTCGTCGTCGACCCGCCCGCAATGGTTGAGGAGCTTCTTGAACTGAAACAAAAGGGCATAGAGGTCGACGGCCGCTTCCTGCTCAGCGACCGCGCACAGGTCGTGATGCCCTATCACAGCGAGCTCGACCGGCTCTACGAAAACCGCCTCGGCAAGGGCAACATCGGCACCACCGGCAAGGGCATCGGCCCGGCCTACGAGTCCAAGATCTCACGCGCCGGCCTGCGCGTAGGCGATCTCCTCGCCGTCGCCACGCTCAAGGAGAAGGTCCGGGGCCTCGTCGAGCGGGTTAACGAGCTCATTGTAAAGCTCTATGGCGAACAGCCCTTCAAGGTCGACGAAGTCTACTCGCCGCTCGCCAAAGCCGGCGAGAGCCTGACCCCCTACATCGCCGACACCGCCGCCCTGCTCCACAGCCGAATCGAGTCGGGCAGTTCGATCATCTTCGAGGGCGCCCAGGGCGCCATGCTCGACATCGACCACGGCACCTACCCCTTCGTCACCTCCTCCAATACAACCATCGGCAGCGTCTGCAGCGGCACCGGCGTCCCCCCCAGGCACATCCACCGCTCACTCGGCGTCGCCAAGGCATACTGCACCCGCGTCGGCAAGGGACCCTTCCCGAGCGAAGACTTCGCCGAAGCAGGCGAAAGAATCAGGGAAATCGGCTGCGAATTCGGCGCGACCACCGGCAGGCCGCGGCGCTGCGGCTGGTTCGACGCCGTCTGCGCCCGCTACGCAGCCAGAATCAACGGCTTCGACGCTCTCGCCGTCACCAAGATCGACGTCCTCGATAGCTTCGCCGAAATTCCCGTCTGCGTAGCCTACCAGCTCGACGGCAAGCGCATCGACCACGTCCCCGCCTCCGCCGCCGAGATGGAGCGCTGCAAGCCCGTCTACGAGACCCTCCCCGGCTGGCGCGCGTCGACATCCGGAGTCGACGGCTACGACAACCTGCCCGAAAAAGCCAAGCACTACCTTGACTACCTCGGCAGCCTGCTCGGCCTCCCCGTCGCCATAATCTCCACCGGGCCCGACAGGCGCCACTCGGCCCTACGCGAGGAAATTTACCGCCGCTCCTTGCACACCGCTCCAAATCATTGACTTGCGGCTGCACGCTGACTATAGTTTTTATGCTGGGCCGTTAACTCAGTTGGTAGAGTATCTGCCTTTTAAGCAGAGAGTCGCAGGTTCGAGTCCTGCACGGCCCACCATTTAAAGCCTTTAAATCCCGCCGCTTATAGCAATATTAGGGTAGGGCAGATCATCTGAGGCAATTGACATTGCCACTTCACTTGCCAAAATAATCATTGTGACTGGTCGCTCAGCACCTTAGATTTGAAGTATGTACGGAGCCGATTGGATTGCAAGAAGTCAATCCACCGTCACCGACTCGGAGAGCATTCCCGCCGATAATCTCGGCTCCGTACCTATTGGAAAGGTGTGTCGTTGGCGCAAGTAATTGGGGAATGCAATCTGTACTGCTCCCAGCAATCCCAAGTTGCCGTTTGTTATCAAAAGCACAGGCTCGCGTAAGCCTCGACGAGCCAAGTCGTACAGGAATTCTTGCCAGGCCTCCCTGCTCTCGCGAGGGTCGATGACCAGATCCAATAGCATTTTTCAGCCGCTACGAGTCACAGCCAAAGCTACCAAAATGTCCTTCTTGCCCGACAGATAACGGCGGATAGGCTCGTCCACGGCATCCAGCTACAGATACTCCACCTCCTGGTCATTTAGATCAGATGCAACGAACTCCTCATTCTCAGCCCACGGCTTCCGGCTCAGCTTGCTGACGGCGTTTCTGGAAAGCAGTAGCTCGACATCCTCATCATGTAAACAGCCCTCGATGTTGTGGGTGTTCAAGCCACGAATATTTATCTCAATCACCAGCTGCTCAAGCCGCTCCTTTCACCGCCCCCAAATCCTTAAAGGCGATTCTTATAAGATTAGGAGTCCCTCGTTGTAGATGTATCGGCACCCGCATTGCATCCTTGGAGCTCTGAAAGGCCTTGGCACAATATACGTAGAAAGTGAAACAAGCCTTAACGAGATTTCCGCATCTGTCTGGTTTGCCAAATCCTAGAATCCCATATAACTCTACTATGGAATGATCTCATCGCAACTACATTGATATTCTTTTCGATCCCCTCAAGCAGCTTGCAGATGGTTTGGAGTTCTTTGAGGATTTGTTGGTTGATGTAATGTGTATTCGTGAATAGAGGGAAGAAGATCAGGTATTTAAAGCTGTCAGGAGATAAAGATCGGGGGAGGCCAATCGCCTCCCCCTCTCCACTTAATCAGTCATTTGTTACGGTGCCCAGAGTCATTCGGGCAGGAAAAGCCGACATCATCCGTTTATGAAGTCACCGCCCACCTTGACAACTATTGGAGTCCCGTTCTCAGGCTCCACTTGATCTGCCCGCCGATAAGGACCATCTCGGGATGCCCCAGAGCCTCGAATGACTCCAGAGGATTTTCGCTGAGAATCTGGATGTCCGCGAGTTTACCGGCCTCAATCGTCCCCAGGTCGTCCTCCATACCGAGAATGATGCCGCAGTTTTTAGTGGCGCAGACAATGGCCTCCATACGGCTCAGTCCAAGCTCTACGAAATACTCCATCTCGGAAAAATAGAGGCCCGGGTAAAGTTTCGCGTATTCTTCCTCCGTAAAATCGGTTCCGACGCCGATAACGAGGTTCAGCTTTACGGCATCTTTGAAGACCTGCTCATTGACATCCAGCGTCCAGCCGCGCTGTTTGAGCAGCTCCGGGGCGCGCCCATCGGCATAGTAGCGCTTGATCCAGTAGATCGTGGGGACGAAATGAACGCCCTTCTCCGCCATCAGTTCAAGAAGCCCGTCCTCGAATTTGGATGCATGCTCCACGCACTGGACGCCTCCCTTGACGGCGATAGTTGTCATGGAGGGAGGCTCGGTATCGCGGCCTCCGCCGTGGGTGGTGATCCTCATGCCCTGTGAGACGGCCTCATCGACGGCGGCTCTGACCTCCTCGAGGGTATAGGGTGGGGATATCTTTACGCGCCTGAAGCCGGCTTTGTACATTGTTCTTACCGCTTTTCTCCACTCCCAAGGACCGTCAGCCTCGAGCCCCCCCGTCAATCCATAGCCATGGCCTCCCGTAACAGTTATCAGATTTCCACATGGGAAAATGCGGATGGTATCGATGTAGCCGCGACGTGAGGCCTCCATGATCGCCCGCATCGGCTCGACCGGCGAGCCCACGTCCCTGACGGAGGTGACGCCGCTGGGCAGATACTTGTTTAGGAAATCCAGGGCCAGGAGGGTGCCGAGGCTGTTCGTATACTCATAGTATTCCTTGTCGTTGTGGGGACAGGCGGTGTGAACGTGCAGGTCTATGAATCCCGGAAGAATCCATTTCCCGGCGACGTCAATTTTTTCCGCTTCCTCCGGTATCTTGAGTTTGCCCGACCGGCCGACCGCCGCAATCCTCTCGCCTTTGATGATGACTATCGCATCAGGAACCGGGGGAGCGCCTGTCCCGTCGATAAGGGTGCCCCCCACCAGGGCAATTACCTTCTCTTCGTCTTGGGCGAAAGCAAGAGAAGTGGTGACCATAAAGATCAGCGTAGTAACAGCAAGAACTTTTATTCTCATTCCTCAACTCCTTTCAGCCGTTGTTTAAGTCAAACCTGGATTCCGAAGTTGCCTGCGGCCGGCTTGGGACGGCTATTATTTTGAGAGCAGGTGCTCTTTGAACCAGCGGAGATTGCGCTCGGCGATGTCCAGCCTCAGCTTCGGCTCTCTCACCCCGTGGGGTGTGCGGGGGTAGAGGGTGAGCTCAACTTCCAAGCCCTGCCGCTTGAGGGCGTTGTAGAGCTCCCACGATTGCGAGTAGGGCACTCGGACATCCACCACGCCGTGCACGATCAGCGTCGGCGTCTTGACGTTCTTGACGTGATACATGCTTGAGCGGCTCAAGTAGAACTCGAAGTCGTCCGGCAGCTCCGCACCGAGAAAATTCGGGAGCCAGTCGACAACGTCGGTGGTGTTCGTGAAGGATACAAGGTCGGTAAGCCCCGCTCCCACGCTGGCCGCCTTGAAGCAGTCCGTCTGGGTGATGATCCAGGCGGTCATATACCCGCCGTAGCTCCAACCCATGACTCCAAGCCGGTCCGGATCGGCGAGGCCCATGTCGATCAGGTGATCGATGCCGGCCATGAGATCGCGGTAGTCAATGCCGCCGAAGTCTCGATATACGGCTTCGCGGAAAGCCAGGCCGTAACCGCCGCTGCCGCGTGGATTGGGGCGTAACACGGCAAAACCTGCGGCAGCGAACGCATGGGTAGGATAGAGGTTGCGGTCGACTGTGTGGTTCTGATAGTGCACTGCCGCAGGTCCGCCGTGGATGATCAGGAGGAGCGGATATCTCATGTTCGGCCGGTAATCCAGGGGGTAGGTCAGAAGCGCCTCGATTTCGGCTCCGTCTGTGGTCTTCCAGGTGATTACCTCACTCCGGGCGTAGGGAAGGTCGGGAAAATCGGCGTTGACAGCGCTTATCCTACGGGGCTGACCTCCCGGCGCGCAGATGTAAATCTCCGGCCGGGAGCTCATGTTTTCATATCCGAATGCCGCCAGCCCGCCGTCCGCCGAGACATCGGCGCTCAGACTTATGAAGCCCTCTTTAACCTGCGCCACGACTTCGGGCTTTCCGCCGTCCACAGGAAGGAAGTAGATTTTGCTGGTTGTGTGGTAAAACTCGGCGACGTATAAACCGCTGCCGTCGTCCTTCCAGCGGATGAGGGTGGGATCCTCGTCCGGGGTGTTCGCCAACAGCTTTATTTCGCCGCCGGAGGCCGGGACGAGGCTGACGTAACCTGCGGGCGCCCAGTTCACCTTGCCCCGTGACGAGTAGAAGGCGATCCATCTGCCGTCGGGACTGTAGAGCGGATACCAGTCTATCGAAGGCTGGCGCACCAGGGGCTGCATCTCACCACCTTGGGAGGGTACTTGGCAGATCTCGGAGCCGAAGAAGTCGTTCCAGCCCGCCTGCGGCTGGTGGCTGAAGGTGATAGTCCCTCCGTCGGGGGACCAGTCGAACGCAGTCACCTCGAAATCGCCCTCGGTGAGCCGCCTGGCCTCCGGGAAGCCGCTGACGTGCGGTTTTGCCTCAACCACATGGAGGTGGCTGTAGCGGATGTCCTTTCCTATTATCTTTGGATCGCGCTTGGCCTCGCGGGCCTGTTTGTGCTCCTCCGTTTCCGGGTCTCTCATAATGAAAGCGATGCGGTCACCAGCGGCCGACCACTTGAGGTCGTTTATGTATGATTTGCAGTCTGTGAGTCGGCACGCTTCGCCGCCGTCGGGGCGAATCAGCCAGATGTTGTCATTGCCGCTGCGTTCCGAGATGAAAGCTATCCACTTTCCGTCGGGGGACCAGCGTGGAGAGGTGCAGGATTCGTCACCCATGGTGAGCTGAAAGGAGCGCGAACCATCGGGGGCGGCAAGCCAGATGTGGGTCAAGTACCTGCTTTCTTCGGAGTTCATAATTGCATCGTTGACGGTGAAAGCAACCCATTTGCCATCGGGAGAAATCCGCTCTCCGCCCAGCGTGCGCTGCCGCTGGCCGTGTTCCGGCGTCCATCGCTCGGACAGCCCGGGATCTTGGGCGAGAAGCGGATTGCTGAATAAAAGTAAAATGCCCAGGATTGTTGTCACATACCTCATCATGAACCTTCCTTTCTTCAACTGCCGATGGAATCAAAGAATGAGCGGAATAGCCGCGGAAAGCGACGCTGCTGGCTTCGCTATGCGATCGTTTGTGTTGTTCGCAGACATTATTCTAATCTTGACCGCCGGATCTCGCCGCCTCGCTTCTCTCGTGTCTCAACTGATCGCCGTAAGAACGAGATGAAGATCGCAGATGACAACCACGTGCCGACTGAAAAACCTGGAAGACACAAACCGGTCGCCCAAACGAGCCGTTTTTATCGACCGGAAGAGAAGGAGCAATTCTCGTGCCATAATGTTACGGATTTTGGATTGCGCCCTGTGAATTGAATTCAATCTGTCAAGGGCCGTTGCTTTTGGCTTGGAAGAGGTTGAATTTGGCATGTGCGAGGGCGAAATAAGGCACGTTTCTTGCGAGTTAAAAATTGGAGGATCATATCGGGGAATCCTTTTGCGTTCTGCCGCTTTCAGATCCTGAGCTGGTCAGAGAAAAGCGCAAGGCGGAAAAGGTCGTTTCATTATGTCAAGTTAGACAGTCATAAAGGAGGAAATCCATTGAGTCGAATAAAGGCCGTATTTCAGCTTATGTTCGCGCTGGTTATCTTTTCTAGTAGTTTACTTCCAGCTCAGGAATCCCTTGCTCCGGAGAAGATCTCGCAGCCACACTTCGCCGTGCTTTACGAGGCCGGCTTGAAAGTCCCGATGCGCGACGGCGTCGTTCTCAGCGCCGATGTATGGCGGCCCAAAGCGGAAGGCCGATTCCCGGTCATCCTACTGCGCACCCCTTACAGCAACAACTCACCCTCCGAAGATAAAGTTGGCCGGTTCTACGCCGCACGCGGTTTCGTCTACGTGGCCCAGGACTGCCGCGGCCGCTACGATTCGGAGGGCGACTGGCAGCCTCAGAAGGCCGAGGGGAGCGACGGTTATGACACGGTCGAGTGGTGCGCGTCCCAGCCGTGGAGCAGCGGCAAGGTCGGCATGCGCGGCCTCAGCTATATGGGCTACACCCAGTGGGAAGCAGCGGGCGCGGCGCCTCCGCATCTGGTCTGCCTCTTCGTCTACGGCTCCCCGAGCGATTTTTTCCTGGATATCTGTTCACACATGTTGGGCACGCTCTACCTGATGGACTCATTCACATGGGCCGTGATGGTAGATAGCCGCACAAACCAGGACCTCAGTCTCTATGATTGGGGGAACGAGAGTCTAAGCCATCTGCCTTTGATTTCTCTCGACGAGTCTTTCGGCCGCAATATCCCGCACTGGAAACAGTGGCTTTCCCATCCCGTTTATGACGATTATTGGTGCTCGCAAGGCCTCAGGGATCTCTACAGAAATGTCGTGGTTCCTGCGGTATCGGTCACCGGTTGGTTCGACGACTGCCAGATGGGCTCCCTGGCCAACTACGCCGGTGTAGTCGCAGGCGGCGGCTCCGCGCTCGCCCGTGAAAACCAGCACCTGATCATCGGCTACTGGCAGCACAGGGGGCCGTATCCCGGTTACGTCGAGTATACCTCCATGGGCGATATGGACTTCGGTCCGGAGGCCGCGCCTCACATGTGGTCCTTCGAATTGCGCTGGTTCGATCACTGGCTAAAAGATTACGACAACGGCGTCGATCGAGAGCCGAAAGTGAAGCTCTTCATCATGGGTGAAAACCGCTGGCGCGAGGAGAATGAGTGGCCTCTGGCGCGCACTCAATATACTCCTTACTATTTCCACGGCGGCGGCGATGCCAACACCCTTTATGGCGATGGAAAGCTGGACCCCGTATTACCCGCCGAAGAGAAGCCCGACAGTTACGACTACGATCCCGCAGATCCGGTGCCGTCGCTGCGCGGTGGAAAGGGGGCCCGGGGAGGGATCTCCGCCGATCCGATAGACCAGCGGCCGAATGAGGAGCGGCAAGACGTTCTCGTATACACCTCGGGAGTGCTGACTGCGGACTTGGAGGTTACCGGCCCCGTCAAGGTGATTCTCTACGCCGCCTCTTCCGCCCGTGATACCGACTTCTGCGCCAAGCTCGTCGACGTTCATCCCGACGGTTCCGCCTACAACGTCTGCTATCCGGCCATCGGCATTCTCAGCGCTCGATTCCGCAACGGGACTACCAAGGCCGAACTCATCGAGCCGGGCATGGTATACCGTTACGAGATCATCCTGCCCCCGACGGGCATCGTCTTCAAAAAGGGCCACCGCATACGTGTAGAAGTCTCCAGCAGCGACTTCCCTCTTTACCATCGAAACCTCAACACCAGTCTTGATCCGTACACCTCAACAGAAATGGTCGTGGCTAAACAGACCGTCTACCACGACGCCGAGCACCCATCGCATGTTCTATTACCCTTGATTCCTAAGCTTAAGGAGAAGTGATGTCGATGGCGGCAATTGTCTGAACAACAATTTGATTTTTTATGTTTACGCGCAAGAGGAAATCGAGGAGGAGATGAAAAGCGTTATTCTCTTGGTTGTATGATTTGCATAACACTTAAGCCGACTATTGTTGCTCGTATTATTTGAGCGAGGAGAGCAAATGAAGAATGAAGATCTTATTCGCGAAGAATGTCGGGGCAAGATTTCCACGTTGATTGAATGCTTGCGGGAAAGGGAAATAGAAGCCGCGGTCTTCTTTGATCATGCCAATATTATTTATTTCAGCGGGCTGAGGTTGATTCGCTGGTCCGATTACGTTCTTTGCATTCACATAGAAGGCAAGTTAATCCTTGTGGCTTCCCGGTTGGATTACGAGCGAGTGAAAAGGGATAGCTGGATCGAAAACGTCGTTTGTTTCCGGGACGATACCCCCGACTACCTCTCCGTATTGGGTGACACGCTGGGGGTGAGCTCAGGGAGGATAGGGGTTGATCCCGGCGCGCTCACTCATCACCAGGCAAATTACTTGAAGCAGCTTTGCGAAAACGGCCAAGAGCTCTTTTCTTTAGAGGATGAGTTGTTTGAGCTGAAGTCGGTTAAATCCGAGTCTGAACTGACGGCCATCCGCCGAGCTGCGGCTATTGCCGACACAGCCATGGATGAGGCGATAAAAAAGGCCATCACCGAAAAGGGCGTCACAGAGAGGGAAATCTCAAACTATGCCGTGTATATGATGAGGCTTGCGGGCGCGGAGGGAGAGTCTTTCGAACCGTTCCTCATGTCGGGTGAGAACGGATGGGTGCCGCAGCGTTTCTCCAGCGACAAGAAGCTGCGGGAGGGCGAGCTCAATCTCTTTGATATGGGAGCGATCTACCAAGGCTACTGTTCTGACCTGACTCGGACCTTCAGCCTGGGCGGGTCTTCCAGGGAAAGGCGCAAGGTTTTCGAGGTCGCGCGAAAAGCGCAAGAGAGTGCCATCGAAGCCATCCGGCCGGGCAAATCAGGCGGAGAAATCGACAATGTTGCTCGAATGTTGATCGAAAAGGAAGGTTTCGGTCGGTATTTTCCCCATCTTACCGGCCACGGGATCGGGGTTTCACTCCACGAGAGTCCGTTCTTGGATCGAGGCGTTGATACGGTTCTCAAGCCTAATATGGTGGTCACGGTTGAACCCGGCATCTATGTCCCGGGAGTTGGAGCGGCTAGGCTGGAGGATATGGTCCTGGTGACCGAGACCGGCTGCGAGGTGCTGACGAATATGAAGAGAGATTTGATCTAACTGGGGATTATGGATATGAGGCCTGTCAAGATAATCAGTGTGGTTGATTCCCACACCGCCGGAGAACCGACCCGAATAGTAATCGGCGGAGTCCCTCACATTCCTGGCAACAATATGCGGGAGAAGAGGGATTGGATCGCTAGTAACAAGGATGATCTTCGCAAGTTTCTCATGAACGAACCCCGTGGGCATAAGGATATGTTCGGCTCCATCATCACTGCCCCGGCCTCCCCCGATGCCGATGTCGGCGTCCTCTTCATCGATAATGATGGTTATCTGGACATGTGTGTTCACGGCTCGATAGGGACGGTGACAGTGCTGCTGGAGCTGGGCCTGATTGACTCCAGGACGCTGGTCCTGGATACTGCGGCCGGAAAGGTACACGCCAGGGCCGAGCTTGTAGATGATAGAATCTGGCATGTGACGATTCGTAATGTCTCCTCGTTCTTCCATTCCTCGGAATCACTATTGGTTAACGGCCTAGGTGAAGTCCAGGTTGACGTAGCATACGGCGGCAACTTCTTCGCGTTGATCACGGCATCCCAGCTCTCCCTTGATCTCTCCCTGGATAACTTGCATAAACTGGTAGACCTAGGGATGGAAATCAAGCGGGCGATGAATGGCAGCGTCAAGGTGTTCTACCCCGATAGCGGGGAACAAGCTCTGATCCAACTTGTCCAGATCTACGATGAGAGTTCGGATCCCCCGAAAAACCTTGTGGTTTTCGGGGAAGGACAATTCGATCGATCCCCATGCGGCACGGGCACCTGTGCTAAGATGGCGTTGTTAAATTCCCAAGGTAAACTCAAATTGGGTGAGGAATATTCATATCAGAGCATCATCGGCACGGAGTTCAAAGGCAGGATCGTGGAGGAAGTGAACCTAGGCCGCTATAAAGCGATACTCCCTGAGATCACTGGCTCGGCATATATTACGGGAATACAACAACTGATCTTGGATAACGCCGATCCGTTTAAAGAGGGATTTAGAATTCCCTGAAGCTGATGGATGTACGCTTTGCGTGTCCCCATCGCCGGCGGGCGAACATCTCGGCGGAACCGCTTTCCACCTGACAGGCTCGTTCACGGCGGCTCCTATCCGCCTGCGGCGGATGAAATATGCGAGTCGAGAACGTTCCGGTAATTCAAGCAGGGTTCAGGGAATATAAAATCCGCGCCGTAGCGTCGATATTGGAGTTGCGATAAAATCTCAAGTTGACACCTTCGAGGCTGAGATTTATTATATTTAGTAGAAAAGCCGTGAGCGAGGTTGAAGTAAGAGATCATGCGCTGCAAAAAGGCGCTTGAAGGGTGCCCGTACCGCCATTCGGATTAATATTGATCTTAAGGGATTTTCACATTGAGACGAGTCTCACTGTGAGTTTGGATCAGCCGCACGAGTTCTCCTTGGCGACGGTCTCAGGGAATAGTTTCCGATGGAAAACCTCCTAAACTTAGCAAGCATCAAGCAATTCGCACAGGAATTGGCTGTGTCAGCCGCCTCTTTCACTCGCCTTGGGGTTACCATCGTTGATGAAAATCTTGTCAGAATCGCAGCTACCGGGAAATATCTAAATTGTTTGGGCGACGTTCTTACCCGTCACACAATTTCTTATCAAGTTCTAAGGACCGGTAAGATAATCGTCCTTGACAAACCTCGGATTGATCCTCTCTGCCGGAACTGCGAATTCAAAAAGACATGCCTCGATCTTGCCGTGATCAATCATCCGGTTGTCATCGAGGGAAACGCCGTCGGGAATATGGCACTGATTGCTTTTAATAATAAGCAGCGAAGACTATTGCTGGCAAATATTAATACTTACACGGAATTTCTAAACAAGATGGCCATGCTTCTTGCCACGAGACTGGAATCTCTGGAAAAAGTCAGGGAAGTTTCAATACTCAGTCGTCAAGTCAAGGTTCTTATGGGTATTATCGACCATGGGATCATCTATGTTGACGCGGAAGGGAAGGTCCTTTTATTCAATCAAAAAGCAAAACAACTCCTTGGAGGCGACCTGTATAGCGGTTTGCCTATACCCAAGTTGATTCCGGAATTCAAATGGCCGGTGGCGAAGCTGGAGGATAATATTATTATCCGTGAAAACGAGATGATTAATATTAACATAAATGCCTGTGATTCTTTCTGTACGTTGGTAGAGGTAAAACCGGTCAGTTTTATTAATGAAAGAGAACAGGAAATCAGAAGGCAAGGCAACGCAAAGAATCCTGCCGCTGTTGCGACATTTGACGACCTTGTGGGCCGACACAGCGATTTTATGGCCTCCGTCAACATGGCGCGCAAGTTCAGCCAGGTTGACGCCACGGTGCTGATAATCGCCGAGACCGGTACGGGCAAAGACCTTTTCGCTCAGAGCATTCATAACCTCAGCCCCCGCAGGAACGGCCCTTTTTTAGATATTAACTGTGCCGCCATACCGCATAACTTGCTGGAGAGCGAACTCTTCGGATATTCGGAAGGGTCTTTCACCGGGGCTAAACGGAGTGGCAAAAAGGGATTATTCGAGCTGGCCAGCCACGGGACAATTTTTCTTGACGAAATATCTGAAATACCGCTACGTCTTCAGTCAAGCCTTTTAAAGGTGCTGCAGTATAAGGAGGTCAGGAGAATAGGAGACGACAAGATAATCCCAGTAGATGTGAGAATAATCGCCGCATCTAATAAGAATATTCGCAACATGGTCGAAAAGGGCAGGTTCCGCTCAGACCTGTTCTATCGTCTGAACATGCTTAAACTGGAGATCCCTCCTCTTCGCGAACGAATCGAGGATATCCCGCTGCTTGTTCAGTATTTCGCTGTCCAATCCTGCAGAACGTACAAGAAGCAACCTGTTTCTTTTACAAGGCGGTGCATTGAGCGGTTACAGGAATACAGTTGGCCTGGAAACATACGAGAGCTCTTCAATGTGATTCAACGTGTGGTCCTGATTAGTGAAAAAGCGATAATTGATGAAGATCTAGTGGCTCATATTCTTGAAGACAATCCTGACGGTGAGACTAACTGTGTCAATAGCAACCGACTCGAGTTGGAGTTTGACGGTTCCTACAGAAACCTGATGAAGCAGATAATTGAAAAACTCATGAGTCGCTATGGCGAACAGAAAAAGGTGGCGCGCATGCTTGGTATATCCAAGACAACGCTATGGCGGCGCTTGAATTCACAATGAACCCTCGTTTCAAATTGAGACCGCTGCGAAACGCCATGCACCATGCCTACTTACTGCCCTTTCATGACGGTATGAGGGATTCTTTTCCCGCCGGGCTCTCCAACCAGGCTTCTTACCCCCATTTCCCTGGTTGATTCTGCATTTCACGCCCCTTCGAGCGCGATCTGCTCCCGGTTTTCACCTCATGGTGCGCTCGTCAGGCACACCATCCGCTTCAGGTTCACCGCCGTCGCGGGCCGGGCCGCTCCCCAGGCACGGCCCCTCCCACTTCTCCAGCCCTCCGCCGCCTCCGCCGGACCTGGGATCGTCGTCCTTACCGCCGCCGTCGCGCCAGCGCCAGGTGTTGACTTTAGACTGCACCGCCGTGGCGTCCACCGCGTGCAGGCGATCGCTCACCAGCTTCTGAGCTCGCGCCTGGGCTACGATGCGGTTGAATCCCGCATTCGGCGGGACCGAGCGCTCGGCGCCCAAGCGCGAGCGGAAGCGACAGATGGCGGCGTTGTCCGGCCCCACTTCGTCCGCGGCCAGGCCGACGAAGAACTTGAAGGCCGGGTGATAGCGCAGGTCCTCCTACATCTGACGGTCGGAGCGGTCGTAGAGAAACTGCAGCACGGCGATCTTGAACATCTGTTCGGGGGGCCACGACGGCCGCCCGGAGTCGGCGTAGCAGTCGACCGCCTCCAGAGCAAGGTCCTCCCAGTCCACCAGCTTCAGCAGGCGGCGCAGCAGGTGTCTCTTGGGGATGATCGACTCATATATCGGCTCGGCGAAGAAGCCGCCCTGACGTTTGACCTCGCCCTTCATCGCAACGATCTCCATTTAAATCAATATGTTATGGATGATTGTCGCATCGCTGAACGGGCACTGTCAATCCGAGAGCAATATCAGGTAGGTAGTTTTGCAGCAGTCTCAAATTGAACCTTGAAGAGCTTTCCTGGATTTTCGTAAACGAAATGTTTTCTTTTCCCTTTCCCTGAAAGTAAGTGCCCAGCCGGTATCATCGAAATATTTTAGGTTGAACGAGCTGTTTGATAAGGATTATTGTTGAGGGAAGTATATTTTAGCGCGCTATGATTATTGCGGCGTTAAACGACACGTTTCAAAACGAAATCATTAATATATTTAATTGCGGATATTCAAGATGTTGTATTCATAAAGCTGTATTTAAAGGGAGATGTGGATTTATTCTCGCAAAATAAATATGGCAAGAGGACGTCTAATGCGGGGCTGCGCCAAGACCATATCGCACCCAGTGTTGAGTGGTGACAAATAATTCGTTTCGAAATGTCGACCTTAGCAAGGGGGGAAGCTATCTAGTTGTCTCCTGCGGAGCAATGAAGTTAATCTGGACAACTGCATTGTTGAGCGGAGGATTGTCGAATCTTGCAGCAGAGCCACTGAAAGCACACTCAGGCCGGCGACTACCACTGCTGTTAATCCAAGTGCCGTCGTGAGGAGGCTGTCAAGAGTATGCTGTCTCAGCTTGGTTGTTAGTTCACTGACCCTAACGACAACTTGGGAAATTGGAGAGATGATTGCCGGTCTGGCTGGGATTGAAGGTAAAACGTGAACCGAATGGTAATCGAAATGTGTGCTGGAAGGTCAAACACTCAGTACATTGAGGCGCTGTCATCAAATCAAGTTGGGGCGCTTCTGCTCAACGAGTTGGTAGCGATGACAGAGTCGCCGTTCACATGAATTGAGCGACGTAAAAGGGAAACCAAAATGGTCTGTACATGAACCGGGGCCAAACCGACCAACATCCTGCGGGACAGTGCCGGATTCCCCTGTTTTGATATTATTGTCCGGACTTTACCGCCCAAATCCAACTCGTGGCATATAATTTGCACAGGTATACTTGTCCGCAGAGTAACCCACCGGGGGTTGTGTGAAAGGTCGCTGTAGCTATAGCTCAAAGCAACGTGATACGGCGATTTTTCATTGCTAATGGTTAGAAACCAACCTTATTTGAGGGTGAAGCAATGAAAAAGCTGATTCCACTCATTTTGGTTCTGCTGGTTGCTTCAGTGGCAATGGCGCAGAACAAGAGTAGCATCGTCGGTACTGTTACTACCGCCGAGGGCCTTGTGATTTCTGATGTGAAGGTAACGATCACCTCCGAAGCCTTAATAGCCCACACGCTAAGCACAACCACCACCGAGCGTGGCAAGTACCGCTTCTCGTTGCTGCCGATCGGCACCTATGACATCAAGTTCGAGAAGCAGGATTACAGTTCAATTGAACAAAAGGGTGTCATCGTCACATTCAACTCCACTGCCACGATCGACAAGGTGATGCAACCGGGTGGGTTTGAGGAAACGGTGGTGATTATCGGTGAAGCGCCGATAATTGATAAGACAACCTCAGCCATCGCCGACACGCTTGATCTTTCGTTCCTACAAAACATACCCAATACCCGTGCGGTGTTCAATCTTCCGAATCTGTCTGCCGGCTTTACGGACAATTCCGGGCTCGGCGGCGTGCAGTCAGACGGCAATTCCTTCAACATCGACGGTGTGGACGTGACCGACCGATGGACCGCCTATTTGGGAACCAGCATGAACATCGAGGCGGTCGAGCAGGTTGACGTGGCCATGTTCGGCGCCCAGGCGGAGTACAGCGGCTTCACCGGGGCGGCGCTGAACGTCGTCACCAAGAGCGGGGGCAACGATTTCCACGGCGAGGTCAACTATTTTATGCAGAGAGTCGGATGGGTGAGCGACAACACGGGGAACTATACGCAATACGGGATAACCGCACCGACGGCATCCAAGCTGGACAATCCCAATTTCGCTCTCGGCGGCCCGATCCTGGGGGACAAGGTCTGGTTCTTCACCAACTTCAACTATACGAAGTCGGCGACCGAGCGCGAGCTCATCGACAAGACCATCACCCAGACATTTGATCAGAAGCGCTTTTTCCTGAAGCTTAGTGGCCAGTGGGACAAACGCAACATCACATACTTCAGCTTCCAGTGGTATAAGCATTTCAATAGCCACAGGCGATACAATGGGGGCTGGAGGTCCAATTACGAGAGCAGCCTTTGGGAACAACCGATGAACTACAAGACATACCAGCTGCAGCACACCTTCATCCTGAGTGATGATTTCGTCCTCGAAGGGCGCTATTACAAGCAGAACTACCATTACGAGAACAAGCCCAAGCTTGCGAACGGACAGAATCTGCCCTGTCTGTGGGACAACGCCTGGGGTGTGATGCTGCCGGGCAGCAGCGCCATGCGCTGGGACATTGCGGATCGTCCCCTGAACTCCCTGCTTTTCACCCTCAATTACTTTAATGATAATCTGGTCGGTTCTCATAGCATGAAGTACGGTTTCGACTGGTCTTCGGCCGCTACTCCCCGCTATATGTCCTTGACTAATTGGCAGGACACCTGGATGGGCGAACCCTGGTGGAAGTACGACTTTGGGGTGCGCGACGGCGGCACGACCATCGACAACTACGCCTTCTTCGCCCAGGACAGCTGGAGCATGACCGACAAGCTGACCCTCAACCTCGGCGTGCGCTACGACCGAACCAGCCTTAGCCCCTACGATGCGTCAAACTCACCAAGCGGCACCACCGACAGCTTCGCGACAATGGGCCAGCCGGCCTACCGCCTGGGATTCGCCTACGACCTCTTCGGCGACGGCAAGACGGTGATCAGGGGCTTCGCCGGCCGCTACTACGAGGGCGTTCAGAGCGGCAACACCGAGTCGCTGTCCATCAAGATGCCGCCCGGCAAGGCCTACATGTGGGTCGACAACGAGTGGGTGCTGCAATACATGTTCGGCGGAAGCACGGGTCTGTTCAGCATCAGCGATGACTTTACAAACCAATACACCGAGGGCTTCAGCTTCGGCGTCGATCGTGAACTGTGGGAGAATATCGCCGCTTCCTTCACCTTCGTCTACAAGAAGGACAACAACATCATCGGCCTCATCAGCCCCGCGGCGACCTGGGTGATGGATCAAACCAGCTTCAGCAACGAGAACGGCTCCTTCAACGGCAGCTTCTACAACAACTACAATCCCGGCGATTACCAGGAATACACTAACCCGAGGAAGGGCGATCCCGGCATACTGGAGGATCCGTTCCGCAAGTACTGGGGGCTCCTTTTCGAGTTCAACAAGCGGATGAGTGAGAACTGGAGCCTGAAGGCCAACTACACCTACAGCCGCAACACGGCCAACTGGGAGCAGTGGTCCGGTGCCTTCTGGGGCGGCAATGACGTAAGTAATCCCAACCGCTATATCAACTCCGGCGGCAGAGCTTATCTCGAGCGTCCACACGCCATAAAGCTGAGCGGTACGTACATTGCGCCTTTTGATATTTTCATCAGCCCAGTTGTGACTTACTACTCGGGCACTCCATACGGCCTCTACTACAGGCCCACCGGGACCAGCGGTTCCCTGCTGATAAAGGAGATCGACGGCACGGATCGCTATGACAGCAGGTTCAACGTGGACTTGCGTCTGGAGAAATCGTTCACCTTTGCCGACCGCCTCCGCGCCGGCATCATCTTTGACGCGTTCAACCTCTTTAACGATGATGCGGTCACGGGCTACAATTCCACGCTTATTACCTCGAGCAATTTCCTGGTACCCAGCTCTATCGTCAACGCGCGCTTCTACCAGCTCGGTTTCCGGTTGACATTCTGATCGCCGTAAGTAACTGATGGAAGACCAGCCCCTGGAAATGTTTAATCCAGGGGCTTACTATCTCAGGTTCGCGTCCGCTGAGATTGCGATTCACAGTCCGCGTTATAGCCGGAAATAGAGATTACATCGGTACTCTTCCGTGGCCTTAGCGCACACGTGGAAGCAGATAGGAGGAAACGATGATCAGACCATTCATTAACGAGCCCTTGATCGACTTCAGCGATCCTTCCAACATCGATGCGATGGAGGCTTCGATCGCTAAGGTCGAGAGCGAGTTCGGCAAGGAGTATCCGTTACGTATCGGTGATAAAGAGATATATACGGATGATATTAACGAGAGTATCAACCCGTCCAACACCTCCGGAGTGATAGGCCGGGTAAGTAAGGCGACCCGAGAGCTGGCCGACAAGGCCATAGAGACCGCCGCTGAAAAGTTTGAGGAATGGAAACGTGTGGCGCCGGAGGTGCGGGCACGCTACCTCTTCAGGGCGGCGGAGCGGATGCGCCAACGCCGCTTCGAACTCAACGCCACGATGGTGCTTGAGGTAGGGAAGAACTGGGTCGAGGCCGACGCCGACACCGCCGAGGCGATCGACATGCTCGAGTTTTACGGCCGCGAGATGATTCGCCTGGGCGGGCATCAGCAGCTCACTTACTACCCGCCGGAAGAAAACGAGCTGCGTTATCTCCCCCTCGGTGTCGCGATTGTAATCCCCCCTTGGAACTTCCCCAACGCCATTATGTGCGGCATGAGCAGCGCGGCGATCGTCGCCGGCGACACCGTGGTGCTCAAGCCATCGTCCGAATCCCCGGTGACGGCCTACAAATTCGCCGAGATCATGGAGGAAGTAGGGCTGCCGGACGGTGTCCTCAACTACTGCCCTGGCAGCGGCGGCGAGGTGGGGGACTTTCTGGTGGAGCACCCCAAGACGCGCCTCATTGCCTTCACCGGTTCCAAGGAGGTCGGGCTGCGGATTAACGAGTTAGCGGCGAAAATCAGCCCGGGGCAGGTCTGGATCAAGCGAGTTATCGCCGAAATGGGGGGGAAGAATGCGATTGTCGTTGCCGAGGATGCCGATCTTGAAGCCACCGCGGACGGCATCGTCATCAGCGCCTTCGGCTACCAGGGGCAGAAGTGCAGTGCATGCTCCCGCGCAATCGTAGTCGACGGTGTCTATGACGAGCTTCTCTCGCGCGTCGTTGAAAAGGCTAAGACTATCCGCATCGGCCCGGTCAAGTCGAGAGAGAACTGGATGGGGCCCGTGATCAGCAAGCAGGCTTTCCATTCCATCACCGATTACATCGAAATCGGTAAGCGCGAGGGACGTCTGATGTGCGGCGGCGGTCCCGGCGATCCAAGCGGTTACTTTATCGAGCCTACCGTTTTTGCAGAAGTCGCGCCCGGCGCGCGCATCGCCCAGGAGGAGATCTTCGGCCCCGTACTGGCCTTTATCAAAGTGCGAGACTACGACCATGCCTTGGAGATTGCCAACGACACCCACTACGGCCTCACTGGTTCAGTCTACAGCAGATGTCAGCTCAAGCTGGAGAAGGCGCGAGAGGAGTTCCACGTAGGTAATCTCTATTTCAATCGCAAGAGTACTGGGGCGCTAGTCGGTGTACACCCCTTCGGCGGCTTCAACATGAGCGGCACCGACTCCAAAGCCGGTGGAGGGGATTACCTGCTCCTCTATACGCAGGCAAAGACTATCTCTCAATTTATTGGCCTTTAAGGCTAAATAAATCAAACGTCGGTAGTTTATCCCAGATTCCGAGGTTCTGCCGGAATGCCACCACGTAACATATTGAAAATTTGCGCGTCGTTCTGAGCAAGCGAAAACACCATTCATCAGAGAAAGCCCTTTATAGAACTTCGGCTCGCGGGGAGCATGTCGCCCGGGATGACGTGCTCCCGCGGCCGACCGTCGGATTCGGATTTATTTCTTCACTGTTCTAGTGTTCGAAAGCTTCACTTAATCGTTCAAGGTTAGTTGTCTTTATATCAAAACTCTTCTTTTCAAGGGCCGCCGTGTATTTCAGGCCGGACCCCGTCACGACGCATACAACGGAGTCTGTGGAGTGTAAATAGTTTCGGGCGAGCAGCATCTTCACCGCCGCCAACGGGACCGCCGCGGCGGGCTGGCCGAAGATGCCGTCTCTTGCCATTAATTCCTGAGCTGTTAAGATCTCATCATCACTCACTTTTACGGCGATTCCGTTATTTCTTTTTAATATTCTCAATGTCTGGTTGCCGCTGGGAGGGAATGGATTCTCAATTGCATGGGCGATGGTTCGGGGATTCCAGATTCTCTCAATCGTTTCCTTTCCTTCTTCATATGCGTTTACGATCGGCGAACACCCGCTTGCCTGGGCGGCGATCATCCCTGGCATCTTCTCGATAAGGCCGACGCGATAAAACTCTTCAAAACCCTTGGCGATTCCTCTGATATTCCCGCCCGCGCTGACCGGCACGGCGACATAATCGGGTATGGAAAAGTCCAACTGTTCACAGATTTCGAAGGCGATCGTCTTGGAACCCTCCACGCGGAACGGCACATCGGAGTTGATGAAGTATAAACGCAGCTTTTCCCCGATCTCCAGGCTCCTGTAATAGAGGTCGCCGTAATCTCCGTCCACCATAATCAGGTGAGGATGGTAGACTGCTATCGGAGCGACCTTTTCCCTGGGGAGGTTGTGGGGCACCAGAACATAGGTTTCCAGCCCGGCCCGCGCCCCGTAGGCGGCAACGGAGGTCGCCATGTTCCCCGTGGATACCGTGCCGATTCTGCTGAATCCCAGCGAGAGGGCATGCTCCAAGCCAGCCGCCGTCCCCCGGTCTTTAAAAGACCAGGTAGGATTCTGGGACTCATTCTTGAAGTAGAGGGAGTGAATTCCGATCTCCGCAGCTATGACAGTCGATTTGAGCAGTGGGGTGTCCCCCTCGCCAAGGCTGATTTCCCTGTGAATTTTCTCAAAAGGAAGGAAATTCCGATAGCGCTCCAACAAGGTCCCCCGGAATTGGATTTCAGCCTTTTCCAATCGCGGATAAGTTACCTCCAGAGGTTCGGTACATGCAGAACACCGGGGATAAACCCTTTGCGGTGAAAACTCCTTATGGCATTTCGTGCAGGATAAGACGACGTCTTTCATCAATCGTATTCCCTTTGATTTTTGGTTTCCGGATCATCTCCATAGCGCCTGCCCATGACCTGTCCTCAAGCATTGCTCTGCTCTGCAGGCAAGCCAAGGAGTCTGAAAGGAAAGAGCAGCGCGACCAAGTATCCTTTGCCGGCCGAGGACAATAGAGGCATTGCAAGTGGTGTCAGCAAACGCGGAAGAGCCATGTTCAGCAGCCGGCCGGTCACCCGCCGATTCTGACTCGCAGTCCATACTCCTCAACAATCCGTCGCAGGACAGCTAAATACTCGTCTGCGGGGGGTTTCGTGCCTGCAAGAGCATATTTCCGTTCCATGCGTGCATACTTATGTTCGCCCAGGCGGTGATATGGAAGTAAATCCACCTCTTCCTCGCCGTTGAGACTCCTGGCGAACTCCGCAGTGCCTCTGACGTTCTTTTCACTGTCATTATAACCGGGAACGAGCGTAAGGCGGACAATCAGCACCTTGCCCGTATCGGCAATCCGCCGGGCGTTTTCGAGGATCAGCTCGTTGCCGACTCCCGTCAAACGACAGTGCTCGGAGGAGTCCATGTGTTTAATGTCATACAAGAAAAGATCTGTGTAAGGTAGTACCTTGACCAGCTCTCTCCATTCCACATATCCGCAGGTGTCCACGGCTGTGTGGAGGCCTCGTTCATCATATTTGTATCGGCGCAACAACTCCGAGGCAAAGACGGCCTGGGCGAGCGGCTCACCCCCGGAGAGTGTGATGCCGCCGCCGGAGCGGCTATGGAACACGGAATCTTTGTTCACCTCGCGGAGCACTTCGTCGACGCTCATCGGCCGCCCGACAAGACTCAAAGCCTCACCAGGGCATTGTTCCATGCAGAGGCCACACAGATCGCAGCGTTCGGGGTCGATCCGTCGACGCCCCTGAACGTCGGCGGAAACCGCCGCTCTTGGGCAGACTTCCAGGCACCTGCCGCAGGCCCGGCACTTCTCGCGAAACCAGATGATCTCGGGCTGAAAGGCCTGTGATTCCGGGTTACAACACCACGGGCACTTCAAGGGACATCCCTTGAAGAAAACGGTGGTCCTGATGCCCGGGCCGTCGTGGAGGGCATATTTTTTAATGTTCCAAATCCAACCCTTGACCGACGTATATGGAGAGGTCGATGAGTTTTGGCTATTGGTCATAAGAGTGTCAGGTTCCTTTTCCATCCGGCCTCACAAGCCGGCGTCCATGGTCGGAAAAATATCCGACTAGCAATCCAATGGCTCATCCGGTGCAGAACGTGCACACTATCCGGTCAATTTACAGGCAGTGCTCCGTCCGCGATATGATCTCTCTCTGTATCTCCGGGCTCAGGAGTACGAAGTAGTCGGAGTAACCGGCAACGCGGACAAGCAGGTTGCGGTACTCATCGGGGTGCTCCATGGCCTTCCAGAGAATCTTCTCATCGATGATATTAAACTGGACGTGGTGTCCGCCCTGGTCGAAATATCCCTTGATGAAGGCGGCAAGCTTATGCAAATCTTCTACACTCTTGAACGAATTCGGGCTGATCTTGATATTCATAAGAGTGCCGTTGCAGCGGGCATGGTCCAGTTTGCCGACCGACATGGCTGCCGCCGTGGGGCCGTGCAGGTCGTGGCCTTGAACCGGAGAAACGCCCTCCGACAGCCACACCCGGGCGTGGCGACCGTCCGGGGTGGCTCCGGTGGCCTCACCCATGGCGATGTGGGCTGTGGTGGGCAGCAGGTTAACCCAATATCTTGCACCCTGAATGTCACGGTGTTTTTCCACCTCGTCGCAAAATGTCTTCTGAACCAGGCAGGCCAGGTTGTCGGCGTAGTCGTCGTCGTTGCCGTAATGGGGCGTCTTGTTGATCAGGGTCTGGCGAAGCAACTCGTGGCCCTTGAAATCATCGTCTAACACCTTCTTCAGCTGAGCCAAGGTGTATTCTTTGTCGTCAAAAACGTGCTTCTTGATAGCAGCCAGGGAATCGGCAACCGTTCCTACACCAACTCCCGATATTACGGCTTGGTTGTAGTGTGCCCCGCCTTGGTGCCAATCAAGCGCTCTGTCGATGCAATCGTCGATAAGAGCCGACGTCAGGGGTACGGGGCAGTAAGAGGCGTAGATGTCGCGCATGATGTTGTCGTAGTGGATCTTCATTTCGACGAAATAGGCCACCTGATGGCGGAATGCCTCTACCACCCTGTCAAAGGAGTCGAATCCGGCAGGATCGCTCGTTTTGGGACCCAGTTGCTCGCCGGCGAGCCGGTCCACCCCGTCGTTCAGAGCCAGCTCCAGGCATTTCGCCAGGTTGAAGTAGCCTGAAGAGGCCATCCTGTCCTTGCCGCTGCAGTTGGGGGAGACGCAACCGTTGATGCTGCCCGAGCGGGCGTCGGTCAGGGTCTTGCCCCGGTTTATCATGCCGGTGACCATGGTGTCGCTGTTGAACATGGCCGGCATACCGGTGCCCAGCCGCAGCACCTCACAGCACCGCAGCAGGAACTTTTGTTGAGTCTTGGTGCTGATCTGGGCCGAGAGGCCGGGCTGGGGCAGGAAGACGTGTTCCAGGGCCGTCAGGCACATGAACGACAATTCATTGGTCGCGTCCCGGCCGTCCGGGGTCAGACCGCCGATGTTGAGATTTTGAAAGTCGGGGTACGAGCTGCTGGTCTGGGACTCGCCGGAATCCTTGGCGAGGGTGATCTCGTCGAACTTGACCCACATCAGGTCAAGCAGTTCCTGGGCCTCGTCCTGCGTCAGCTCTCCCGAGTCGATATCCTTGCGGTAGAAGGGATAGAGATACTGGTCGAAGCGGCCGGGAGAGATGGAATGGCCGTCTGTCTCCAGGTTCAAGGCCAGATGGGTGAACCAGAAAGATTGAAGCGCCTCGTGGAAGGTCCTCGCAGGCTCGGCGGGGACGCGGTCGCAGATGGCTGCGATCTTCTCCAGTTCTGCTTTGCGTTCCGCGCTATCCGCATCCACGGTCAGGCGCCGCGCTTCCTCTGCGTAACGTTGAGCGAAGGTGATCACCGCCCCGCAGGCTGAAGCCACCGACTCCAGGAACTGTCTGCGCAGGATATAGCCGGGGTCTTCGTAGCGCAGCCGATCCATAGATTTCTCGATGTCGGCTATTATCCCCTTCATGCCCTTGGTCAGGACTTTGTTGTAGTCGACGACTATGTGGCCAATGGTCCTGGAGGTGAAATAATTATAAATTACTCCCCGTTTATCGGCTGTCCAGATATTTTCCGGGACCGCCTCTAGGAGGCGGTCATAGATCTGACGGCCGCGCCAATAGGGAAAAACCTCCTCTCTAAGGATTTTCTTGGTCTCCTCGCTCACGAAAAAGGGTGTCTCCCGACGGCTCGCGAGGATATCAAGGTCCCGCTCAATCCAAGCGCAGTTGATCTCCGGGAAGATCGGGGAACCTCTCGGCTTGAGAGTCTTCATGCCGATGATCAGCTCGCCCTCCTGGATGGTGATAGGCTGCTCCTCCAGTACGCGCTTGAGCATCTTTGCACGCCGGAGCGCGATCGGTTGTCCCTCGGTCTCTTGAAAACTGCGGGTTACGGATACGGCTCGAAAGGGGAAGATCTCCGGTGTGGCAGACTGATTGCGTTTCACACCTGAAAGAACGCGGGGCGTCGATTCGGTCTTGCTTGTTTGGAGCAAGGACATCTTAGACAAGGCATCGGCGGCTCTCTCAATATTCTGAGAGGTCTTGCCGATTTCTGGGTGCTTAATTTTCGCCATCGAAAACCTCCAGGCTATGAATTCTAGGTTTTTTCAAGTGGATGATGGTCATTAATTTCCTTAAGTAACCCATATTGGAGGATAGTTATTCACATTTTCAAATATTCTAAGCAGAATACAACGCTCCAAATTATTGCAATACTTAGAATATTTGCACTGCAGTCTTTCGGAAGAATTACGCTGTGCAATATCGGAATATTTGCTACTCGTTATTCTCATAAGCTTAGTTGACACTCCCTTATCCGTTAAGTATGAGTGCAAATCTCATGCCGGTATTGCCAATGCTGCGCCGATCAGTAAGCTGATATCCTTGTGGTGCTGTAAGAAGGAAGGGGCGTTTGTCACCCTCCAAGAATAGACAGTCACGGGATTTACCCACACTGAACGTAGGCGCCTACGCTATGAAGATAGTACGACCGAGTATGCGAATAGAGTACGCGACAGAGGAGCTGTCAGAGAACGTTTCGGGCTGATCTGCTACCTGCGCTGCAACAGGCGGGCCTAGTGAAGTTAATTGAGGAAGTGATGGAGCGTGAGGCGAGCGAGTTACTAGTGCGCGGCTATCACAAGCGGCGGGAGGTGAAGCAATCCTGCCACGATATCCAAAGATAACGTAACAAAATACTTGACTAACTCTCTGTAATGCTTTAGTTTATAGCTAGACAAGCCAAGGCAAGATCAGTGCAAAAGGCTTATGCATATCTGAGGGTTAGCGGCCTGGGGCAGGTGGACGGGCACGGATTCAGGCGTCAACTCGATACCATAAACGCATATGCTGCTAAGGCTGGGTACGAGATTGTCCAGGTATTCCGCGAAGAGGGCGTCAGCGGGACTACCGATGAGACCAATCGCCCGGCGTTTCAGGAGATGGTCAGCCAGATTCTCTCCGATGGCGTGAACACCGTCATAGTCGAGGGGCTTGATCGCTTGGCCCGTGAATATCGGATTCAGGAACACCTGATTGTCTATCTAGCTTCAAAAGGCATCAAACTTATCTCCGCGCGCACTGAAGAGGATATCACCGAAGCGGTCTATGCCGATCCGATGAAGAAAGCGCTCGTCCAGATTCAGGGCGTCTTCTCTGAACTGGAGAAGAGCATGCTGGTCAGGAAGCTCCGTACTGCCAGAGAACGAGTAAGGGCAGAGCAGGGGAAGTGCGAGGGGCGGAAAGCATTCGGCGAGACGGACGAAGAGCAGGCCGTCATTCGTCACATCCGCGCTTTGAGGCGACGTCGTAAGGGAGGTCGGCGTTCATCTCTGCGTGCCATCGCTCAGCGTTTAAATAACGAAGGCTACGGCACCAAGGAAAATGCCGAGTGGACAGCCACACAGGTCCATAGAGTATTGAAACGGCGCGTATAGAAGCAATCTAAGCGCCGATCTTCCTCTTAGGCATAGCAGCCTATGGGAGTAACACAGATCGCCGCTCAGGCAATCCCAGATTGATTGAAATGGGCGATTCTGTATGCCTTCAGATGTGCTCGATGTCATCATTAAAAGGCGAGCCAATCAAATGTGACACGGTTTTTCAGCTAAAATTGGGAATTTTACGATATCACAACGATATTTCGAATATTTTCCGTTTTAAAAAGACCCGAAATGTCACATTTTGTAAACTTGTGCGAACGCGGAAATGTCTCAACCTTTTTCATCAACCACAACACAAGGTCGTAAGTTTTGCCCACGACTGCGGCTTTGTTGATCTTGGAATCCTTTCAATTCCTGTTTTATGCTCGACCAGGGGCTCCGCCCCTGGACCCCG